>JAHJZX010000022.1 GCA_018826295.1 Gammaproteobacteria bacterium
AACTGGTATCCCCCTCTATCGGGCAGCTCCCTATACATTACTCACCCGTCCGCCGCTAGGTCCGAAAACCCCGCTCGACTTGCATGTGTTAGGCCTGCCGCCAGCGTTCAATCTGAGCCATGATCAAACTCTTCAATTAAAAGTTTTTTGTCACCGAAGTGACGCTCAGTCTTACTGACTTAAAACATTTCTGTAGTAGTCACTCAACCGATTAAATTTCGTTGCCAAAATCCATCGTAAGTGCCCACTCAGATGATTGATTGCGAATTGTTAAAGAGCGTGCGTCAGAGTTTACTCAATGACGCGAGGCTTTCACCTCAGTCAGACGCTTTCTGCTTTCGCTTGCTGCCGTCTGTGTGGTGCGCATTATAGAGATCGCTTTGATTCGATCAAGATCTTTTTTACAGAAAGATGATCGACCGCGCACTTTTTGACCGAATTACCGAAAAAGCACTGTTTTCTGATTATAATTCAATCAATTTCAGCCGCAGATGCTGTGACTCTTACGGCTTCTGTCAGATCTGGTTTATATTTTGTTGGCCGGTTTAACTCATGTTGATACAGATATTCTCCTAATTGGCGCATGAATGGCAGTGCGATTTCATTTCTCTGATACAGATCATCATTCAAGGTGTCATTTTCATTGGCATAGATCACAGCAGTTATAAAGAACTCGATCTTATGCTGTAGATCGACAACATAGGCGCCATCAATAATATGACCATAAGCCCAACCAGTTTTATTAAAGATGCGGATATGCGCCGGTATTTGTTGCTCTTTGCCGCCGAACAACAAAAACTTCGAATAGTTATCCGGGTACTGTTCTGCATCATAGACGGGGCTAATGCTGTCAGGTGGCAACATCGCCATATAACGCAATATCAGATCGCGATCTTCCGGCTTTATGTTAAACGCCTTTTTTTGTTTGAACAGCTGAGGAAAGATCACCCGCTTTATTACACCGTCAAAATCAGTGAGACTGAAGCGGTTTTTCTCGGTAAAATCCATTGGTGCGTTAATCAACTCGGTGCCACTGATATAGGCTTTGCCCAAGGTAGGCTTATCAGAGTTAATATACTGCTGCTCTGTATTGCGGGCTGGTAGTGCCAGAATTGGCTTTCCATGACTATCCACAAAGCGTATTGGATTAACCTGCCGGTTTTGCTCTGCCGTTAACGACACACTGAGCCGGTGATTGATCAGGCTATGCTCTAACCCTTTAGCAGCCAGGCGCTGATTGATAAAATCCTGTCCCAATAGCTCATATAGTCTGTTGCTACCGTCATTATCACTGACCAACAACACTTTCTTTATATACTGCGCAATACTGGGTAACCCCTTGGCAGCAGTTTGATCTACAGTTTGTGAAGTTTGCCAGTCAGTTGCGGCATCAGTCAGCATCGTCGTGTCTGCATTTAAGTCGGCAACGTTTTGCTCTGCCAGCCATTCCAGTGCCAACAGTGCTATAGGTAGCTTTACTGTGCTGGCAGGATAGAAGTAACGATTATCATCAAGCCCGTATTGATAGTAAGTAAGATGTGGAATGTTATCCACGTCGCGATCAATGCGTGTATAAATGACTTGCACCCGGTAAGGTTCCGGATTGCTCAGCACTTGCTGTAATATCGGATATTGACCTGTTGCCTGAGATAGCAGGAGTTGTAGCGGCTGGAACTGGATTTCAGTCGACGCTTTAACGTCAACCGCCTGAAGCGCACAGAGAAATAGCAGGAATAACGTTAGTTTTTGCATTATTGATACCTGGGCTAAATCTAAAGCACCATAGTACGAATTAGCAGATAGAAAAACAAACAAGCATAAAAAAACCGGGCTAAGCCCGGCTTTTTAATTCATTAGTGCTTACTCAGCAGCAGTTTCTTCAACTGGCAGAGCGCCCACTTCTGGACGATCGACTAATTCGATGTAAGCCATAGGTGCGTTATCGCCGGCACGGAAGCCACACTTCAGAATACGAGTGTAACCGCCTGGACGCGCGTTGTAACGTGGGCCCAATACGTTGAATAACAAACCTACTACTTCCTTATCACGAGTACGGGCAAAAGCCAGACGGCGGTTTGCAACGCTGTCATTCTTTGCCAGCGTGATCAATGGCTCGATCACACGACGTAACTCTTTAGCTTTTGGCAAAGTCGTTTTGATGATTTCGTGCTTCACCAACGAGCTTGCCATGTTGCGGAACATTGCCGTACGGTGGCTGCTGTTCCTGTTTAATTGACGACCACTCTTGCGATGGCGCATGATCTATTCCTTCTCACTAAACCAGAAACTGGTATCTGATTAGTCTTTATTTACCAGACTCGCTGGCGGCCAGTTCTCCAGGCGCATGCCCAGTGATAAACCGCGTGATGCCAGCACGTCTTTGATTTCGGTAAGCGACTTTTTACCCAGGTTAGGTGTTTTAAGTAACTCAACCTCGGTACGCTGAACCAGATCACCAATGTACTGAATCTGCTCTGCCTTCAAGCAGTTAGCAGAACGAACTGTTAATTCCAAATCATCGACCGGACGCAACAGAATCGGATCAAACTCCGGCTTCTCTTCACGTTTTTCCGGCTCGCTCTTGTCACGCAGTTCAACGAAGAACTCCAGCTGTTCAGCCAGGATGGTGGCAGCGCGGCGAATGGCTTCCTCTGGCTCTACAGTGCCATTGGTTTCCATATCGATGATCAGTTTGTCCAGATCGGTACGCTGTTCTACCCGAGCCGCTTCAACTGAGTAGGCAATACGCTCTACCGGGCTGAATGACGCGTCCAGTAACAGACGACCAATAGGACGCTCGTCATCATCTGAGGACAAACGCGCTGATGCAGGCACATAACCGCGACCACGCTCAACTTTCAGGCGCATACTGAATTCAGTCTCGCCAGTCAGGTTGCAGATCACGTGCTCAGGGTTGGTAATAACCACACCGTCGCCGTGCTGGATGTCACCAGCAGTTACAGGGCCAGCACCTTTCTTCGTTAAAGTCAGTGTGACTTCATCTTTGTCTTCCAGGCGGACGGCAAGGCCTTTCAGGTTCAGTAGGATATCAATGATATCTTCCTGCACACCCTCTTTGGCACTGTACTCGTGCAGCACGCCGTCAATTTCTACTTCAGTCACTGCGCAACCTGGCATAGATGACAATAGAATACGACGTAACGCGTTGCCCAAGGTATGCCCGAAACCGCGCTCAAGTGGTTCCAAAGTAACTTTGGCACGAGTTGGGTTGATTTTTTCGATACCAACTAATCTCGGCTTAAGGAATTCGGTGACAGAACCCTGCATTGTACCCTCTCTTAACAATTAGCTTTACTTAGAGTAAAGCTCGACGATTAACTGTTCGTTGATGTCAGCAGACAGATCTGAACGCTCTGGCAGACGTTTGAACACGCCTTCAAGTTTCGTATTGTCTACTTCAATCCAAGTTGGTTTCTCACGTTGTGCAGCAACTTCAAGCGCAGCACCAATACGGGCTTGCTTTTTAGCTTTTTCACGAACAGAGATCACTTGTTCAGGTAATACTTTGTATGATGGAATGTTAAGCACTTGGCCGTTAATCATGATGGCTTTGTGGCTTACCAGCTGACGTGCTTCAGCGCGCGTACTGGCCAGACCCATACGGTATACTACGTTGTCTAAGCGTGATTCTAACAACGCTAACAGGTTTTCACCTGTATTACCTTTCAAACGAGCAGCTTCCTTGTAATAGTTACGGAACTGCTTTTCTAATACGCCATACATACGACGTACTTTTTGTTTTTCGCGTAACTGTAAACCGTAGTCTGATAAGCGGCCGCGACGAGCGCCGTGCTGACCAGGAGCAGTGGTTAAGTTACACTTTGAATCGATTGCTCTTACGCCGCTCTTCAGGAACAGATCTGTACCTTCGCGACGACTGAGTTTGAGCTTAGGGCCCAAATATCTTGCCATCTTCTTTCTCCAATAATCCGTGAAGCGCTGTAATTACACGCGACGTTTTTTAGGTGGACGGCATCCGTTATGCGGGATAGGCGTCACGTCGGTGATATTTGTGATTTTGTAACCAGCGGCGTTCAGAGCACGAATCGCTGATTCGCGGCCTGGGCCTGGGCCATTCACAAACACTTCAAGGTTCTTTACACCATATTCCAGCGCAGCAGTACCTGCACGCTCTGCAGCTACCTGAGCAGCGAACGGAGTAGATTTACGTGAACCACGGAAACCTGAACCGCCGGCAGTTGCCCAGCACAGTGCATTACCCTGACGATCAGTAATCGTCACGATGGTGTTGTTGAAAGAAGCATGGATATGAGCCATACCGTCAGAAACTTGCTTTTTTACCCGTTTACGAGTACGAACTGGTGCTTTAGCCATGTTGAATCACCTTATTTCTTAATCGCTTTACGTGGGCCCTTACGGGTACGCGCATTAGTTTTAGTGCGCTGACCACGAACCGGCAGACTACGACGGTGGCGCAAGCCACGGTAACAGCCCAGGTCCATTAAACGCTTAATGTTCAATGTGATTTCACGGCGCAAGTCACCTTCAACGGTGTATTTTGCAACTTCGTCACGAAGAGTATCTAACTGAGCGTCGGTTAACGCAGCAATTTTTGTACTTTCTTCGATACCCACTGCAGCTAAAATCGCTTTAGAGCGGGTTTTACCGATACCATAAACATAGGTTAAAGAGATAACCGCATGTTTATTATCGGGGATGTTAATGCCAGCGATACGGGCCACTAACGTTCTCCTTTAATAGAGTTTAATAAAGCCAATTTGAAAAGCCCGTAAGGATACTCAAATGGCGCTTGTTTTGCAAACGATAAAGGGGCTAAACCAATCAGTTCAGCCCACAATATCATTTTGTTCTGCTATTAGCCTTGGCGCTGTTTGTGCTTCGGCTCACTGCAAATTACGCGAACAACGTTGTTACGCTTGATCACTTTGCAGTTACGGCAGATCTTCTTAACGGAAGCTCGTACTTTCATAACTTAACTCCGCAAACTATCTTAACGGCTGAAGCCTTTAAGATTTGCCTTTTTAAGCACAGAATCATACTGATGCGACATCAGATGGGTCTGTACCTGTGCCATAAAATCCATAATAACGACGACAATAATCAGCAGTGAAGTACCACCGAAGTAGAACTGTACGTCCCACGCCACCATCATGAACTCAGGAACCAAACAGATAAAGGTTATATACAAGGCACCTGCTAAGGTTAACCGGGTCATCACTTTATCAATGTATTTAGATGTCTGCTCACCAGGACGGATCCCAGGGATAAAGGCACCAGATTTCTTCAAATTATCTGCTGTATCGCGCGGGTTAAATACCAACGCAGTATAGAAGAAGCAGAAGAAAATAATGGCCGCGGAGTATAACATCATATACAACGGTTGTCCCGGAGATAATGTTAACGCTAGTTCCTGTAAGAAATTAGCCACCACGCCTTCACCTGAACCAAACCAACTGGCTATCGTTCCAGGGAACAGAATAATGCTAGAAGCAAAGATCGGTGGTATTACGCCAGCCATATTAACCTTTAACGGTAAATGACTGCTCTGCGCGGCAAACACCTGACGGCCTTGCTGACGCTTCGCATAATTAACCACTATACGACGCTGGCCGCGTTCAAAGAACACCACAAACCAGGTAATCGCTATAACGATCACACCAATAGCAACTAACAGTAAAAAGTGCAAATCGCCTTGACGTGCCTGCTCTATCGTCTGGCCAATGGCCGACGGGAAGCCCGCAACAATACCGGTAAAGATTAGCAACGAAATACCATTACCGATGCCGCGCTCTGTAATTTGCTCTCCCAACCACATTAAAAACATGGTACCGGTAACCAAACTGATTACCGCAGTAAAGTAAAATGCAAAGCCTGGGTTAATAACTAACCCCTGCATCATGTTAGGCAGGCCGGTGGCTATACCAATGGCCTGTAACGTTGCTAACGCTAAGGTACCGTAGCGCGTCATCTGGTTAATTTTACGCTTTCCAGCCTCACCTTCTTTCTTAAGCTCTGCCATGGCGGGGTGAACCACCGTAAGCAGCTGCACAATAATAGAAGCTGAGATGTAGGGCATAATACCCAGCGCAAACACCGAAGCACGCTCAAGTGCGCCACCGCTGAACATGTTAAACATTTCAACGATGGTGCCCTTTTGTTGCTCGAATAACTGAGCCAGCACGGCGGCGTCAATTCCAGGAATTGGCACAAAGGAGCCTAACCGAAAAACGATTATGGCCAAAAGTACAAATAACAGACGGGCTTTCAGCTCGCTGAATCCGCCTTTTGCACTTCTTGAGTCCGAACCTGGTTTAGCCATCGCGTACTATCCTTATTATTCTTCGACTTTACCGCCAGCGGCCTCGATTGCTGCGCGCGCGCCTTTAGTTGCACCTAAACCTTTTACGGTTACCGGGCGAGTGATCTCACCAGACAGTACAACTTTAGCGAACTTAACAGTACGAGCAATGATGTTAGCTTCCATCAGGCTAGCCAAATCAACCACATCACCTTTAACCGCAGCCAGTTCGTGCAGGCGTACTTCAGCAGAAACCAGAGACTTCTGTGAAGTGAAACCAAACTTAGGCAAACGCTGTTTCAAAGGCATTTGACCGCCTTCAAAACCTGGACGGACTGAACCACCAGAGCGAGATTTTAAACCTTTGTGACCACGGCCACCGGTTTTACCTAAGCCTGAGCCGATACCACGACCAAGGCGGCGCTTTTCTTTCTTAGCACCAGGTGCCGGAGCAAGAGTATTTAATAACATCTGTTACTCCTCCACTTTAACCATGTAATACACAGCGTTGATCATACCGCGAACTGAAGGTGTATCTTCAACTTCAACAGTATGATTAATACGGCGCAAACCTAAACCCAGTAAAGAAGCCTTGTGCTTCGGTAAACGACCGATGCTTGACTTAATTTGGGTTACTTTAATTGTCTTCTTCGCCATGGCAGATTACCCCAGAATGTCGTCAACGCGT
>JAHJZX010000023.1 GCA_018826295.1 Gammaproteobacteria bacterium
TATATATAAATTATCTATTTATAAACAAATAATTATCAATTTGGTTTATCTCGGGTGCTTGTTAGTAAGCATACAGCGGCACGCCAACTTGAATTTTGTACTCCTTTGGCGTATGGTGCGCTTATGCTGACAATCATTGAATCACCGCTATTTACCAAGTTGTGGCCTGATTACTGGACTGAAGAAGAACGAGCCGAATTTGCCGCTTTTTTAGCTGCCAGCCCTGAAGCGGGTGACCTGATGCCGGGCTCCGGCGGTTGCAGAAAGATCCGCTGGTCGCGTTCAGGAGCAGGAAAACGCGCCGGAGTCAGAGTGATTTACACGACTCGACTTAAAAGCGGGGCTTTGGTGTTGTTAGTTATTTACGCCAAGAGTGCGCTGGAGACTATCCCGGCTCACTTGCTAAAACAAATAGCACAGGAGATGGGCGATGCCGATTGATGAAAAAGAGCTGCTTAAAAGAGATGCTGGCCGCAATATCGGCGAAGAGCTGCTGTCGGCGATCCGTGATGTTAAAGCTGGCAGAATTGGCCAAAGCTATGCTGTTGAGCCCAATGAAATTATTGCCACGCGGTTAAAGTGCGGCTTGTCACAAACGCAATTTGCCAAGGCGTTGCATATTTCACCGCGCACATTACAGCAGTGGGAGCAGGGGCGGCGTCAGCCATCAGGTGCTGCGGAAACCTTGCTGAAAATTGTGTCGAAATACCCACAAATACTGGAAGAAGTAAGGGCTTGATAAGAGGCTTGCTTAAAAAAACGGCGGGTGGGTAGGTTGGCGAAAGCTGGTTTAATTTTGATCTGACTACAAATTACCTAGCATGCTACTTTCAATCACCATTTGTCAGGTTCATGTCGGGTAGTCGTCATGGTGCTTTCGTAACCGCCACTGCCATTCAAGGCGCATGATTTGGGGGCACTGACCACAAAGGAATACTATGATCCTCAAACAACTTCGCCTCAGCCGTCTCTTGTCTCAGGAGCAACTCGCTCAAATGTCCGGACTCAGCGTTCGGACTATTCAGCGAATAGAAAGCGGCCATAGTCCGAGCTTGGAATCTCTGAAGTGTTTAGCATCAGTGCTTGAAATTGATGTCAAAACTTTAACCCAGGAGAAATTCGAAATGGACAAGAAATCTGATAACTGGCAACGGTTACCAACCGGCCTCAAATGGCTGTTTGCGCTCAATTTTTTCAGTTTACGTCCTACCCGCAGATCTGCCGGAAACGTGGAACTAATTTCTCACCTTTTTGGCTTCATATTCTGCGGTGTAGGGCTTGTGAGCGAGCCTGCGTTGGTCGGCGGAATTATTATGCTTGCTAATGCCTATCTCTTCCGTCTTCATATCTGGCTTGGCGACAAATATGGTGTGTGGTATGACGGTGGTGATATAGCTGCCTCCTAATAATGCGGTCTAGGCAAGGGGCTGAAGGCTGATTTAGTCATTGTGATAAAAAAACCGCCTGTTGGCGGTTTTTTTGCTTGCATCTATTTGTTAGTGCTTATCGTGATACAGCTCGCAGGCTTCCAGCGTATTTTCGACTAAGCTGGCCACTGTCATCGGGCCTACGCCGCCTGGTACCGGCGTAATATAACGCGCGTGCTTTACTGCATTGCCGTACTCTACATCGCCAACCAGCTTGCCGCTGTCCAGCCGGTTAATGCCAACATCTATAACCAAAGCACCTGGTTTTACCCAATCGCCGGGTATAAATTCCGGCCGGCCAACGGCGACGACTAGCAGGTCGGCGCGGCGCACCTGGGCTTCCAGGTTGCGGGTAAATTTGTGACACACCGTAGTGGTGCAACCGGCCAGCAACAGCTCCAGCGCCATCGGCCGGCCAACGATGTTAGACGCACCTACTACTACCGCATCCATACCTTTTACATTAACGCCGGTGCTTTGCAGCAGCGTCATAATGCCTTTGGGCGTACAGGAGCGCAGCGCCGGCATACGCTGGGCTAAGCGGCCGATATTGTACGGATGGAAGCCGTCGACGTCTTTGTGCGGGTTAATGCGTTCTAAAATGGCAGAAGAATCTAAGCCGGCGGGTAACGGCAGTTGCACTAAAATTCCGTCGACGGTGTTGTCATTATTCAGCTTATCAATTAGCTCGAGCAGTTGTTGTTCGCTGGTATCAGAGGGCAGGTCGTACGACACCGAGTGAAAGCCGACTTCTTCACAGGCTTTGCGTTTACTGCCAACATATACCTGTGACGCTGAGTCTGAGCCTACCAACACGACGGCCAGTCCCGGAGCTCTTTTACCCGCTGCAACCCGGGCGCGGACCTGGGCCGCTACTTTATCTTTTGTTGCCTGAGCAACGGCTTTGCCATCAATAATTTGTGCTGTCATCTGCTTACGTCTCTGCCTTGATTTTACTGCGGTATATTTTCGCACAGCTACCGGCTGAACGCCATCTTGCAGTGCTTGCGGCACAATAGGTTCAAATAATAGGCAATCAGTTGTTTTGTGCAAAAAAAGGTTTGACGCTATAGCTGGGCGGCTGTAATATTCCGCCCCGTTGCAGCAGTGCAGCAAAGTCGGTGATTGGCGCAGCTTGGTAGCGCACTTGGTTTGGGTCCAAGGGGTCGCAGGTTCAAATCCTGCATCACCGACCAATTTTAGAAAGGTCTGGTATACACGTGGTTTGGGTACTCTTAATCCACGGGACGCAGGTTAAGTTCTTGCATTACCGACTACTATCTAAATGCTTGGTAGGGTTTCGATTGTGCGCCCGTAGCTCAGTTGGATAGAGCAACGGCCTTCTAAGCCGTGGGTCATAGGTTCGAATCCTATCGGGCGCGCCATAACAAGCGCAAAACAGTTTCAGTGGTGGTTGTAGCTCAGTTGGTAGAGCCCCGGATTGTGATTCCGGTTGTCGTGGGTTCGAACCCCATCATCCACCCCATCTTTCCTGAGTTTTTATAGTCGGTGATTGGCGCAGCTTGGTAGCGCACTTGGTTTGGGTCCAAGGGGTCGCAGGTTCAAATCCTGCATCACCGACCA
>JAHJZX010000024.1 GCA_018826295.1 Gammaproteobacteria bacterium
CGTGAAATACTGGAGTATATGCTGGGCTATTACAGCCAGCTTAGACCACATCACTATAACGGTGGTTTGGCCCCAAACGAAACCGAGCGCAGATATTGGCTTGGCTATAAAGATGTGGCCAAAATTAGTTGACCACTACATTCCACGCAAAAGTCGCTAGTTGGCAGCAGAGAATAGAAGAGCTTGAACATACATATAAAGAAAAGCTTAGACTCGAAAAACCAGCTGAATATTGGAATCGGTCAGCGGCAAAGTTAAAAGGGCAAGGCTTTCTATTTACATTGCTCTTGCTTCTTACTGTGATTATTGGTGTTATCGGACTAGCAGATTTTTTCAGAATTTGGTTATTAAGAGGCGAACAACCGATTAATTTAGCGTCGATTCAAGGGGTTGTGCTATTTGGCTCGATTGCTGCTATTTATGCATTTATAATCAGGGTTTTAGCAAGATTAGCGTTTAGTGCATTTCACCTTATGCGAGATGCTGAGGAACGTGAGCAGCTTACTTATCTGTATTTGTCCTTAACTGAAGGGGCTGATGTTGATAAAGAGTCCAGAGATATTGTACTTCAGGCATTATTTAGTCGCTCTGAAACAGGATTACTTGCTCAAGAACATGGTCCATCGATGCCGGGCGCTGGAGATATATTAAGGACGATATCCAAAACAAAGCAGTGAATGCGAATAGCAGTATATAGGCACAAGAATTGATGCTTTTGAAGTTCATCAAATCTGAAAAGATACTGATTTTCGAGGAAATTATGACAACAACAAACAGGCTTAGTCATTTATCAAAATCAAAGGTAAATGAAATTATCGATTTGGCAGCAAAAGTTGATCAGTCTGCTCAGGACTATAAAGAGCTATCACCAGAACGCAGAGCATTGATTGAGGCCTTAGAGTCGCTCACATACGCTCAGCAAAAGGAGCTTTGTGCGCTTATGTGGCTTGGGCGCTACGATAAAGACGAAGATAACGAATTTCGTAACTTTGCCAAACTTAAAGATGAAACGGAATCCATACCTAAAGAAGCCATTGCCGGTTATCTGTTTGAGAAACCATTGAAAGACGCATTATTAAATGGTTTAAAAAAGCTATAAGGGCTGATCCGTTACTAAGTTCATTTGCATTGTTATTTGCAAAAATAACAGCAAATTTTTTAATTCATGCACGTAGGCCACGCGTGGTGGGGCTTACGATTCTAAAATCGTTGCACCAAATTCTAAAAATAGAATGTTTTTGCCAATGAAGCGCGCTCATAATCAGCTTAATTTTCCATTTAACATAATATACATTATGAGCTATTAAATAAACCCGTTAAAATCGTCTTTTGCGTTATGTTATTCATATCGCTAGATAATCTGCTTAATCTTGTTTTGCTACTACCGGCTTTATACCTACCTGGGTTGCTTCACCGGCGTCGTTTACCTGACGCACCGTTAATAGCAACTGATCAAGCTGTACCTGGTCACCAATAACCACCCGGCGATGGAAACGTTGTGCTATGTAGCCAGCCAGAGTTTGCTGGCTATCCTGACCAACAAGATTAATGGTATAGAATGCATCTAAGTCACCCAGGCTGATATCGCCATTCAACACGAAATCACCAAAGAAGTTGCTGTTACTTAGCACCGATTTTTCAGCATCATTGGCCAGCACTTCACTGATTTTTTGCACGTGCTTTAACTTGGCCAGTACCATAAGCGTGTCTTTAGCATTAAAGACCGGCTTTTTTTCTGGCAACAGCCATTCGCCATCGCGCAGCACGCCTAAAAACTGAATTGGCTGTTTAAACTGCAGATCCTGCCAGCTTAATGCTAAAACCGGCGAACTGTCGGTTACTTTAAACGCCAGCACTTCCATAACATCATTGCTGGGTACTGCATCCAGCGGCATGGCCTGATCCGGTGCCAGTTCTTTCGGTACTTCCAGCTTTAACCAGCGCGCTACCGGTACTATGCTCCAGCCTTGCAATACCAGAGATACGATAACTACGACAAAGGCAACGTCAAAATACAGGTGTTCATCCGGCATGCCAGCTAACCATGGAAACAGCGCCAGAATAATGGGCACAGCACCACGTAAGCCAACCCAACTGATAAATAACTGATCTCTTACCGGAAAACGAAATGGGATCAGGCTAATGACTACCGCAATTGGCCGGGCAACAAAAATAAGTATTGCTGCCAGCAATAATGCCGGTACCAGGTGATTTAACAAATTGGTAGGTACTACCAGCAACCCCAGCATCAAAAACATACTGATTTGACTGATCCAGGCCAGGCCGTCATGCATGCGTAATATATGGATTATTTGCGGCAAACGGGCATTGCCTACCAGATAGCCCATTAAATAAACGGCCAAAAATCCACTACCACCAAACATATTGGTTGCCGCATAGATAAAAATACAACTGGCTACCGCCAGTAATGGGAAAAAGGCAAAACTCAACGGTAATTTACGACATAAATAGACAAAGATGCGCCCTGCTGCGTACCCCATTACCGCGCCAACAACGGCTTGTTGTAAAAAGGTTTTGCCAACACTCCAGTTCAGCGGCTCGCCTTGTGCCAGTACACCCACTAGCGTTAACGTCAACATAACCGCCATTGGGTCATTACTGCCCGACTCTATTTCCAGCGTTGATGCCACCCGCTCTTTAATGCGCAAACCTTGAGATTGGAATATTGAGAATACTGCCGCAGCATCGGTAGAACTTAAAATAGCCCCCAGCAGCAAGCCTTGCAGTAAGGTCAAGTCAAGCAAATAGGCGGCTGCTACGCCAACAATACCGCAGGTTAGCACCACGCCCACCGTGGCCAGCATTGATGCCGGCGCTAAGGCAACACGAAAACGTTCGGGGTGAGTTCGCATACCGCCATCAAATAATATGATGACCAATGCAATAGAACCGATAAAAAAGGCAACTTCGGGATTATCAAACTGAATGCCGACCAGACCTTCTTCGCCGGCCAGCATACCAATGATCAGAAACACTAATAGCATAGGCGCGCCAAGGCGCGCTGAAATCAGGGTAGCAACAATACTGATTACAAAAAGAAAACCGCCAACTAATATTGCGAGGTTTATGCCATCCACCCTAACCTCCTATTAATTAAGCGTTTGAAATCTCCCGTACTATGGCATGCAAGGCATCAAGTGGCTGTGCAGCCTTAGTAATTGGGCGGCCGATAACCATGTAATCGACGCCAGCCTGTAGTGCCTGCGCCGGCGTCATTACCCGACGCTGATCATCTTGCGCGCTGCTGGCTGGCCTTATACCTGGCGTTACCAGCATAAAATCTTTACCAAATTGTTGTTTTAACAGTGTAGCTTCCTGTGCGGAACACACCACACCGTCTAAACCGGCTTGCTGCGTCAGGTGAGCCAGCTTTATTACCTGCTGCTGTGGTGTAAGGTTAATACCCAGCTCAGTAAGATCGCTCTGCTCCATACTGGTAAGCACAGTAACAGCAATAAGGTGTGGTTTTTCAGTGCCATAGGATACCAAAGATTCACGGGCTGCGCTCATCATTCTGCTGCCACCACTGGCGTGAACATTCACCATCCAGACACCTAAGTCTGCCGCGGCTTTAACTGCCTTCGCGACCGTATTGGGAATATCATGAAATTTTAAATCTAAAAACACATCAAATTTGCGGTTTTGTAGCTCTTGTACTAACGTCGGACCAAAATGGGTAAACATCTCCTTGCCCACCTTAAGCCGGCATAAGCCAGGGTCAAGCTGGCTAACCAAATTAAGCGCTTCAGCTTTATTTTCAAAATCAAGAGCAACCACCACAGGGGTCTGACAAGACATGCTTTTTCCTTTACTTTAACGACCGTCGATGCCGCCGATGGGTTCTACTGTTTCCCACTGCTGACATGACGGACACAACCAATAATGTTTGCGGGTTTTAAAGCCGCAGTTGCGGCAGCTATACAGCGATTTTTTTGCCAGATAGGCGTTTACCAGCTCTTCAACTGACGATAACGCCTCTGCCGCCGGCGCCGATTGTTGCTGACGCAGTTGCAACAGCTTTTGAAATAAACGGATACTGGGTTGTTGCCGCAGCTTATCGAGCAAAAAATGCTCCGCTGCAGTGGCCGAGCCATGTTCAGCCAGCCAATCGGCCAGTAACACCACGGCGCTGATATTATTATGCTTGTTAGCCAACTGGCTCAGTAACTGATACCACTCTTCGGCGGCCAATTCACACTGTTGCAATAAAGGCAGGATATCCGCGCTCCATTGCGGTTTATGTTCAACTATGTAGCGCAAGGCTGATTTAGCTAACGGCTTATTCTGTTGGTGTAGTGCTGCGGTTGCTAGCGCATATTTCGGCCGTATTGCTGTTGGACAACTGTCTGCCAGTTTATTTAGCAACTGAAGATCGCTGGCGTTATCAGCGGCAAGCGCCTCTGCATGCATATTGGCCAAAGCGATGCGTAAAGAGCCCGAATCTGTTTGCAGCACCGCATCCTGGTATTGCAATGCCTTTTGCCACTCGTGGGTGGCAATAAATATACTAAATAACTGCTTTAAAGCCAGTTCTGCCAGTTGCGGTGCCCTGACCAAATTGACCAGCAGTTTTTCTGCTCTGTCATATAAACCGGCAGCAAAGTAATCTTTGGCCAGCTCAAACTGAATTTGCTGTGCCTGCGGTTTAGGCAATTTCAGCTGATGTAACTTTTCGTGTATGCGGATAGCTTTGTCCCAGTCACCTTTGCGGCGGAACAAATTGGCTAATGCCAGGTAAGTTTCAATGGTTGCCGCTTCAATATCCAGCAGTTCAAGCAACTGCTCTATGGCTTTGTCTTCCTGATCGGTAAGCAGAAAGTTTAAGCCGGAGGATAAATTACGGGTAATGCTGGCACGGCCTTTTAGCTCTTTATGCTTAACGCTATTACGTCCCATAAACCAGCCATAAGCCGCAGCTACCGGTAACAATAAAAACAGCAGCTCTAACATAGCTTAACTGTGGTCCGCTGATTTACGCAGCCAACCTTTAGCTTTGCGTTGCAAAGAGTACAACAAGGAAATGAGCAAACCGAGCACAAGGCCAAGTAACAGGAACAGCAGTGCGATGTCCACAACACGTAATTGCACGCTGATAATAAGAAGATGTAAATCAGCTAACTGCTGATTTATAGAGCCAAACAGTACCCCTACTACAATCAGGGCTACTATTACTGCAATAAAAAGTAGTCTGCGCAAGGGAAACTCCGTTTACGCCTGCAAACACTAAGGCTTGAGGATCAGGTGTTATCTTTTACCCGGTCACGTAACTCTTTGCCCGGTTTAAAATGCGGTACATATTTACCGTCCAGTTCGACTTTATCACCGGTCTTAGGATTACGACCAACGCGTGGTGCACGGTAATGCAGTGAAAAACTGCCAAAGCCACGGATCTCTATGCGTTCGTTAGAAGACAGAGACTGTGCCATCTGCTCGAGGATTTCTTTAACTGAAGCTTCAACATCCTTGACCTGAATATGGGGGAAATCAGTAGCTAATTTTTCAATTAATTCAGACTTGGTCATAGACCCTCCGGCAAACCTGCTAATTAATAAAGCAGGAGGCAGATGCCCCCTGCTTTGTCAGCAATTAATCCTGCTTCTGAGCAGCTTTAAATGCTTCGGCCATAGCGTTACCACCAAAATCAGCTTCTTGTTGCTTGCTGTTGACAGTATCCATAGCTTCTTTTTCTTCAGCTTCGAACTTAGCTTTGATTGACAGGCTGATTACGCGGTTTTTGCGATCAACACCCATTAAACGAGCTTCAATTTCTTCGCCTACTTTCAGTACTGTAGTAGCATCTTCAATACGCTCACGCGCGATATCAGATACACGAACATAACCTTCAACTGCACCTTCTAACATTACAGTAGCGCCTTTAGCGTCAACGGCAGTTACTTCACCTTTAACGATAGCACCTTTTTTGTTGTCAGCAAGGTAGCCGTTGAACGGATCTTCGTCCAGCTGCTTGATACCTAAAGAAATACGCTCACGCTCTGGGTCAACTTGCAGTACAACTGCGTGTACTTCGTCGCCTTTCTTGAAGTCACGAACGGCTTCTTCGCCAGTTGCGTTCCAAGAAATGTCAGATAAGTGAACCAGACCATCGATGCCGCCGTCTAAGCCGATGAAGATACCGAAGTCAGTGATTGACTTAATCTTACCGCTTACGCGATCACCCTTGTTGAAGCCCTTAGCGAACTCTTCCCATGGGTTAGCTTTACACTGTTTCAGGCCTAATGAAATACGACGACGTTCTTCGTCAATTTCCAGTACCATAACTTCCACAGAGTCACCTAAGTTAACCACTTTAGATGGGTGGATGTTTTTGTTGGTCCAGTCCATTTCAGAAACGTGTACTAAGCCTTCAACGCCTTCTTCGATTTCAACGAAACAGCCGTAATCAGTCAGGTTAGTTACGCGACCAGTGATGCGAGCACCTTCTGGGTAACGTGAAGCGATAGCTGCCCACGGATCTTCGCCCATTTGTTTCAGGCCTAAAGATACGCGCTGCTTCTCGCGGTCGAATTTCAGTACTTTTACTGGAATTTCGTCGCCAACATTAACGATTTCGCTTGGGTGCTTAACGCGTTTCCATGCCATATCAGTGATATGCAGTAAACCGTCTACGCCGCCTAAGTCTACGAATGCACCGTAGTCAGTCAGGTTCTTAACGATACCTTTAACTTCCATGCCTTCTTCCAGTGTTTCTAACAGCTGGTCACGTTCATGGCTGCTTTCTGATTCAATAACCGCACGACGTGATACCACCACGTTGTTACGC
>JAHJZX010000025.1 GCA_018826295.1 Gammaproteobacteria bacterium
CAACGCTGCCAGCAGCGGCGGTGTCAGTATGGCGCTGCTGGCTCAGCGCGGTTTTTTATAAATAAGGTTTGCTATGCAACTGAATACTCCAGCTGAAATAATTGAAGATATCCGTCAGGGCAAAATGGTGATCCTGATGGACGATGAAGACAGAGAAAACGAAGGCGATTTGCTGATGGCTGCTGAGTACATTACGCCAGAAGCGATTAATTTTATGGCCACCCATGGCCGCGGCCTGATTTGTTTAACTCTGACCAAAAAGCGCTGTAGCCAGCTGGCGCTGCCGTTGATGGTGGATGCCAATAAGTCGCCGTTTTCAACTAACTTTACCGTTTCCATCGAAGCCGCTGAAGGGGTCACGACAGGTATATCAGCCGCAGATCGTGCCCGTACTGTAAAAGCGGCGGTAGCGCGGGATGCCCGCCCCAGTGATATAGTGCAGCCGGGGCATATTTTCCCGTTAATGGCACAGGACGGTGGTGTGTTGGTGCGGGCAGGCCACACTGAGGCCGGCTGCGATTTAGCCCGCTTAGCCGGGCTGGAGCCGGCAGCAGTGATTGTCGAAATTCTGAATGACGATGGCACTATGGCGCGACGCCCAGATTTAGAGCTGTTTGCGAAAAAGCACGACATTAAAATTGGCACCATAGCCGATTTAATTGAATACCGTAATCTGAATGAAACTACTATTGAGCAGGTTGCCAGCTGCCATCTGCCAACTGAATTTGGTGATTTTAAGCTGGTCACGTTTAAAGATACTATCGACAGCCAAATTCACTTTGCACTGGTTAAAGGCGAGATAAAAGCAGATGAGCCTACTCTGGTACGGGTACATCTGCACGACACCTTTAGTGACCTGTTAATGGCAAACCGGGCGGCTAACCGCAGTTTTCCTTTGCATACCGCGATGGAGCGCATAGCGCGTGATGGCGGCGTGCTGGTGTTGCTGGGTAAGCATGAGTCTGCTGACCATCTTATTCGTACTGTGCAGGCGTTTGAAGCTGAAGATAAGGGCGAAAAACCACGCAGTGCGCCCTGGAATGGCACGTCGCGAAATGTAGGTGTTGGTTCGCAAATTCTTGCCAGTTTAGGCGTGAAACAAATGCGTTTGTTAAGCCAGCCGAAAAAGTATCATGCGCTGTCTGGCTTTGGCCTGGAAGTGGTAGATTACGTTAGCGAATAAGCAAGGTTAAATCAGCGCCTGCGTCTGCACAAAGACGCTGCCGGTTTTGTTAAGGTTGTGCTATTATGCACGGCTAAATTTTGGCGCTGTTATTTTTAAGGGTAACTCATGCAGGTGATTGAAGCGGGATATACTGCCAACGGGAAGAAATTTGCGCTGGTTGTTGCGCGGTTTAACAGCTTTATTGTTGAAAGCTTGTTGGAAGGTGCAATCGACACGTTAAAGCGTATTGGTAACGTTGCTGAACAGGATATTACGGTGATCCGCGTGCCAGGCGCTTTTGAGTTGCCACTGGCTGTACAACAAGTGGCGGCCAGTAAAAAATATGATGGCATTATTGCCTTAGGCGCAGTGATCCGTGGCGGTACGCCGCATTTTGAATATGTCTCCGGTGAATGCACTAAGGGGATTGCCCAGGTCATGATGCAGTTTAATTTGCCGGTCGCCTTTGGCGTGTTAACCGTTGACAGTATTGAGCAGGCCATTGAGCGTGCTGGTACTAAAGCCGGTAACAAAGGCAGTGAAGCCGCAATGTCGACGCTGGAAATGGTTAACCTGCTGAACCAGCTGTAACAGGAAGAGAAACGTTAATGAAACCGAACGCCCGTCGTCAGTCACGGTCACTTGCCGTACAGGGAATTTACAGCTGGCATGTCAGCCAGAACCCTATTACTGAAATTGAACAGCAGCTGATGCTGGAAACCAACGTTAAACATCTGGACGTTGGCTATTTTCAGGATCTGGTGCGTGGTGTGGTGAAAAACCATACCAGTCTGGATGAAGCGTTAAAGCCGTATCTGGACCGCCCTTTCGAAGAAATCGATATGGTGGAAAAGGCCATTTTGCGCGTGTCAGCTTACGAGTTGAAATACCGCCAGGATGTGCCGTATAAAGTGATAATTAACGAAGCCATTGAACTGGCAAAAGCATTTGCTGCCGATGACAGCCATAAGTTTGTTAATGGCATTCTCGATAAGGCTGTGCGGGTTTTACGGCCAAGTTAAAAGGAGAGCCGGCATACGCCGGCTTTTTAGTCTATGGGCGAGTTTGAGCTTATTTCCCGTTACTTTGCCAGCAGCGGTGCTAAACGCAGTGATACCACTATAGGTGTCGGTGACGATGGCGCAGTATTGCAGGTACGTGACGGTTATGATTTGGTTGTCACCACTGACACTATGGTCGCGGGCACGCATTTTTTTCCTGACGACGATCCCCGGGCGCTGGGCCATAAGCTGGTAGCGGTCAATGTTAGCGATCTGGCGGCTATGGGCGCTGAACCGGCCTGGTTATCGCTGGCGCTGACCTTACCTAATGTCGATGAAAACTGGCTGAGTGCTTTTGCTGCCGGCTTGCATGAAACGGCCGAATACTATAATTGCCAGCTGATTGGCGGTGATACCACCCGGGGCCCGCTTAGTCTGACGATGGTTGCCAAAGGTATAGTACCGCGCGGTAAGGCAATTAGCCGCAGCGGCGCCAGCGTTGGTGACTACATCTATGTTACCGGTACCCTGGGTGATGCTGCGTTGGGGTTGCGGTTATGTCAGGGTGTCCATCAGGTTAGCAAAAAGCACCAGACCCATATCCTACAACGCTTTCACTATCCGTCAGCCCGGGTTGCACTGGGGCAGGCACTGCGTAATATCGCCAGTAGCGCGATGGATTTATCCGACGGCCTGTACGGCGATATCCAGCATATAATGGCGCGGTCTAAAGTTGGTGCCAGTATTGATGTCGGTAAGTTACCCTTGTCTCAGGCATTAAAAGACAGTTGTGACCCGGCCACGGCAATCCAGCTGGCGCTGTCTGGTGGCGAAGATTACGAACTGCTGTTTACTGTACCGGAAGCGCGGCGCGGTTCACTGGATGTGTTGCTGTCACCCTATGGCATACCACTGAGCTGTATTGGCCGCATTACCGGTGCTGCCGGTAAGCTGGAGCTGAAGCAGGCAGAGCAGCAGTACGCCTATCAGCATCAGGGATTTAACCATTTCTCATGACAAAGGTCGTCTTTAATCTGACAAGGTGGCATCAGTTTCTGGCACTGGGGTTTGGCAGTGGCCTGGCACCCAAAGCGCCTGGTACTTGCGGTACCCTGGCGGCTGTACCGCTGGTAACGCTGCTGCTGTGGGCCGGTAACATCTATCTGCTGCTGTTTGTAGTGCTAGGCTCAGCGCTGGGAGTTTATATCTGCGGCCAGACCGCAAAAGATGTGGCGGTGCACGATCATGGCGCCATCGTTTGGGACGAAATTATTGGCTATGGCATTACCATGTTGTGGGTGCCGCTGCAGTGGCACACCTTACTACTGGGCTTTGTTTTATTCCGGCTGTTTGATATTGTAAAACCCTGGCCTATCAGCTGGCTGGATAAAAAAGTGCATGGCGGTGTCGGCATTATGCTGGACGATATTGTTGCCGGCATCTTTGCGCTGCTGGCGTTACAGACGATATTGGCAATGCTGCCACTGAGTTAACCGATGAAAACAGGCTGCCATCAATGAAATATCTGTTGTCCTTCATTTTATTGTGCACCAGCTTTATTGGCGCGGCCTACCAACAACAATCGGTATATGATTTTGATATAAAACACTGGAGTAGTGGTGATGGCCTGTCGAGCAACTCGGTAAGGTCGGTCAGTCAGGACTCGCAGGGGTTTATCTGGCTGGCAACTTTATACGGTTTAAACCGCTTCGATGGTATGCATTTTGAACACTTTACCATGGAGCAACACCGGCATCTTGCCAGTAATGCCGTTACCCGTTTAATGCATGACAGCAGGGGCTACATGTGGGTAGGCACTAAAGCCGGCCTGTCTGGTCTGAATCCGTTAACGCTGACATTTGACCGTTATCCAATACTGGCAGAAGTGACTTCGATAGTGGAAGTCAGGCCCGGTGAAATCTGGGTAGCCGCCGATCATTTGTTTCGGGTGGTAGATGGTAAGGTTAGCCGGGTTGAACAAATAAAAGCCCAGGTGAGTCAGTTGGAACTGGTCGGCGAACAGGTTTGGGTAAGTAGCACAGAAAAGCTATACCTGATTAACACCGACGGTGATGTGCAAAGTTATAACCTGCCCCCAGAGCTGATGCAGACACCGGTATATGATTTATATTGGAGTAAAGACCGCCTGCATATAGCTGCAGAGCCCGGCTTTTTTCATCTGGAAGCCGATGGCTCGGTAAAGCAATGCCAATTACCGGACAACAATAATACTGCTGTTTATAAGCTGCTAAAAGACAGCCGAGGTAATAACTGGATTTCAGCACACCGCAAACTGTTCCATAAACATGTCGATCAGGACTGGCAACATATTACCGGTGACGAGCTCGGTAGTTACCCCTGGTTTAGTGATATTTTTGAAGATCGCGAACAGAATATCTGGCTGGCAAGTTTCAGCGACGGCCTGTACCGGGCGTCCAGCGGTAATATTCGCCGTATTGTAGCCGAGAACGCTGATCCTGTGGTGCGCAGTGTTGCGGTGACGCCAGACAATAATTTATTGCTGGCCGGTCAGTCCGATATCGGTGAGCTAAAAGCCGATGGCAGTTACCACAAAATACTCGATGCCTCGGCACTGGGCGCTAACACTATACATGACGTGTTCTGGCCGTCAGCCGATGAGATGTGGCTGGCGACTGACCGCGGTGTTCAAAGGTTGAACCGTGGTGAAAATACCCTGACAGCGCAATTTCCGGAGTTAAGTAAGTATACCGTTCGCATGTTACTGCCAGATGGCCTGGACGGCCTGTGGATTGGTGGCGTGATGGGCATTTTTCATTATCAGGGTAGTGGGCTGACAGCGTTTTCGCACAATAATGAGTTGGAATCGCGCAATATTACCGCTATGCAGCAACAGCAGCGTTTACTGGTGTTTGGTACGACGCGAGGGTTGTATCAGTACAGTAACAATCAGCTGCTCAGGCTGGGGATCGGCAGTGCTTTGTACAATAGCTATATTACCGCGTTGCAAATATTACCTGACAGCACTGTGGTTGCAGCTACATTAGATGATGGAATTTTTATTCGCTTACCCGGGCAGCAACAGTGGTTGCAGTGGCATAGTGGCAATGGTTTACCGCATAGCCCGGTGGTCAGCCTGATTTTCGACACGACGACGGAATATTTGTGGGTAAGTAGCCATAAGGGCATTTTCCGTGTGCACTATGCCGATTTACCACAATTGCGCCAGGCAGACCTTACGGCACAACAGGTATTAGGCCCGCATGACAGGCAGTTAGGCACCGTACCCGGGCGCTGCTGCAACGGCGCCGGGCACGCTAAGGTGGCGTTTTGGCAGCAGCAATATTGGTACCCAACCTTAAAAGGGGTTGTCGCCGTAATGGCAGACTTATCGGCATCAGCAACCCGGCAGTTAAAGCCGGTAATAAAGCAGGTGCAAGGTACAAAAAGCTATGTGGTAGACAATGAGCTACAACCTTTGGTACTGGAGTTGGACGATCGCAATCTGACAATTCAGTACTCAGCATTAGAATTTGTTAAACCAACGGCGTTACGGTTTCGCTATAAGCTGCAGGGCTTTGATCAGCAATGGCACGAAGCTGGTGATCGGCGAGAGGCGGTCTATACCAACCTGACACCAGGCCGGTTTGAGTTTTTGCTACAAGCCCGCTTTGATAATGAATCCTGGCAGCAGGCACGCTCTGCACGGCTGGCATTAACGATACCCAAACGCTTTGATGAAACCTTGCTGTATCGCGGTTTATGGCTGTTACTGGCGTTGTTTTGCCTGTACTGGATAATGTGGCTGATGCGGCGCAACAGTATGTATCAGCAGCAACAATTAGAGCGCCTGGTAAAACAGCGTACCCAGGAGCTGGAAAACAGTAACGTTAAGCTGAATGAGCTAAACGAGCAACTAACCTTGTTAACGCATAAGGACAGTCTGACCGGCCTACGCAACCGCCGGTTCCTGTTTGAGCAGTTACCGAAAGACATTGAACATTTTCAGCGCAATCGTGACTCCATGCTGGCGCAAGGCAAATGTGTGGCACTGATCCATCTGGATCTGGATAACTTTAAACAGGTTAATGATCAGTTTGGTAACAGCTCCGGTGATAGCTGCATACAGCAGGTTGCTGGTTTACTGATCCGCGAAACCCGTGGCTCTGACTATGTGGTGCGCTTTGCCGGCGAAGAATTTGTGCTGGTGCTGCGGGATATTCAAACCGAACTGGTGGCAGAGTTCAGCCAGCGTCTGAATGAACTAGTGGCCCGCACCGTATTTAATTTACCGGACGGACACCGTACCCGGCTAACCTGCTCGGTCGGTTATGCCATTTACCCGCTGGAACTGTTGGGCGGACAGCTAATTAACTGGGAGATTTCGCTGCAGCTGGCTGAAATGGCGCTGCACCATGTTAAACATGCCGGCAAAAATGGCGTCGCAACCATCGCGTTTGATCAGCAAGTGGATGCATTTGAATTTGAAGACTCGTCGCATGTCGAGGCGCAGGTCGAACGGTTGTTGTCTGCTGGACTGGCGCATTTTGATATGAAAGGCCCGGCTTAGGTAGCAGAAAAAACCCGCAATGGCTGCGGGTTTTTTATTACATCAGGGTTTTAATCTGTGCCAGAATGCCGGTGCTATCCAACCCCAGTTCGGTATAAATTTCCTGTTGCGTACCGTGCTTGATAAAATTATCCGGCAAGCCCAACATGCTGATCTTTACCTTAAGTTGTTGCCGGGCAATAAATTCTGCTACTGCAGAACCGGCACCACCCATAATGGCGTTATCTTCCACGCTCACAAAATGCTGATGCTGCTTGGCCAGTTCAGTTAGCAGGCTTTCATCCAGCGGTTTAACAAAGCGCATATCAACCAGAGTGGCGTCTAACTGCTCTGCCGCCTGCTGACAGGCACTCAGCAGTGGGCCAAACGCCAGGATGGCCAGCTTGGCCCCCTGGCGTACCACTTTGGCTTTGCCCAGCGGCAGTAACTGCATTTCTTGTGACGGCGTTACGCCGGTGCCACTACCTCGTGGGTAACGCACCGCAGCCGGACCGCTATATTGATAGCCGGTGTAAAGCATCTGCCGACACTCGTCTTCATCTGAGGGTACCATCAGCAGCATATTGGGAATACAGCGGATAAAGCTGATGTCAAAGGCGCCCTGATGGGTTGGGCCATCCGCACCCACCACACCGGCTCGGTCGATAGCAAACAATACATCCAGATTTTGCAAGGCGACATCATGGATGAGTTGATCATAGCCGCGCTGTAAAAAGCTGGAGTAAATGGCTACTACCGGTTTCAACGCTTCAATCGCCATACCTGCAGCCAGCGTAACGGCATGCTGCTCTGCTATGGCAACATCAAAATAGCGTTGTGGGTAGGTTTTGGAAAAGCGCACCAGATCCGAGCCTTCACGCATTGCCGGAGTAATAGCCTGCAGTCGTTCATCCTGGGCTGCCATATCGCAAATCCAGTTGCCAAATACATTGGAAAAACTTGGCAGGCTGGCTTTTTTCGCCGGCTGTTTTGTTTCATCCGGGTTAAATTTCGATACCGCGTGATAACCAATAGGATCCGCCTCAGCAGGGGCATAGCCCTTACCTTTTTTGGTGGCAATATGCAGCAGTTGCGGACCTTTCAGATTACGCATATTGCGAATGGTATCTACCAGACCACAGACATCATGGCCATCTATTGGGCCAATGTAATTAAAACCGAGCTCTTCAAAAAAGGTGCCTGGCGTTACCATACCTTTGAAGTGCTCTTCAGCCCGGCTGGCCAGCTCATGCAAGGGCGGTACACCGCTTAAAATCTTCTTACCGCCTTCGCGCAGGCTGGTGTAAAAGCTACCAGATAAAATGCGGGCGAAGTAGCGATTTAAGGCGCCGACATTTTCTGAAATAGACATTTCATTGTCATTTAGAATAACCAGCATATCCGGTCGTTCTTCGCCGGCATGATTTAAGGCTTCAAATGCCATACCGGCTGTAATGGCACCATCACCGATCACGGCAACCACTTTACGGTTTGACCGGGCCTGACGCGCGGCTATGGCCATACCCAGCGCAGCACTGATAGAGGTGCTGGAATGGCCAACCGACAACACGTCATATTCGCTTTCTTCGCGATAGGGAAACGGGTGCAAACCATCTTTCTGCCGGATGGTATGCATTTTTTCTGCGCGGCCGGTTAAAATTTTATGCGGGTAGGCCTGGTGGCCGACATCCCAAATCAGCCGGTCGAAAGGCGTATTGTAAACATAGTGCAGCGCTACAGTTAGCTCCACCGTACCCAAACCAGAGGCGAAATGGCCGCTGCTCTGGCTAACACTGCGCAGCAAATAGCGACGTAGTTCATCGCTAAGTGCCGGCAACTGAGCCTGTGGCAGCTGTCGCAGCTGTTCAGGTAATTGGGCTTTGGCCAGCAGTGGATAATCGTTAAGATCTAACGCCATAATTGTTGCCTGTATTAAAACTTGCGTTCGATGATGTACCGGGCAAAGCCACGTAACTCATCGGTGTTATAAGGTAGTGCAGCCAGTGCGTCCAGCGCGTCCTGATATAGCTGCTGTGCTTTTTCTTTGGCTTGGGGCAGCCCAAGCAGCGCCGGGTAGGTTGACTTATTCGCCTTAGTATCAGAGCCCTGCGGTTTGCCCAGTGTTTGGGTGTCACTTTCAATGTCGAGAATATCATCCTGCACCTGAAAAGCCAGCCCTAATGCTCCGGCAAAAGCCTGCAGCGCAGCAAGCTCTGCCGGATCTTGTTTACTGCTGCACAGCCAGGCCAGTTGTACGGCGCACTCAATCAGCGCACCGGTTTTTAGCCGGTGCATGCGTTCAAGTTGCTGCAAATTGGTCGCCTGGTTGGTTTGGGCCAAATCTATCGCCTGACCACCACACATACCACTATAACCGGCAGCCTGCGCCAGCTTTTGTAACATGCTAACCACAGACTGGCTGCTAACCTGCTGATACGGGTGACTGGCAATAATATCAAATGCCAGTGCCTGCAACGCATCGCCGGCCAGTATTGCGGTTGCCTCGTCATAGGCTTTGTGGCAGGTTGGCTTGCCGCGGCGTAAATCATCATTATCCATCGCCGGTAAATCGTCGTGAATAAGTGAGTAACTATGAATGGCTTCCAGCGCGGCGGCCGGCCCATCTAAATCGTGTAGGCTGGCACCGAGCAAGGTACCACAGGCGTACACCAGATAAGGCCGTATTCTTTTGCCACCAAGTAACAGGCTATAAGACATGGCGTCGAGTAAGCGTACGTCGGTGTGCAGTTTGGCCGCTAATAGCTGTTGTAGCTGAGCTTCAACCCGCTGCTGGTATAAAGGTAATTGTTGCAGCGGCACTTTAATCTTCCTGCTCTGGAGCGAATGGCAGCAGGCTTTCCTGTTGTTGCTGCTGCATTAATAACTGTACTTTTTGCTCGGCCGATTGCAGCAATTGTTGACTGTGCCGGGCCAGGGTAATACCGCGCTCAAACTGCTGTAGCGATTGATCCAGCGACAGCTCACCTTGTTCCAGTTGTTGCACTATTTGCTCAAGTTCTGACAATGTTTGTTCAAACTGGCTTAAATCGGCCTTTTTTTTGCTCATACAACCCCCTGGAAAAGTGTGCGCAAAGTTACCCTAGCAGGCTATTATGGTCAATCAGAAAGCGGTTGTGAAAGGCTAAATTGATAATTTCATACAATTTATATTCAATGATCCGGCGCATTTGTCGATAAACAGCTATCGTCTAAGATAAACTGATAAAATCTTTGCCGCAGCAGTATAACAGTTAAGGAGAAAACAGTGGATATAGCCACCCTGGTTGGTATGTTAGGCGCTATAGGCTTTATCATCATGGCGATGATACTGGGTAGTAATGGCGCGCCTGCCATGTTTATGGACACTGTTTCAGTACTCATTGTATTGGTAGGTTCTATTTTCGTGGTGTTATCCAAATTTACGCTAAGTCAGTTTTTCGGCTGCGGCAAGGCAGCGGCGAAGGCGTTTATGTTTAAAATTGAATCGCCGGAAGAGCTGATTGAAAAAGCGGTACAACTGGCCGATTCAGCCCGCAAAGGTGGTTTTCTGGCGCTGGAAGAGGCCGAAATTCCCAATGCCTTTATGCAAAAAGGCGTGAATATGCTGGTTGATGGTCATGATGGCGATGTGGTGCGGGCGACGCTGATGAAAGATATCAGCCTGACAGAAAAACGCCATGAAACCGCTATTGCGATTTTTAAAAACCTTGGTGATGTAGCGCCGGCTATGGGCATGATTGGTACGCTTATTGGCCTGGTAGCTATGTTGTCCAATATGGATGACCCTAAAGCGATAGGGCCGGCGATGGCGGTAGCGCTGTTAACAACTTTATACGGTGCCTTTATTGCTAACGTTATCGCTATACCGCTGGCTGACAAGCTGGCAGTGAGAAACTTGCAGGAAAAAACCAATAATCAGCTGATCCTGGATGCCATTTTAGGTATTCAGGATGGCCAGAATCCGAAAGTTATTGAAGGCATTTTACGCAATTATTTAGCCCAGGGTAAGCGCGAACCTGCGGCAGCGGAGTAAGTGATGAGCGACGAAGCAGAAGAGTGTAAATGCCCGCCGCCGGGTTTGCCGGCGTATATGGGCACCTTTGCTGATCTGATGGCACTACTAATGTGCTTTTTCGTGCTGTTGCTGGCATTTTCTGAAATGGATGTGCTGAAGTTTAAGCAAATAGCCGGTTCAATGAAGTTTGCTTTTGGCGTGCAAAATAAAATAGAAGTAGAAGATATTCCCAAGGGTACCAGCGTTATTGCCATGGAGTTTCGTCCCGGCCGGCCAGACCCGACACCCATTGAAACATTACAACAGCAAACCATCGATATTACCCAGCAGGTCATAGAGTTTCAGGCCGGTGAGGAAGATTCAGCCGGTGGCCGGCAAGAGCAACGCGAGGATCTTAGCGGTGGCCAGTCGGTGAGCAACGCCGACGAAACTATGGATGGCGAAGCCGCGGCTGAGCAGGCTCAAGCTGAGGCGATGCAAGAGCAAAGCAATGAAATGGTTAAAAAACTGGCCGAACAGTTAGAAAAGCAAATTGTGGATGGTGCCATCGAGCTGGAGTCACTTGGCCAGCAAATTATCATCCGCATCCGTGAAAATGGCTCTTTTCCATCGGGCTCATCGTTTTTACAGCCGCGTTTCAAACCAATAATTCAGCGCATTGGCGAGCTGCTCAATGAGGTGCCGGGTGAAATTACTGTAACCGGCCATACTGATGATATTCAGGTAGCGGATGAGCTGCACAGTAATAACTGGGACTTATCTGCCCAGCGAGCTGTATCGGTGGCGACCGAAATGGTCAAAGCGCCGGGTTTTGATCGTAAACGGCTGGTTGTGGTTGGCCATGCGGACACCAAACCGCTGGTGCCTAACGATTCTGAGCTGAACCGGCGGCGCAATCGCCGGGTTGAAGTGTCCATAATGCAGGGTAAGGCGAAAGAGTCTGAGCCTATCAGCTTAGAAGCGCCGCAGTCCTAGCATTACTTTGCTGCTATACCGGGCGCAGATTAGGGTTTTGTAACAAGATCCGCTATAATCTGCGCCCTATTTTTTGCGGTCAACAAAAGCTAACCTCAGATGATTGAATTTCTTATTAAATTGCATCCGGAAATTGCTATTAAAAGCAAGTCGGTGCGTAAACGCCAGACACTGCTGCTGGAGCGTAATCTTAAAACTATTCTGTTGCAGGTTGATTCTGCAGTAGAGGTTAGCAATAACTATGATCATCTTACCGTGCGCTGCGACAATGACGATCCGGCAATCCAACAACAGTTAATTGACCGTTTAGGCTGCATTCCGGGTGTAGTGGCTTTTGCGGAAATGCAATCCAGCAGCTTTAGCAGCCTGCACGATATTTTTGAGCAGGTACTGGCGGTGTATGCCGAGCAGCTGGTAAATAAAACCTTTAGCGTTAGGGTGCGGCGCAGTGGTAACCATGACTTCAGTTCAATTGAAGCCGAGCGCTATATCGGCGGTGGTTTAAATCAGCATGTAGCCAGCGCCAAAGTTCAGCTGAAAAAGCCAGATCTGGTTGTTACGCTGGAAATTAAAAAAGACCTGCTGATCATGGTGCGTAAAATGCACCCGGGTATGGGCGGTTTTCCGCTGCCGTCACAGTCAGATGTATTATCGCTGATTTCCGGCGGTTATGACTCAGCCGTTGCCAGTTACCTGATGATCCGCAAAGGCTTGCGCACCCACTATCTGTTTTTTAATCTCGGCGGTGCGGCGCATGAAGCCGGCGTGCGTGAGATGGCCTTTCATATCTGGCAGCGCTACAGCTTGTCGCACAAGGTAAAATTTGTCAGCGTCAATTTTGCCCCAGTGGTAGAACAAATTCTGGAAAAAATCGACAACGGCCTGATGGGCGTAGTGTTAAAACGCATGATGATGCGTGTTGGCAGTGAGGTGGCGCAGCGCCTGGGTATTAAAGCGCTGGTTACCGGTGAGAGCATTGGCCAGGTGTCCAGCCAAACTATCGCCAACCTGAACGTGATCGACCGGGTAACCGATACGTTAATCCTGCGGCCGCTGATCTATCAGGACAAGCAGGAAATTATCGACATGGCGCGTAAAATCGGCGCCGAAGATATCGCCAAAAGTATGCCGGAATATTGTGGCGTTATTTCGAAAAAGCCAACGGTAAATGCCGTGTTGGCCGAAGTTGAGCAGACCGAGCAGCAGTTTGATTTCAGTATACTGGAGCAAGTGATAAACGAAGCGAAGGTGCTGGATATCCGCACGGTGGAGTATCAGGCGGAGCAACAGGCGCACGTAGTGACCGAACTGGCCCAGTTACCGGCCAATGCCATAGTGCTGGATATACGGGCGCCGGAAGAAACTGAAGATAAACCACTGACCGTTGCCGGACACCAGGTAATAGAAATGCCGTTTTTCCGCCTTAGCTCGCAATTTGCCAGCCTGGATCAAAGCCAGCAATATTATTGTTATTGTGCCCGCGGCGTAATGAGCCGTTTACAGGCAGTGGTTTTGCAAGAACAAGGCTTTACCAATGTAGCGGTGTACCGGCCTTAACCGCGCTGTTCAAGCTGCTGTACCTGCAGCAGCAGCGCACTGTTATAGGGTACAGCAAGGTTAAAGCGCGCGGCTTGCTGTACTACATAGCCATTAATCGCCTCAATCTCGGTGCGGCGCCGATGGGCAATGTCCTGCCGCATTGATGAGAAGTTTTGCGCCGTCGCCGTTATCACCTGCTGTACTTTGTCCAGCGTGGCCTGATATTCCAGCGCCTGTCCACAGGCCGCACTTACCGCGCATACTTCCTGCAGCAGCTGACTAATTTGTTGCTGATGGCAGGGCTTCGCCAGCTCGCCGTTACGGCAGTTATAGATAGCCGTCAGCGGGTTAATCACTGCGTTGATAGCCAGCTTTTGCCACAAATACGGCTGAATATCATCAACGACAACCAGTGGCCCCAGTGCTTTATCCATGGCATGTTGTACTTTTTCCTGCCAGATCCTGGCCGCAACATTTAGCGGCGCCAATACACTCTGGCCGATACCAGTATGGCTGACATCATGCTCGCGTCGCAGAGCCGCATGTGTTGTGGTAAGAAACCACAAACCTTGCTGTTTACCTATTAAGCGCAATACCTGGGCAATAGTGCCCATGCCATTATGGCTTAATACCAGTTGGGCGTTTGGGCTAAGCTGTGGTAATAACTCTGTTACCGCTTCGATTACGGCATAGCTTTTAACCGGCAGTAATACCGCATTTAACGGTGCGGTTGCAGCTGGAAAGTGAAGTTGTTGTGTTTGCTGCGGTTGAATAAAGTCGATTTTTAACGCCGTATTGTGGCGTAGCCGCAGTGATACTGGCACACCAGACAACTGCATACGACTCGCTGCCAGCAGGCCAATGGCACCCTGGCCAACGACGACCCAGTTTAACGCTGACTGCGGGGGCGCAGGGCGTGCCATAGTGCTCTGAGCAGGTAAAAACTGGCAATACCAGTAATATCAGCCAGCAGATCCCACCAATCGCCATTGCGGCGGGTAAAAAAGTGCTGCGCCAATTCAATAGCGCCACCATAAGAGCCCAGTAAAATAACTGCAGGCAGGGGGCGCAATTTAAAGCCTTTCCACAATAAGGCGCTAAGCACGGCAAAAATGGCAAAATGGGCCAGTTTGTCGATATGTGCCATACCGCCAGCAATACGGTGACCGCTTAACTCCGCCAGAAAAGACGCGGTGGCGGCGGTAAAACAAAATACACATAACCAACGATAAAAAGATTGCGGCACAAAAACCCCCGAAGCAGATGGCGCTCGGATTGTAGCAGTTTTCTGGTTATAATCACCAGCAGACAGAATGGCTTATGCTAAGGAGATTTTAATGCCCTCATTCGATATCGTGTCAGAAATTGATATGAACCAGGCGCGAAACGCGGTGGATAACGCTAAACGCGAACTTGAAACCCGCTTTGATTTTCGCGGCGTTAACGCCAAAATTGAGCTAAACAAAGAGCAGATTGAACTGACCGCTGAAGCAGATCAGCAGGTAATGCAGTTGTTTGATATTTTTGCTATTAAAGCCAGCAAGCTGCAGCTTGATGTCAGTAGTTTTAAAATTGAAAAAGAAGAGCGGCATGGTAAGTTCGTCACACGCTATGTCAGCATTAAGCAAGGCATAGACAAAGACCAGGCGAAGAAAATCATTAAACTGGTTAAAGACAGCAATATTAAGGTTCAGGTGGCTATTCAGGGCGAAGAGTTGCGGGTAACGGGTAAAAAGCGTGACGATCTGCAAGCGGTAATGCAGTTAGTACGTACCAGCGACCTGGGCCAACCTTTCCAGTTCAAAAACTTCCGCGATTAACCGGCTAAATTTGGCCATCCAGAGCGCTGTTGACTTTTAATTTCGCCACGTTAAACTGCACGCGGCTCCACCAGGGAGCCGCTTTTTCTGGTGCTGCAGTAAACTGCAGGTAAACGGGAATCTGGTGTAAAACCAGAGCTGCCCCCGCAACGGTAAACAACTGAGCTGTATTCAAAGCCACTGTCGTAAGATGGGAAGGCGAATACAGGCGCAAGCAGGTTGTCAGCCCGGAGACCGGCCGGAAAAATCCTTCAACCAGACTAAATGTGCGGCGGGCACGTTTTCGGAGCTTACATGTTTAAACCTGCTTTGGCGGCCGTGCTGGTCGCATCTTGTTTTTCGGCCAACGCTGAAGACATCGAACACATCAGTATTTACGCCAACCGTACCGCCACTGCCGAAGCGGAAGTATTAGCCAGCGTTACCCTGCTTGAGCGCGACGATATTGTTGCGCGTCAGGCTGCAGATTTACCCGCATTATTGGCACAATTGCCAGGCATTAATGTGGCCCGTAGTGGTGGCCGTGGCCAGTTAAGCAGCGTTTTTATTCGCGGTGGTGAAGCAAAACACACTTTGATCCTGATTGATGGCGTGCGAAGTGGTTCAGCCACTGCGGGCGCCAAATCCTTAGCTATGTTGCCGCTGGAGCTGATAGAACGCATAGAGATTATCCGGGGGCCGCGGGCAGCGTTTTATGGCGCTGATGCAATGGCCGGTGTTATTGCAATCAGTACCCGTCGCGCTGAAGTGGCAGAAATTAACGCTAACGCAGGCAGCAATGGCCAGATTGGCGCCGATGTCAGTGCTACCTATCGTGGTGACAAAGTTAATCTGCATGCTACCGTCGGTACACAGCAAGCTGATGGCATTAATGCGCAAACCAATGCCGACCCTGATCGCGATGGTTATCGGCAGCGGTTTACCAAGTTATCTGGTGCCTATCAAAGCCGTGTTGGCCAGTGGTCAGCGCAAGCCGATGTGAGCTCAGGCTATTATCAATACGATAACCAATGGGGCAGTGAAGACGCGGCCGATACGTTAAACCGGACTTTTATTCTTGGCTGGCAGCACGACATAGGTGCAACGCAACATCAGGCTCAGCTCAGCCGGCAGCGCGATCGCGATGTCAGTTTTGGGCCGCAATCGCGCAGTCCGTTCCAGACCGACCGCGATGAGTTCAGCTACCAGCTTACGAGCCCTTTAACTGAAACTGTCAGTGCCATTGGCGGCGTTAACTGGTATCAGGAAAGTGTTGCAGCATCCGCCCCGGCGTACCTGCAAACAGCCCGAAAAAACCGGGCCCTGTTCAGTGGTATAAGTGTTGACCAGGCGGCCGTGAGTTTTGATGCCGTGGTACGACGCGATCTGGACAGCCAATTTGGTGGCGCAAATACCTGGCAATTAGCAGCAGCCTATCAGCTGAATTCGTTATGGTCGTTACGGGCAGGGCGGGCAGCGTCGTTTAAAGCACCATCGTTTAATGATTTATATTATCCCGGCTCAGAAAATCCGGCCTTGCGGCCTGAACGCGCCATCGAAGATGAAATTGCATTGCGCTATCGTGATGCCAGCCTGACGCTAAACCTAACATGGTTTGACCGTAACGTGTCCGATTTGCTGCAATGGGGAAACGGCAAGATGGAAAACATTGCCAAAGCCAATATCCGCGGTGTTGAGACCAGCGCCGACGTAACTCTGCAAGCGTTCAGCTATAGCTTCAGTTACACCTGGCTGGATGCCCGTGATGATGCCAGCAAGCGTCTTGCACGCCGGCCGGAGCACGCAGCACATTGGCGCGGCGCTTATCAGTTTACTGACTGGTCAATGTTTGTTACTGCAGATTACCAAAGTAAAACGCAACAAGGCCCCTTTGACCCATTACCGAAATTACCCGGTTTTACCCAGTGGGGATTTGGCGCGCAATTTGATTTATCTGACCAGTTAATGATACGGGCGAAGATTGATAACCTGACCGACAAACATTATCAGACTGTGGCGGGGTACAACAGCTACGGTGTGACGGCAAATGTCGGTATCAGTTATCTGCTGCACTAAGTACGGCTAAAGGTTAGACGGGATGTACCGTGTCAATTTAATGTTGACACGGTTGTCGCTGTGCTTTTTAGCGTTTTAATTGTTCGGTGAACTGCTGGCGAAACTTAGCCAGTTTAGGTGCTACCACATACTGACAGTAAGCTTGCTGGGGATTGGCAATAAAGTAGCCCTGATGATAGCTTTCTGCCGGATAAAACGTCCCGGCAGCAGTCAGTTGGGTCACTATAGCCGAAGCGTAAATCTGCTTCTGAGCAAGTTGGTCGATTAAGGTTCTGGCAAGCTTTTGTTGTTCTGTATCGTGATAAAAAATGACTGAGCGGTACTGGCTGCCGACATCATTTCCCTGCCGGTTAAGTTGCGTTGGGTCGTGCAGGCTGAAAAACACCAGACAAAGCTGCTGATAGCTGACAATACTGTCATCAAACTCAACTTGTACCACCTCTGCATGGCCGGTATCACCATCACAAACCCGGCGATAATTGGCATCATTCGCAGTGCCGCCCATATAGCCACTTAACGCCTGGACCACGCCGGTTAGCTGGTTCATGGCGGCTTCAAGACACCAAAAACAGCCAGCGCCAAAGGTTGCAGTTTGTATCGGCATAATTTGTCCTCTGTCTAACTTACGCTGAGTTTAAGGCTACTGCCAAGTCAGCTTTTTGCAATTATTCCGGCAATAAAAAGGGCACTTGCTGTGCCCTTAATAGCTTATTTGGGGTGTACCTCGTCTGCTGCGTGCTCATCCGGTGCAGCATGCTGCAGCCGCTGCAGTTTTTGCTCCAGCCGTTTCGGCGAGCCGGTATTACGGGCAAACACCATATAAGTGACAGGCACTACATATATCGTCATCAGTGTGGCCAGCGCCACGCCGGAGAAGATCACCATGCCTATTACCATCCTGCTTTCTGAGCCCGGGCCACTGGCAATAATCAGCGGAATACTACTCATGGCGGTGGTAAAGGCTGTCATCACTATAGGGCGCAGGCGTTGGCTGGCGGCTTGTTTTATCGCGCTGCTAAACTCGACACCGGCATCACGCAGCTGGTTAGCAAATTCGACAATCAGAATACCGTTTTTTGCTACCAGGCCTATTAGCATGACCAGGCCAATCTGGCTGTAAATGTTCAGCGTCATGCCGGTAAAGTATAAGCCGGATAAGGCGCCAACCAAGCCAAGTGGTACGGTGATCAGGATAACCAGTGGATGAATAAAGCTTTCAAACTGTGCCGCCAGCACCAGGTAAGTAATAAGCAGCGCCAGCACAAACACCATTAAGGTAGAACTGCCGCTTTCCTGAAACAGCAAGGACTCGCCTTTGTAATCTATACCGACGGTGTCCTGAATTTCGGTTTGTACGATATTTTCCAGATATTCCAGTGCTTCACCCAGGCTATATCCCGGTGCCATACTGGCTGTAAGGGTAATGCTGCGCATTCTGTTATAGCGGTTTAAACTGGAAGACGTGGCTTCTTCACGCAAGGTCACCAGGTTGTCCAGCGGGATCAGCTCACCCGAGGTGTCAGAACGTAAGTAGACGTTAGTGATACTGCCAGGTGCGCTAAAGTCTTCATCCAGGCCTTCGATGATCACGTCATATTCTTTACCCCGATCCAAAAAGGTGGTAACCCGCCGTCCGCCCAGCATGGCTTCCAACGAGCGGCCAATGGCACCTACTGAGATGCCCAAATCACCGGCCCGCTCGGTGTTAATTTCTACCAGTACCTGCGGCACGGTTTCTTTATAGTCATGATCCAGCATCAGGATGTTAGGGTTTTCTGCTGCCTTGGCAATAACGATATCGCGCCAGCGCGCCAGATCTTCATAGGTATTGCCCTGCAATACAAACTGGATTGGCCGGCCGCCACCGCCGCCGCCGCCCAAACCACTGCGCATAAAGGTAAAGGCGCGTACGTCCGGAATGGCATTTAATTTCGGGCTGACTTCGGCCATCAATTCCTGCGTGCGCCGATTACCGTTGTGCCAGTTTTCGGTGCCCACTATGGCGACGCCGCCACTGTTGCCCCAACCGGGCACCCGCACTAGCAAACGGTTAAACTCGCCATCGTGGTAATACGGCATCAACACGTCTTCTATCAGGCGCATATTGCGGCTGTTGCTGTTATAGCTGGCGCCCTCGGCCGGGCTCATCATGACAAAAAAGGTGCCGCGGTCTTCCTGCGGTGCCAGTTCGCTGGGTAGTAAGCGCACCAGCATGTAGCTGGCAACAAAGCATAACGCGACCACTATCATCACTGGCCAGCTTGTGCCACACACGACGTTCAGCTGGCGCTGATAGGCGGCTTCCAGTTTATGAAAGGCACCATGCAGCCATAGCCCCAGTTTACTTTCGCGTTTTTGATGCGTCAGCAACTTGCTGCACAGCATAGGTGATAATGTCAGGGCAGTAACACTGGAAAAAGCAACTGCAGCGGCTATGGCCAGGGCAAATTCGGTAAAGAGTTTGCCCAGCTGGCCCTGCATAAACACCAGCGGCACAAACACCGAAATCAGTACCAGCGTAGTGGCCACAACGGCGAAGCCCACTTCACGGGCACCGCGATAAGACGCCAGCAGTGGGTGCTCGCCAAGTTCAATACGGCGGTAAATGTTTTCCAGCACCACAATAGAGTCATCTACCACCAGGCCAATGGCCAATACCATCGCCAATAGCGTCAGGAGGTTGACGGAAAAATCCAGTGCAAATAACACGGTAACGGCAGCAACCAGGGCTACCGGCACGGTAACCGCCGGGATAAACGTCGCGCGGATGTTACCCAGAAACAGAAAGATCACCACCACAACCAGCGTCATGGCAATAGCCAGGGTGTTGTATACCTCTTTTATTGATTCGGCGATAAATAATGACGAATCATAACCCGGCTCAATGGTCGTGCCTTCCGGTAGCGTCGGTTTGATACGCTCCATCTCGGCCCGGGCGGCTCTGACAACTTCAAGAGTGTTGGCCTTGGACTGTTTAATAATGCCGATACCCAGCAGGTTTTTACCATCGCCACGAAACTCACTTTCCTCATTTTCTGAGGTAAGCAACACGTCGGCTACTTCACCGAGCCGCACCAGATAATTATTGGCGCCGCGCTTAATCACCAGCCGGCGAAAATCCTGCTGCGATTTATAGCTGCGCTCAACCCGTACCGTAAAGTCACGGTCATCCGATTTAATATTACCGGCCGGCAGCTCAACGTTTTCTGCCCGCAGCACGCTTTCAATGTCTTGTACTGTTACGCCGCGCGCTGCCATGGCATCGCGATTAAGCCAAATTCGCATGGCATAATCGCGCGAGCCACCCAGTTGCAGCCGCGCCACACCGTCTACCACAGAAAAACGTTCCACTATGTAGCGTTTAGCGTAGTCGGTCAGTTCCAGTGTGGTCATCGACTCGCTGTTCAGTACAAACCAGGCGATGGTGTCTTCATCGTCACTGGCTTTGGATACTTCTGGTGGGTCGGCTTGATCCGGCAGGTTATTTAATGCCCGTGATACGCGGTCGCGCACATCGTTGGCGGCGGAGTCTATGTCGCGTTCAACATTAAACTCGATAGAAATATTAGAACGGCCATTGCGACTGGTAGAGGTGATATTTTTTATACCTTCGACCCCACTGATGCGGTCTTCTAATAGCTGGGTGATTTTTGATTCAACAATTTCTGCTGAGGCACCCGGGTAATTAGTGCTGATGCTGACGATAGGCGAATCGATATCCGGGTATTCGCGCAGTGGCAACATGGTAAAACAGACAATGCCGAACACCAATAACAACAAATTGACGACAGTGGCAAAAACCGGTCGTTTAACTGAGGTATCTGAAAGCCACATAATCAGCCTCCAACCCTGTTAATCGCCACACCAGAGCGCAGTTTTTGCGTGCCTTCTACCACGACTTCATCGCCTTGCTGCAGGCCGCTGATAATTTCAACCCAGCCCGGCGTGCGCTGGCCAATAACCACTTCTACCTGGCTGACGGTGTTATCTGCGGCAACTTTATACACAAATTGCTTTTGTTGCTGCGGTACCAGAGCGCGCTCGGAAATTTGCATCGCCATGTGGTTGTCCAATTCTAATTGTACATTTAACAACATACCGGGACGCAGGCGCAGATCGGCATTGGCTATAGTGCCATGTACCGTTACCGTGCGGGTGAGCGGATCAATCCGGGTATCAATAGCGCTGACAGTGCCGTTAAAACGAATATCACCATAGGCGGCATTGGTAACAAAAAGTGGCATGCCAACGTTTATCTCGGCCAGATAATGTTCTGCTACGCTAAAGGCAACACGCAGCACATTTAAATCATCCAGAGTTGTAATGGTGGTGCCGCTATTAACGTAAGCTCCTACGCTGACCTGACGCAGTCCAAGGTAGCCACTGAAGGGCGCGCTAATGGTCATCTCGGCTAATTGTGCTCGGGCAATATCCAGTTGTGCCAGGGTAGTATTCACCTTAGTTTGTTGCTCATCGAGCAATGACTGGGCAGTAGCCTGGGTAGTGGCAAGATTTTTTAACCGGTTAAGCTGGCGTTTTTGCTCGTCCAGTACGCCTTCGAGTTCGGTTACCCGGGCCCGCTCCTGTACATCATGTAAGCGTGCAATAACATCACCGCGTTGTACCGCTTTGCCTTCGCGTACATTAAGTTCAGTAATAAAGTCGCTGGTGGGGGCAATCAGGCTGATAGAGTGGTTGGCAATACCGGTACCAAGTGAGCTGACGCTGCGGATCATCGGTTTGGTTTCGACCTTAGCGGTGGTAACAGCAACAACCGGCGCATTACGTTGGCCGCCCTGCTGTTGTCCAGGTGCCAGATACAGATAGCCGATAAACAGCAGCAAGGTAAACAGTATTGTCCAGATTAATTTAGAATGTAATTTTGCCACTATAACCCCGTGAAACAGCTAATTTTAATATACTGCCTTATTGTATGGAATAAACCGGGTTTTAGATTTCCTGTTATCGCAGTGACTACGGCATTGGTCGCTTGAATGAGCCATACCGCAATACGAAATGGCCAGAATATCGCCATAAACAGCTTTAAATTTATTCGAAGGCGCAATATGCTCCAATGCAGAATTGATAAGGAGATGTGAATGCAACCGGTGCAAATTCAGTCCAGTGCCAGCAGAGGCGGCGCAAAATTATTGCTCTGCAGTGCAGGGGCCATGTTGTTGCTAAGTATTATTGGTATTGGGTTGGAGCAACTAAGCTGGTGGTTTTTGTTATTGATTGTGGCCAGCGTGCTGGGCGTTTTTGCCGGCTGGGCCAAACTGGCCGAGCCGAAATATTTTTTGCAGCTTGACGATGAAGGCGTACGATTTTATCACCGGCTGGGTAGTTGGCAGTTGCCCTGGCAAAGCTTTTTGTACAGTGGCGTGCCGCAGCTCAATCAGGTCAATATGGCGTTTATCGCTTTTAAACTGACTGACTACGATGTACTGTTACAACATATACCGCGGCGCCTGGCGGTAAAGCTAATGACAGAGCAACGGCCGCTGTACATTGAAGCCGTGCGCCTGGGCTGTGCGACAGGCCAGTGCGCAACTGAGCTGCTGAGCGAAAAAGATTATTTTGACACGGCAACACAGCGCTATCACGGTATTGCCGCTGCATTTGCCTGGCGGATGCAGCGCTTAGCTGAGGCAACCGGGTTTGAGGTCTTTGTACCGGTAAGTCTGGGCGATGCTGAGACACAACAGTTATGTCGGCAAATTAACCAGTACAGGCTACAATTAATACGTAATACAGTAACCTAGACACTACAGAGTGTCTGTATCATAATATTACAATCCGTTTATGTAATGCAGGGCAGTGAATGAACAATTACGAAAAAGCGTTTTTGGTAAGTGGTCGTAATACTTTGATCCACAAAAATAAAAAGCTGGATTTGGTGGTCGTTAACGACGACGACGATCCGGTTATTGTAGTAACCCGGCATGGTGTAAAGCCTTTTAATGAATCGGTACCCGCTAACCGGGCTGAAGCAAAAGAGCGTTATTTAGAGTTGGTGGATATTTCCAGCTCGGACGTTTTTGGCGAAGCGAAAACTCTGTTGTTTATCCAGGCGATAAACAATAAAGAATATAAAGTTGATTACAGCAAAAAAGATTCGGATTTGTTTATCCGCATCCACCAGGAAAATTATATCTGAAGAACGGGTATAAAATTGCCTTTCCAGCCGATGCAGTGCTTGCCTTTGGGCCGGTTATTTGTTTCAGTAGATGTGCTTTAGTGCAGTAACCTTAAAGTGTGAAGCCATATGCAATTTACCGAGCAAAATAACAGTATAAAAATAACCGTGCCTGTAACCCTGGACGCGCTAAACGCGAATGACCTGAATAGCGCAATCCAACAGGCGGGGTATTCCCGCTGTTTGGTAATTCAGGAGCAACTGACCAATTTATTGGTTGAATACCAGCAAATTCAGCAAAAAATTAAAGAGCAACTCAAGCCTTTAGGCACGCCGCTTACCTATCGTATAGCCGAAAAAAAAGATGCTGAATTAGCCTTTGAAATTGCCGAAGATCATAGCTCTGCCGCGGCAGTTATTACTGCTGCCTGGGGCGGCGCGCCGGTGTCGGCTAATTCTTTGGTGAAAGGTGCGCAGGAAGCCGGCGTAGTATTTGGTTTCAGTAAAGATCACATTATTAAACTGGTCAGTCACGCCAGCAAAGCAGAGCCCGGTAGCCGGGTTAAGCTGATCATAGCAAAAGGGCGGCCGGTCAAAAATGGCGAAAACTCGCGTTTTGAGGCCATGATGGCTGAAATGCAAAGCCGGCGAAACCGGCCGGTTGTGCAGTCAGATGATAAAGCCGATTTACGCGATTTTGGCGTTATTCCTTCAGTTAAAACCGGTGAGGCTCTGGTACGGCGCCATCCGCCGACGCCGGGTATAGATGGTATGACAGTCACCGGCACTCTGTTGCCGGCGGTGCCGGGACAGGTGATTGAATGGAGTCTGGGCGAGGGCGTTGAATTAGCCGCGCAAGATCCAGATCTTCTGCTGGCTGCCCGTGATGGTTTACCGCGCATGATTGAACATGGCGCTACCGTAGATGAAGTCTTTACCGTCAAGAATGTCGATTTGGCAACCGGTCACATTATTTTTAAAGGTTCAGTCGTCGTCAACGGCGACGTAACTGAAGGCATGAAGGTTGTTGCCGGTGGCAATGTGTTTGTAAAAGGCTTTGTCGAAGGCACCTTAATTGACGCCGGTGGCGACATTACAGTAGGTGGCTCTATTATCGGTCATCAGCTGGCTTCAGCCGAGAAAGACAGCAGTTACAGTACCACGCTGCAAGCTAAAGGCGATATCCAGTGTAATCTGGCACAATATGCCCGCTTTGTTACTGACGGTAATTTGTATATTAATAAACAAATTATGCATTGTGCTGTGGCTGCAGCAAAAGTTTATGCCGGCCCCGAAGATAACCCGAATGGCAAGGTGATAGGTGGCTATTTTTATCTGGATTACGGTATTCATACCGGCAATTTGGGCGCGCCATCCAGCAGTAATGTTCTGATCGAACTGAACCGGATGATAGATCCGATAGCAGAAAAGCAGGACGTGTTACGCAGCAGCATTACTGCGGCGAAAAAAGACATGCAGGATATCCGCGAACAACTGGATAAACTGAAAAAAATAGAAGGCAATGCCCAGATTGACGCCAGACGTCAGGAATTGACGGCCGACTTTGAAGAGCATAAAAGTGTCGCACTGGCACTAATTAATGATGTTAAGCAGCTTGAAGCACAACGGCAGCAAAAGCTGGCTGAAACAGTAATAGTTGCACGTCAGCAATTGTATTCAGCGGTCGAAGTGCATTTTGGCACCGATCAAATCCGCAGCCGTCGCGAATACGGTCCATCAAAAATTCTGCTGGTTGACGGTAGCCCGGCAATAGAAGCGTTTTTTTAACGGTATTAGCGATAATCAGTCGCTGCTGTGCGGTGCAGTTAGCTGCGCGACGGCTGCTATTGGCGTACCCTTAAGCGAAGTAAGGCAGTAAGGTGTAACAGCGTGAAATTTTTATCTGTGTTAATTTTGGCCATCATGTTGCCGTCGGGTCTGCAGGCAGCTGAATGTAATATGGCCTTTGTGCACGGTATTCTTATTGCTCCTGATCATATCCGTATTCTGCAAAACAACCGTACACATGTGCAGATTAATGCCGATCAGCAGTTATTTATTCGTGGCGAATGGATAACGCTGGCCGAAGCCGATACAGCATTGCTGCAGCAGTACAGCCAGGATTTGCGCAAGTTTGTACCTGAAATAGTTAGCATTGCAGTAGACGGTGTAGAGCTGGGCTTATCCAGTGTTGAAGCTATGTTTACCGGCATTGGCAGTAAAGCCCAGCAGGCGGAATGGCGTGAACTGGTGCGTGAAACGACTTTTCAGTGGATGTCGCGCTTTGTCCGCACTAATGAGCATTTCTATCTGGCGCCGCAAAGTCTGCAAGAACTGGATTACTTTCTTAATGATGAACTCAAACCGCAGTTAGACAATCTGGCCCGGCATACGGTAGGCGCTGTCTGGGGAGCACTGCGCGATGCGTTACGTCACTCTGATAATAACTTTGAACGTGCCGATAGCCAGGAATGGCAGTCGGTAGGCCAGCTGGTGGATAAAATTAATCTTGGCCTGGACGCCAAAGTAGTAGAAATGGAAACTAAATCCGCCTTATTTTGCCAGCGCATGCAGGAGCTGGATCAGGTAGAGCAAGCGTTGCAACAACGCATACCGGCATTAAAGTCGTACGATGTACTGGCGCTAAAAGATTAAACTACACCATATTCCTCGCCCAACACCGGCGGCATGGCGTTATCTACTTCGTCGTTAATGGCGTCCAGCGTTTTTTCGGCCTCAGCCAATGAACTGACTTCGGCAACATGAAACAGTGCTTCTCCTTCGTTAACCAGTGGTAAGTTGTTGCGGCCTATGACTATGCCATCAAAGGTGGCGGTGACGGTTACTTCAAAGTCGGAGTAGGGCGAGTAGATATGTGCCATGGTGTCGCCGGTTTTAACTGTCTGTCCCAAACCAACATAGTAGCGTGCTATGCCATCGTGTTCGGCCCGCACCCAGCTGCTTTTCTTCGAAAATAATGAGCGTGTTGCAGGTTTGCGCCGGCCGGCTCTTAACATGCCTAAATCTGTCATAACATTAAGTATGCCACGCACGCCGATATTAATAGCCTGCTCATCAAAGCGCAGCGCTTCGCCGGCTTCGTACAGCAGTATAGGTATGCCAAGGCTATTGGCGGTGCCACGCATGGTGCCTTCACGAGAGGCAGCTTTAATAATGATTGGCGCGTTAAACACTTCAGCCATTTGCAGCGCCGTTTTATCTTTGGCACTGGCGCGTACCTGCGGCAGGTTAGAGCGGTGAATGGCACCGGTGTGTAAATCTATGGCGTGGGTGCATTTTTTTAAAATTTTGTCAGTAAACTGAAATGCCATCCTGCTGCCAAGCGAGCCTTTTTCACTGCCCGGAAAGCTGCGGTTTAAATCACGCCGATCGGGCAAGTAGCGTGACTGCTGCACAAAACCAAAGGTATTAACAATAGGCACTACGATTAACGTGCCTTTTAGCTGGCTTAGCCGTGGTAATTTCAGCAGCCGGCGGCAAATTTCGACACCATTAATTTCGTCACCGTGTAAGGCTGCGGCCACCAACAACACCGGGCCCTCTTTGCGGCCATGTATCACATGAGCGCCAATATTCAGTTCGGTGTGGGTGTATAACTTGCCAAAAGGTATGTCTACCACGGCACGACTGCCGGGAGGGATACTGCTGTTACCAAGACTAAAGGCTGCTCTGCCGGTTTGCATTAGCCGGTTCCTTTTGTGTTCAGTTTGCGCCGGCTCTTATGCCGGGCGACTTGCTGCTCAAGGTAAACAATCGTCAGGTCGGCAATGTCTTTATCGGTTGCCGTTTCAATACCTTCCAGCCCTGGCGAGCTGTTTACTTCCATCACCACAGGGCCATGATTAGAGCGCAGTAAATCTACCCCGGCCACATCTAAGCCCATGGTTTTGGCAGCACGCATCGCCGTGCTGCGTTCTTCTTTGCTCAGCCGCACGGTCGAGGCTGTACCGCCGCGGTGCAGGTTAGAGCGAAACTCACCGGCTTTAGCCTGCCGTTTCATGGCTGCAACCACTTTATTGCCGATAACAAAGCAGCGAATGTCAGCGCCACTGGCTTCTTTAATGTATTCCTGCACCAGGATGTTGGCGTTTAACCCCATAAAGGCTTCAATCACACTCTCGGCGGCGGTGCGGGTTTCGGCTAACACAACGCCAATACCCTGGGTGCCTTCCAACAGTTTTATTACCAGCGGCGCGCCGCCAACCATATCGATAAGATCAGGAATATCGCCGGGCTTATCTGCAAAGCCGGTGACTGGCAGGCCAATGCCCTGGCGGGCCAGCAGTTGCATGCTGCGCAGCTTATCGCGTGCCCGGCTAATGGCGACCGACTCGTTCAGGCTATACACACCCATCATTTCAAATTGCCGCAGAACTGCTGTGCCATAAAAGGTAATAGAAGCGCCAATACGTGGGATCACAGCATCAAAGCCAGCCAGCACTTCTCCTTTGTGGTGAATAGACGAATTGCTGCGGTTAATATTCATATAGCAGGCCAGCGGATCTATCACCTGTACCTGATGACCGCGCTCTGTTGCTGCTTCCACCAGCCGTTTGGTGGAGTACAACTGGGCGTTGCGCGATAAAATCGCAATTTTCATGCGCTCTCCGATAAGCGAAAATTAATGCCGCTATTGTAGAAGGCCGCGACTAGCCTGACAGCAGAAATACCTTTGCTGACGTTAAATAAAGTGCTTGCCTTTTTAACCGAGTAAGAATAGTGAACCCAGGCCTAAAAAGGCAAAAAAACCGATAACATCGGTTACTGTAGTTAAAATAACCGAGCCGGACAATGCCGGATCTATGTTGAGTTTTTCCAGCCAGATAGGTATCAGTACGCCAGAAATGGCTGCTACTACGATATTGATCACGATGGCGGCGCCGATAATGCCACCGATAATCCAATCGCCAAACCAAAAATAGGTAATAACGGCGATTACCAGTGCCCAGAGCAAGCCGTTAATGGCACCAACGCCTAATTCTTTGCGTAGCAGTGTTAAATAAGTTTGCGGGGTAATTTGTTCCAATGCCAGGCCGCGGATAATAAGTGTCAGCGTCTGACTGCCGGCAATACCGCCCATGCTGGCCACTATCGGCATTAATACCGCCAGGGCGACAACCTGCTGCAGGGTGGCTTCAAATAAGCCTATCGTCCAGGCGGCGAGAAACGCTGTGAGTAAGTTAATGCCCAGCCACAGTGCCCGGCGTTTGGCGCTGTCAAAAATGGGCGCAAATAAATCTTCTTCTTCACCCAAACCGGCCGTATGCATAAACTGGCTTTCCAGGCTGCGGCGCACGTTTTCCAGCGCTTCGCCAATAGATAAGCGGCCAAGCAGTTTGCCTTCGTCGTCTACCACGGCCAAAGCGGTATAACCAGAGCGTGATACGATATCTGAGCCCTGATCTAAATCCATTTCACCCTCTACCAGCGGCGCGTCTTTATCAATAACGGTTTCTACTGGCAGGTGCGAGCCCAACCCTAACAGCTGGGTAGCGTGCACCAAACCTACGTAGCGACCGGTACGGTCTACCACAAACAGGGCGTCGTGATATTCGGCGTCTTCGGCTAACTGACGGAATAAACGAATGGCATCACGTACTTTAGCGTTTTTATTGATGATCAACATGTCGTGGTCGGCATAGCGACCGCATTGATCGTCACTGTACGCCAGAGCGGTATCTAGCCAGCGGCGCTGGCTCTCATCCAGCCGTGAGCAGGCATAGTCGTAGATGCGCTGTGGCAACTCGTCGAGCAACTCAATCAGGTCATCAACTTCCATGCCCTCTACCAGACTGCGTAGTTGAGCCTCATCCAGTTGCTTAAATACGTTGTCACGGGCGTCAACCCGCATATAGGTTAGGGCGGCTATTTGATCATCAGGATGCAGCCCCAGCCAGGTACTAACCCGCTGCTCTACCGGCATAGCCTCTAAGGCAATAGCAATTTCTTCCGGCTCTAGCTGACTGAGTTTACCGGTAAGCTGTTCAGCTTCATTTTCATCAAAGCTGTCACGAACAATTTCTTCAATATCAAGCGGTTGATTTTCAGCCATCTACTACTCCCTAGCCTGAGGTGGCATTACCACCAGCCGCGAATTTTAAACCAAATCAGCCCACTTACACCGCCCAGCGCCATAGCAATCAGCACAATAAAATACGCAGTGGGCATTTGCAGTTCGGGCATATAAACAAAGTTCATACCGTAAATACCGGCAATAAAAGTCAATGGTATGAAAATAGTGCTGACAATGGTCAGTACTTTCATGCGTTCGTTGATCTGATGCGATGTAGTCGATAAATAGCCTTCGACCAGATCACTGAGCTGATCGTAGTACATATCGGTCATACTGTGCAGCCGTTCGAACTTCTCGTAAAAGTCACGTATTTCGGTGGTACTAAATTGCCGCAACAGCGGGCTATGCTCTTCGTACAAGGCATCAGAGAAGATATCTTTCTGATAGGCCAGATTACGGTTAATTTTTCGCAATACAGAGCGGTAGCGCATGATCAGCGTCATCTTTTCATCGTTGCCGCTGTGTAGCATAACATCTTCAAGTTCACTCTGTTCATCTTCGAAACGGATAAGTTTTTCCAGATAGCTGGCCGAAACGGTCAGAATTAACTGCTTTACCCAGTCGGCGATATGGCTGCTTTTTGCTGTCTGGATCTGTGGTTTCAGCTGTTGCAGCAGCGTTGGGTTATTGCAGCTTATTTTACTTATAAGTACCTGGTTTGAATAAAGTAAATTTACCTGGGCACTGCCAGTATATTCACTGAAATCGGCATCGGCATAACCACGCATTATCAGCAGGGCAAAATCTGACTGGCTTTCCAGTTTTGGCGGATGGCGCTGGCGGCTGAAATCTTCTGCCAGCGTGGCGGTGATAGCAAAACGCTGCAGGATCTGTTGTTGCTCGTCCTGACTGGCGTCATTTAAGTTAATCCATAACCGCGCATCGGCAGGTATTGTTGTTGGTAACTGAGCCAGGGGACAATCGCGCCAGTTGCTGGTTTCTGGTTCAAAATAGCTAAGTAAAATCATAGGGTTTCTCCAGCCGCTACGGCATTGCTACAGCATACCTATAAAAGGCTGTTTCGGGCAAATATCAGCGTGACTAAATTAGGTCGCGCTAAACGGGCCATTTATCAGGTTGGTTAGGCTTAGCTGGCGGTATTTCCATCGATAATGTGAGTATAATACGAATCATTGCTTTTTGAGTTTGGTGTGAAGATGAAAAAGTGGCTGTTGTGTTGTTTTATGTTGCTGAGTTTGCCAGTGTTGGCGTCGGATAAGTTAATCCAGTTAATTGAATACATCGGTGCTGACTATAAAGAAGCGGTGCAACAGGGCCAGGTGGTTAATGCCGCTGAGTTTGCGGAAATGCAGGAGTTTGCCAGCCTGATCCCGGCGCAGTTGCCGACCGCTGATACGGCGTTACAACGTCAGGCTGCACAGCTAAAAAATCTGATAGACAATCATGCCAATGAAGCTGAAATTCAGCAATTAACAGCCGCCATGCGTAAAGCGGTTATTGCAAGCATGCCCACAGTTGCTGCGCCGTCACAGGTGCCAGATCGCGATCGGGGTAGTGCTTTGTATCAGCAACACTGCGCGGCTTGTCACGGTAGCAGCGGCGCCGGCGATGGCCCGGCAGCCACAGCGTTAGATCCGGCACCCACCAATTTTCATGATGTAGAACGTTATCAGGCACGGAGTTTGTTTGGTTTGTTTAATACTATCAGCCTGGGGGTTGAAGATACTGCCATGGCGTCTTTTGCCGATTTAGACGTGCAAAGCCGCTGGGATCTGGCCTTTTACGTTGCAGGTATAGCGACAGAGCAGATCAATATCAGCAGCGTGCCTGAAGCGCTAATTAGCCAGTCGGCCATCAACGGTTTACTTACTGCTACTCCACAGGATATGCAGCTTACCGCGGGTGAGCAGGGGGCCGCACAGATGGCGCTGTTTCGCCGCCTTCCGGCACAGTTTTTCCATGCTAAGCAGTTATCAGCGCTGCAAATCGCCGGGCAGCAGCTGACATTAGTACAACAGCAGGTGCAACAACAGCAATATAGCCAGGCGTATAACCATGCTGTGTCAGCTTACCTTGATGGCTTTGAACTGATAGAAAATAATCTGGCTGCAGTCGACAGCGCGTTAAAAGACCAGATAGAACAGCGTATGTTACAGTTGCGGCAGTTATTGCAACAGCAACACAATGTTGTTGAATTGCAAGCAGAAATAGCCGCAATACAGCAGTTACTGCAACAGGCGCAATCTGCATTGGATAATACGCAGTTGGCCGGCGTTAATGTGTTTTTGCTGGCTTTGCTGATACTACTGCGAGAAGGGCTGGAAGCCTTGTTAGTGGTTGCGGCCATATACAGTGTGGCAGTAAAAACGGCGCAACCAAAGCTAAAACGCTCAGTGCATTATGGCTGGATAGCCGCATTACTACTTGGCGCACTCACCTGGCTGCTGGCCAGCCTGGTGATCACCATTTCCGGCGCGTCGCGTGAGCTGACTGAAGGTTACACTGCACTTGTTGCCGCCGTTATGCTGTTTTATATGGGGTTTTGGATGCACAGTAAAACCTCGGCCGCACAATGGCAGCAGTACATCAGCCGGCAAATGGACACCGCGATGACCTCAGGTGCCTATGTCGGCCTGGCGGTGGTCGTGTTTTTGGCCGTTTATCGCGAAGTTTTTGAAACCATTCTGTTTTATCAGTCGTTGTGGCTGCAGGGCGGCCATACGCATCAGCTTACCTTTGGCGCTGGCATTGCCACGGCGCTACTGGCCTTGCTGATGCTTGGCGTAGCGTTGTTTAAATTTGCTGTTAAACTGCCGTTAAAACGCTTTTTTGCCAGTACCGCACTGCTGATGTTTGTGTTGGCAGTGATCATGACAGGTAAAGGCATAGCGGCACTGCAAGAAGCCGGGGTACTGGCGCAAAGCCTGCTGTCGTTGCCGGCGGTTAGCTGGTTAGGTTTTTATCCTAGCCTGCAGGGCATAGCTGCACAGCTGTTATTGATAACGCTGGCAGTAGTATTACTGCTGCGGCAAAGACAAGCCGTGAACTCCTAGTTGCGCTGCGCCTGTAGGCAAAAGTTAAAACCAGGCCGCAACCGGCGGCCGCTATAAATTCCACACTTAGCTGATGCCGGTTGCAGTGCGGCATCAGGTATGGATAATCGCAGGCAGCGATAAAAACAACACGACTTACCTCCGGGAAATATTATGAAACCGATTTACTTGTTCACCAGTCTGGCGTTAGCCTGCAGTTTTACCAGCCTCGCTGATGAAGGTCAGTGGCAACCACATCAATTGGCCGAGCTGCAAAATGAGCTGAGCGCTAAAGGCATCAGCATAGCGGGCAAACAACTGGCTGATTTAAGCCAGTATCCAATGAATGCCATCGTCAGTATGGGCTATTGCTCGGCGTCTTTTGTCTCGCCGCAAGGCCTGGTAGTGACTAATCATCATTGTGCTTACAATGCTATTCAAAATAATTCCAGCAAAGACAACAATTTAATTGAAAAAGGCTTTTTAGCCAAAAGCCTGGCTGAAGAGTTGCCGGCGGGAGCGCAGGAGCGCTTGTACATTACTGAAGCCGTAACCGACGTAACGGCACAGGTCGCTGGTGATATAGCCGCAGATTTATCCGGTAAAGCCCGGTTTGAAGCCATAGAAACTAAACGTAAAGCGTTAATAAAACACTGCGAAACCGATGCCAACTATCGCTGTTCTGTGGTGAGCTTTCACCACGGCTTAGAATATTTTCTGATTAAACAACTGATGTTGCAGGATGTGCGTTTAGTTTATGCACCCTCTGAAGCTGTCGGTAATTACGGTGGTGATATCGATAACTTTGAATATCCGCGCCATACAGGCGATTACACCTTTTTGCGCGCCTATGTCGGTAAAGATGGCAAACCTGCGCCGTTTTCAGCTGACAATGTGCCTTATCAAAGCAAAAACTTCCTGAAAGTAAACGCCGATGGTGTGCGTGAGGGCGATGGTATTTTACTGGCCGGTTATCCCGGCAGTACCAGCCGCTATCGTTTAGCCGATGAAATAGCCTTTGCTGCCAATTGGCAGTATCCGGCGCAGGTGCACAGCTATCAGCAAATTATCAACACCATAGATCGTTTAAGTGCCCAAGATGCAGATCTTAAAGTGAAATATGCCTCGACGGTAAAAAGCCATAACAACCGGATGAAAAAATTACAGGGTTTGCTGGATGGCTTCAAAGTAACGGACATTCATGCCATTAAAGCGCAGCAGGAACAAGCCCTGCAAAACTGGATTAACGCCGATACATCCCGTAGTGGTTATCTGCAAGACATCAGCCGCTTAAAGCACGTGATAGCGGCAGAGCAAGCCTTTAGCCGGCAAACGTATTACTTTGAAGCGGCCAAGCGCAGTGCGATGTTGCAAACCGCAATACAGCTGTACCATTTAGCGCAGGAGCGGCAAAAGCCAGATGCTGAGCGCGATATGGGGTTTCAGCAACGCGATATTAAAATGATCGAAAGCCGTTTAAACCGGCTGGAGCGTAGCTTTCACCCCAAAATGGACTTAGCTATTTGGTCAGAGCAACTGGCCGATTATCTGGCACAGGATGACCAGGTACGCGTTGCCGAGCTTGATACTGCTCTGGGGTTAAGCGCCGGCATGAGCCAAGCCGAAATCAGTAACCGCTTGCAGGCGCTGTATAACCAAAGCAGCTTAGTCAGCAGTGCAGGGCGTTTAGCCTGGCTGGATAAAACAGTCGCAGACTTTACCGCCAGCGATGACCCTTTTATCCGTATCGCAGTGGCGATATCAGCGAAAAACCGTGCCTTACAAGCGCAGGAAAAAGAGTTAAAAGGCCAGCTATCGACAGTGCGTCCGGCCTATATGCAAGCCATCATTGCTTACAACAAAGCACTGGGTAAACCGGTATACCCCGATGCTAACAGCACACTGCGTATTACCTTCGGTTCAGTTGATGGTTATCCGGCAGCTGACGGTGTGTATAAAACACCTTTTACTTCAGTCAAGGGGTTAATTGCCAAGCGCCAGAGCACAGCACCGTTTAATGCTCCGCAAAATCTGGTTGAGGCTTATCAGTCCGGTAATACGGCCGGGTATTACTACACAGATTTAGCCGCGCAAGCTGATTTGCCCTGGCATTGCAGCGTATTCAGTTGCCCGCAGCCAAAGCGCAAAGCGTTTAACTCAGTGCCGGTGAATTTTTTGTCCAGTGCCGATACCACCGGCGGTAACTCCGGCTCAGCGGTAATGAACGGCAAAGGTGAGCTGGTCGGGCTGAACTTTGATTCTACTTACGAATCGATAACCAAAGACTGGTATTTTAATCCCGACATTACCCGGGCTATACACGTGGATATCCGCTACGTGTTATGGATGATGCAGTATGTTGACCAGGCAGATAACCTGCTACAGGAAATGCAAATAGTGCGTAACTAACTGTGGCTGAACGGCTGCAGCGGTTTAATCCTTAAACCGTTGCAGCAATTTAATGCTTAACAAGGATGTCAGAGATGATAATCAGAACCGCAACTCTTGATGACTTAAATGCTGTGCTGCGGCTGTATAAAGAATTACGCCCGGCAGATCCGCCGCTGACCGCCGATATGGCACACCAGAGATGGGCTGAAATCATCACAGATCCACGCAGTGCTATAGTGGTAGCCGAGACCGACGGCGAACTGGCATCAACCTGCGCTTTGGCTATTAACCTCAGTATTGCCAACGGTGCCCGGCCATTTGGCATTATTGAGCATGTCGTTACCGCTGCCAAATTTCGCCGTCAGGGCCTGAGTAAACAGGTACTTGAGTTTGCTATAGCGCTGGCCTGGCAAAAAAACTGTTATAAAGTGATGTTACTGTCTGGGGCAACTTTAACCAGTGCTCACGCATTATACGAATCGGTAGGATTTAGCGCCGGTATCGAAAAAGGTTTTGTTATTAAACCGGGCAACTAGCCGGTTGGGATAACGTAAGGAATGGCTATGTTTGCAACGGTATTACATTTTTGGTTTAACGACATTACGCCCGAACAGTGGTGGGCGAAAGATGCGGCCTTTGACCGTTTGATCAGCGTGCGCTTTGGCGAGGTGTTACAGCAAGCGGCGGCGGGCGAGTTATACCACTGGCGAACTGCGGCGCAGGGACGGTTGGCGGAAATTATTGTGCTGGATCAGTTCTCTCGCAATATTTACCGTGACACGCCACAGGCGTTTGCCCAGGATGCGATGGCACTGGTATTAGCGCAGGAAGCCGTTGCCGCCGGTGCCTTGGCGCAGCTAAACGCCGACGAGCGAAATTTTTTGCTAATGCCGTACATGCACAGTGAATCGGCTGTTATTCATCAGCAGGCTGAGACCTTGTTTAAGCAATATGCACCAGAAAATAACTACCAGTTCGAGTTAAAGCACAAAGCGATAATTGACCGCTTTGGCCGTTATCCGCATCGTAATGCGTTGTTAGGCCGCACGTCCACTGCAGAAGAAGTGGCGTTTCTTAAACAGCCGGGCTCGGGTTTTTAACGTCATCCCTAAGTAACAATACGTAAAAAATATATTACTGCGTTGTCGATTTGGGCTAGGGTTAGCCGATTAGGAATGAAGCGTTAAAAAACGTTGTTGTTAACCTCAACCCGGAGAACCCTGATGCAACCGATGATATTTGTTAACCTGCCGGTAAAAGATCTTAAAGCTGCCATGGCTTTTTATACTGCGCTGGGTTTTAGTAATAATCCGCATTTTACCGACGAGACCGCCGCCTGTATGGTTTGGAGTGAGCAAATTTATGTGATGCTGCTAACGCATGCCAAGTGGCACAGTTTCACGACCAGACCTATTCCGGCAGCGACATCCAGTGAAGTGATGCTGGCACTGGCATGTGACAAACGCGAAGCGGTAGATACGATGACAGGCTCGGCAGCAAAGCACGGCGGAACGGCCGATATTAACCCGGTGCAGGATTTGGGCTTTATGTACAGCCGGGCTTTTACTGATCCGGATGGCCATATTTGGGAGCCGTTCTGGATGGATCCGGCTGCAGTACCCTCAGCCTGAGACTACAAACAAAAAAGCCGGTCAGTTGACCGGCTTAATCTTGCTACTACCGCGATCAGGTGTTGGTTGCGGCAATATACTCATCCACCAGTTGTTCCAGTACATCTAATGGCACGGCGCCGTTCTTCAACACCACATCATGAAAGGCTCGGATATCAAACTTGTCACCCAGTGCAGTTTTGGCTTTTTCGCGCAGTTCGATAATTTTAATCATGCCGATTTTATAGGCGGTAGCCTGTGATGGCATCACAATATAGCGTTCAATAGCCTTTTCAATAGCGGTTGGCGTATTGGGTGTATTGTCCAGCAGATACTGAATGGCTTCTTCGCGGCTCCATTTTTTGGCGTGTATACCGGTGTCGACCACTAAGCGGCAGGCGCGCCATAATTCCATGGCTAAGCGGCCAAAGTCAGAATACGGGTCCTGATACAGGCCTATTTCTTTCGGTAACAGCTCGGTGTATAAACCCCAGCCTTCAATGTAAGCAGTGTAACCGCCAAAGCGGCGAAACTTGGGCATGTCTTCCAGCTCTTGCGCTATAGCCAGCTGCATATGATGGCCTGGTATGCCCTCGTGATAGGCCAGCGCTTCCTGCTCGTATTTGGGCATATCGCTCATGCGGTACAGGTTGGCGTAGTAAATGCCGGGCCGGCTGCCGTCCATAGATGGCTGCTGATAAAAGGCTTTACCGGCACTTTGTTCACGAAACGGCTCAACCGCTTTAACGATCATCTCTGCTTTAGGGGTAACTAAAAACAGCTCGTTCAGCCGGGAGCGCATATGGTCAATCACGGCGGTGGCGTCGGCGAGGTAAGCCGCTTTGCCTTCTGCCGTGTCCGGATAATAAAACTGCTCATCGGTTTGCATGAAGTTAAAAAAGGCTTTTAAATCGCCGTCAAAGCCCGTTTTCTGCATAATGGCGCGCATTTCGCTATGGATACGTGCCACTTCATCCAAACCAAGCTGGTTAATTTCGCTGGCGCTAAGGTTAGTGGTCGTGGTGCGTTTAAGCGCATTATTATAAAAGGCATCGCCATCTTTAAAGCGCCAAACACCATCAATGTTGCCGGCTTTTTGCTGCAGCGTTTGCAGATAATTGATCAGGCTGCTGTAGGCTGGTTTGACGCTGGTAAGCAGCGCAACTTTAGCTTCGTCGATTAACAGTTTACTGGCATGTTCATTCAGATTAAGTTTGGCCACTTTACTACTGAAGTCGGCCAGTAGGGTGCTGTCAGGGCCTTCGTCAAACGGTGCGCCCTTGATCACATTTTCACTGGCCGAAATAACATGCGGAAACACAAAGGCCGGCGCGATAATGCCGGCTTCAGCACGGGCCTGCAGTTGTTGCTGCAATTGGCTAAATAATTTTGGTACGGCATTAAGGCGGGCAATGTAAGCTTTTGCATCGTTTTCGCTGCCGATGCTGTGTTGATTGATCAGCACTGAAGGTACCCGCGAATGGGTGCCCGACATTTGGTTTACCGGATAACTATACAGTTGCCATTTGGCGTCATCCAATTCTTGCTGTAAGTCTTGCTGCATTAGCAAATAGCTGACGCGGCTATTGTCGTCCAGTTTACTAACGTCGATGGCCTGCAACATGACCAAATGTTGACGGGCCAGCTGTAATGACGCCTGGTAATGCTCGTCAGATAAGTCATGCCATTTGTCATAGTCATCTTTGATGCCCAGCCGGGTTTGCAACAAGGGGTTGCGCTTTACCTGTGCCATAAAGATTTGTTCAAACAGCGCGTTGGCTTTGTCTGATTCGGTTTGTTGCTGTACTACAACGGCTGGCTGTGGCGCGGGTGTTGTTTGTTGCTGCGGGCCGCAGCCGGTTAATAAAGCTGCGCTTACCGCTATCGGCAGTAACGCGCGCTGGAGCAAAATGGATGTCATAGCTATCCCCGTTATGAGTGTATGGCTTGGCTGATTGCTCAGCTGATGGCGTTATTCTACGCCATCAGCTGCTGATTAACAGACAAAGTATCGCGCTGACAGGTTAATCAGGCTAGATAAACAAGGTGAGTAAGTCGTTTAGATAGCGCGCACCTTTAGCGGTTATTTGCCAGTGCGTATCGGTAACCGTCAGTAGCTGCTTTTGTTCTGCCTCAGTAATAGCCGCAGTGATGCTGCTTAATGGCAGGCCGGTGTAGGCCGTAAAGTCGGCGATCGGGCAGGGTTCGAGCAGGCGAAACCGGTTCATAAAAAACTCAAACGGCCGGTCTTCGGCGGCGACTTGCTCGCGATTATCCAAATAGCCGCGGCTGATATCCATATAGCCTTTAGGGTGCTTAATTTTTACCGTACGTAAAATGGCATTGCGTGATGGCAGGGTAATTTTGCCATGGGCGCCGCAGCCAATACCTAAATAGTCGCCATAACGCCAGTAATTCAGATTATGCCGGCACTGCTGGCCGGTTTTGGCATAGGCCGAAATTTCATATTGCTGATAGCCATGTTGCTCAAGCAATGCCAGGCCATGTTGCTGGATATCCCACAACGTATCGTCTGGTGGTAACACTGGCGGGCGTGAGGCAAAGGCAGTGTTGGGCTCTATAGTTAGTTGATACCAGGACAGGTGCGGTGGAGCTAAATCTATCGCTTGTTGTAAATCGGCCAAAGCACCGGCCAGATCCTGCTGTGGTAAGCCGTGCATTAAATCCAGGTTAAAGCTTTGCAGCGGTTGACTGTGCAGTAGCTGCTGGGCCAGTTTCGCCGCGTTGATGGCTTCGTGACTGTCGTGTATCCGCCCCAGCGCCTGCAACTGGGCCGTTTGAAAGCTCTGTACACCGATAGAAAACCGCGTTACACCGGCACTAACATAACCGGCAAAACGCTCGGCTTCAACCGTGCCGGGATTGGCTTCCATGGTTACTTCCATGTCGCTGTCACAGCGGATACGTTGCTTAACGCCGGTTAGGATTTGCTCAATGCCGGCAGCAGAAAACACACTGGGTGTGCCACCACCAATAAAGATACTGCTAAGGCTGCGGCCGTTAACCAGGGCTAAATCCTGATCTAAGTCTGCCAATAAATGGGCGATGTATTCCTGCTCGGGAATGCCTTGTTTTACTGCGTGGGAGTTAAAGTCGCAGTACGGACATTTTTGAATACACCAGGGTATGTGAATATAAAGCGCCAATGGCGGTAACTGCAATGCCACTATGCTTTGCTCTGTTGTAACAGGTTAAGCAACTGCGCCAGGGCTTTACCGCGATGGCTAAGTTGCTGTTTGCGCTCACGGCTTAGCTCGGCACTGGTGCAGCCTTCGGTGGCGACATAAAACACCGGATCATAGCCAAAGCCAGCACAACCGGCACGTTGTTGGGTAATGCTGCCGTGCCAAACGCCGTGACATACCAGCGGTGTCGGGTCTTCAGCATGGCGCAGGTACACCAAGACACAATGAAACTGTGCACCACGTTGCCCGGCTGGTACGTCTTTTAGCGCCAACAGCAGTTTATCAATGTTGGCGCTATCGCTGGCGGCTTCTCCGGCATAACGGGCCGAATAAATACCCGGTGCACCATCAAGCGCGTCAACTGCCAGGCCAGAATCATCGGCAATAGCCGGTAAGCCAGTGGCTAACGCGGCATGGCGCGCTTTTATAATGGCATTTTCAATAAAGGTCAGCCCGGTTTCATCGGCATCTGAGACACCCAGTTCAGTTTGCGGTATCACTTGCAGCTTAAACGGTGCCAGCATCTGGCTTAATTCCGTTACTTTGCCTTTGTTACCGCTGGCCAGCACTATGTTATTTGTCATCTAATTAATCTACGTAAAAAACCTGGTCGAAAGTCAGTTGCTGCGTCTGGTTGCCGCTGCTGATAGTAATGGTAAAGCTGTAACGTTGTTCGTGATGAAACGGCAATTGTGCCAGGTAGTACACCGCATTGCCTTCTGTTACCTCGGTAAATTCCAGTGTGCGGATACGGCTTTGCAAGTCTTTGGCGCTACCGGTTATTGCCACTTTTTGTGCTTGCTGAGTGGTTTTATCCAATACTGAAATATTAACAATGCCATTGTATTTACTGCGCTGTAGCTGGTATTGCTGCGCCACTTCCGGCGTTAGTATCGGTGAGGGAAAAGCAATGTAATGCACATCCCAGTTTCCCAGTTGTTTTTTTTGCTCGCCAGCGGCACTGAAGCTGACAATTAAGCCCAATAGCAGGGCAAGAATGACACGGTTCATAGTTCACCTCAGTCAGAAAGGTCAGGGTGTTAAGTATAGTGGCTCAGGTTTCGTGCGGCAGCGTTTTTATCGGCGCTGGCACCTGCTTTGGCGCTATTTTCATAACGGTTTTAAGCCAGCCAGGCTGGCTTTGGGTTTAAATATGCAGCCTTAACCTGATGTTGTGCTGTTACCTCAGCGCTCAAAATTGTGGCAGCCAGCCCAAAGTAAGAATGTTCAACACGTTTAGGGCGATAATAACCACCAGAACCGACAAGTCTAACCCGGCTATGGGCGGAATAATACGCCGTACCGGACGAAGAACCGGTTCAGTGAGCTGATGCATCAGATACTCAATTGGGTTATTACCCTGGCTAAACCAGCTCATAATGGCACGGATAATTAACACCCAGAAAAACAGCGTCAAAGCTTCTCGCACAAGCATAGGTAGTGCCATTACCAGTAAATTCGGTAGAAACACCTGGCCAAACGCCAGATAGCGCAAACATACAGATTGTGCGATAACCAACACAAGCGCCAGCAGTACTGATGCGGTGTCTATTTTGCCGATACTGGGTAGCAGACGGCGCAGAGGGATAACGACCGGGTTGGTGGCTTTAACAACAAACTGGCTCAGTGGATTGTAAAAATCGGCCCGTGCCCATTGCAGCCAAATTCGCAGCAGCACTACCATCAGATATAAACTAAAGGCAGTGTTTATTAAAAATATCAAGGCTTGCATCAGGCTCTCCGCATCTTAGACGATGAAAATTATAGACTTTGCGCCATTTCTTCAGCACGGGCAATTGCCGCATACATGGCGTCTGCAACCATTTTTTCAAGCCCCTGGTTGGCAAAAGTGGTGACGGCTTCATGCGTGGTTCCGCCTTTAGAGGTAACCTGAGCTCTGAGATCTGCAAAGCTATGCTCACTGTTCAGCGCCATAGTCGCGGCGCCCAGCGCAGTTTGTGCCACCATTTGCTTGGCCTGGGCCGCATCAAAGCCCAGCTGTTCAGCCACTTGCTGCATCGCCTGCATAAAGAAAAAGAAATAGGCTGGCGAGCTGCCGGTAACAGCAATGATATGGTTAATTTGCGCTTCGGTTTCTAGCCAGACATTGAGCCCGGTGCCGCTGAACATATGATCAACAAAGGCTTTTTCATAGTTGGAGCAGCCCGACGGGAATAAACCGGTCACGCCAAGGCCAACCAGCGAGGGGGTGTTGGGCATAGCCCTAACCAGACGAACTTGCCCCAGCCATTGCTGATAACGGCTTACCGGAAGGCCAGCAGCTAAGGTAACGAACAACTTTTCGGCAATTTCAGGTGCCGCAGCGATCAAGGATTGGCAAACATCCTGCATCATTTGCGGTTTTACGGCCAGCACTATCACATCGGCCTTGGTTACCGCTTCAATATTATCCAGTGTGGTTTGAATGCCGAAGTCGGCAGCCAGCGCGGTTAACTTTGGCTGACTGCGGTTAGCGGCGATAATGTTGTCTGCCGGATAACCGGCGTTAACCATGGCGGCAATAACGCAGCGCGCCATATTGCCGGCACCGATAAAGGCGACTGTGTTGTCATTCATTTGTGTCGTCATTCCTTGTGCTAATCTCTTGCGCCAAAAATTGCGGTCCCTAATCGTATCATAGTTGCGCCATATCGCAGAGCCAAAGGCCAGTCATCTGACATGCCCATCGATAATTCAGTCGCTTGCGCATAGCGCTGCTGCAGTTGTAACGACAATTGCTGCATAGCTGCAAAGGCAGTTTCGCTTTGCCCAGGTGCCGGTATTGCCATCAGGCCTTTTAATTCCAGCTGGGGTAATTGGTTTACTGCTTCGGCCAGTGCCAGCATATCTGCCGGCGCTATACCGGCTTTGCTGGTTTCATCACTGATATTAATTTGCAGCAGCACCTTTAATTTTGCCAGCGTTGCCGGGCGCTGTTCGTTCAGGCGCTGGGCAATTTTTAGCCGTTCAATACTGTGCACCCAGTGCGCATGCTCGGCTACCAGCCGGGTTTTGTTAGACTGTAGCGGGCCAATAAAATGCCAGCAGATATCCGCAAAGCCGCTAAGCTCTGTAGCTTTTGTCGCTAATTCCTGCGGGTAATTTTCGCCAAAATGTCGTTGTCCGGCATGGTACGCCGCTTCAATGGCACTAACCGGTTTGGTTTTACTAACGGCTAACAGTTGTACAGTGTCAATGTTGGCAGACAGCTGGAGGCACTTTTGTGTCAGGTTGTGATAGGCGAGCTGTAGTTGTTCTGCTATGTTATTCATATCAATTGGCACAGTGGAGTAAAAGTTGTCATGGATATTACCGAATTACTGGCGTTTAGTGTGCAACATAAAGCCTCAGATTTACACCTTTCAGCCGGCGTACCGCCGCTGATCCGCGTTGATGGCGACGTACGTAAACTTAATGTACCGCCCTTGTCGCATAAAGAAGTACATGCTTTGGTGTACGAGATTATGACCGATAAGCAACGCAAAGAGTACGAAGAACGTCTCGAATCAGATTTTTCTTTTGAAGTGCCGGGCTTAGCACGTTTTCGTGTTAACGCCTTTGTGCAAAACCGCGGTGCGGCCGCGGTGTTCCGTACTATCCCCAGTGAGGTGTTAACACTGGATGATTTAGGTGCACCGGATATTTTTAAAACCATTGCCGAAAACCCGCGTGGTTTGGTGCTGGTAACCGGACCGACAGGCTCAGGTAAGTCTACCACCCTGGCGGCGATGATCGATTACATTAACACCATGCGGCACGATCATATTTTAACCATCGAAGATCCAATAGAATTTGTGCACAACAATAAATCCTGTCTGATTAACCAGCGGGAAGTGCACCGCGATACCCACAGTTTCAGCAACGCATTGCGCTCGGCACTGCGTGAAGACCCTGACGTTATTCTGGTGGGTGAATTACGTGATCTGGAAACCATACGGTTAGCGATGACCGCTGCCGAAACCGGTCATTTAGTGTTTGGCACCCTGCACACCACGTCAGCGCCAAAAACCATCGACCGTATTATCGACGTGTTTCCGGGTGAAGAAAAAGATATGGTGCGGTCAATGCTGTCTGAGTCATTACGTGCTGTTATTTCACAAACCCTGCTGAAAAAAATCGGCGGCGGCCGTATTGCGGCGCACGAAATTATGGTCGGCTTACCGGCGATACGTAACCTTATTCGCGAAGATAAAATTGCCCAGATGTACTCGGTTATCCAGACCGGCGCTGCCCATGGCATGCAAACCATGGATCAATGCTTGTTAAATCTGGTAAACCGTGGCCGGATAACCCAGCAAGACGCGGCCGCTAAGGCACAGGACAAAAATACCTTTGGCGCTATGGGTAGGATGTAATAGCTATGCAACTGGATGATTTTTTAGAAAAAATGGTAAATATGCGGGCATCTGACTTGTTTGTCACTGCCGGCATGCCAGTGGCTGCCAAAATTAACGGTGAAATGACACCAATAGACGAAATGCCGCTGACTGATGCTACCTCACTAAAACTGGTGCTGTCGGCCATGAACGATAAGCAGCAGCAGGAGTTTATGACCAGCAAAGAGTGTAACTTTGCTATTGCCAATGACGTTGGCCGTTTTCGGGTATCGGCATTTTGGCAGCGTGACTGTGCTGGCATGGTGGTGCGCCGGATCGTAACGCAAATTCCGAATGTTGATGATCTGGGCCTGCCGCCTATCATGAAAGAAGTGATCATGTCCAAGCGCGGTCTGGTGCTGTTTGTCGGTGGTACCGGTACCGGTAAGTCGACCTCGCTGGCGGCGCTGTTGGGTTATCGCAATAAAAATGCCAAAGGTCATATTCTTACCATTGAAGATCCTATCGAGTTTGTGCACGACCACCATAAAAGCTTAATTACGCAGCGTGAAGTCGGTATTGATACCGAGTCGTTTGAAGCGGCGTTAAAAAGCTCGCTGCGCCAGGCGCCGGATGTCATTCTGATTGGTGAGATCCGCAGTCAGGACACTATGGAATACGCACTGTCGTTTGCTGAAACCGGCCATTTATGTATCGCTACATTGCACGCCAACAACGCCAACCAGGCCATTGACCGCATTATGCACCTGGTACCCAAAGAAATGCACCAGAAGCTGCTGTTCGACTTATCGTTGAATTTACGCGGCATAGTTGCACAGCAACTGGTGCCCACTGCTGATGGCCAGGGCCGGGTGGCTGCGATAGAAGTACTGCTTAACTCGCCATTGATTGCCGATTTAATCTCCCGTGGTGACATGGGCGAAATTAAAGCCGTAATGACCAAGTCACGCGAATTGGGCATGCAAACCTTTGACCAGGCTTTGTATGATTTATATCAGGCCGGCCGGATAAGTTATGCCGATGCGTTGCACCATGCCGATTCACCAAACGATCTGCGTCTGATGATCAAGCTGCGCAGCGGCGATACCAAAGGTGCAGGTTTCCTGTCTGGTGTCACTATTGAAGGTTTTGAAAACAAAGACGAATAAGTAACGGCTGGGGGCTTTGATGAGCATAGCGCATATTATGACGCATCGTAACAAGCTGGTAACCACTGTGGCCGATGCCAGCCTGGCGTCGTTGCGCGATGTGTTTGCCAAGGCCCGTTTTCAGCATGTACCTGTGGTAGACAATACCAACCGTATTGTTGGTATTGTTTCGGTAAAAGACTATTTTCGTGAATTAAGCCCGGTGATGGATTCGGCGACAGATCCAACGATCAGTGTATTTTTGCGCTCGCGTAAAGTGCATCAGGTTATGGTGTCGCCGGTTATTACCATCACTGAAAGCAGCACCGTTAAGCAAGCTGCAGCCTTATTGTTGCAGCACAATATTAGCTGTCTGCCGGTAACCGACGAATTTAAGCATTTGCTGGGTTTGGTATCCTGGAAAGACATTCTGCGTGCAGCACTGCACAAGCCCGCGACCGCTTAACTCTGCTGTTGATAGCGCTTATGTAAAATAACCACCCGTTCAACATAGGCCTGGGTTTCGGCAAAGGGCGGTATACCGTTGTAGCGTTTTACATTACCGGGGCCAGCGTTATAAGCCGCCAGCGCCAATGTTAACTCGTTATTATGCTGTTTCAGCAATTGCGCCAGGTAGCGGCTGCCGGCGTTAATGTTTTGCTCCGGATGATTTGCATCCTGTACGCCCAGTGTCGCCGAGGTTTGCGGCATTAATTGCATCAGGCCGACAGCACCTTTTTTCGATATTACCTGCGGCCGAAACGATGATTCGGCATGGATCACCGCCCGGATCAAAGCCGGGTCAAGCTGGTGCTCGGTTGCAGCTTTGGCAATAATGCGATTGTACGGTTTAACGTACAGCGGTACCGTATGCCAGTTGATATTTGACACCGGATCACAGGCAAAACAATCAAACCTGAGCAGTTGATAAGGCCGGTTAAGCGGCTGGCGATCAGAAAAGAATGCCGTGCCGTCAGCCTTCACCGATTTATACACTGCAATTTGCGCGCTTGGTTTGTTTTTTACTGCTGGTGCCGCCTGATGTAACACCTGGCCCGGGATAAGCTTAAGCTGCTTTTTAGTCTCAGCCGAATCCTCTTGCGCCGTACTGCTACAAGCAAAGCCGATACAACAGATAACAACAGCGCCACGCAACACGTTTTAATCCAATCTCTGTCAGGGGATCGCAAGTAAAGCACTGCAGTGGCAAATTCTCAAGCTGTTAGCTGGTTTTATCTTGGTGTAAACGGCGATTTAACCAAAACAGTACCAGACAGACTGCGATGATCATCAGCGGTACGCTAATACTTTGCCAGCGCTCAGTATCCAAGCGCGGTAGAAAATGCCCCAGCGCCTTAATGGCTTTGTCGCTTAGTTGCACCGCGTAGTAACTGATCGCCACCAGAGACAGGCCTTCAACCATTATCTGCATATTCAGCTGTAGTTTGGCGCGTTTATCCATCGAAGCCAGCAGCTGCTGGTTTTGTTGCTCTAATTTTAAGTTAATCCGGGTACGTAACAATTCGGTTGAACGGCCAAGCCGGCCCGACAACGCATTCTGACGGAATACGACTGACTCGCTGGTGCGAAATGCCGGCGTTAACCGCCGCTCGGTAAAGTCCTGCAGCGATAACAAGCCTTCTATCGGAGTTTCATTTAAGCCTTTTATCCGATCCAGTGTCAGTTGATAGTAGGCTGCGGTAGCTTGCAAACGCGAGCTGGTTTCGGCAATCAAATGCTCGGTTTGCGCAGCCATAGTGGTAATTTCGTTCAACAGCCGCTCGTCGTCGCTGCGCTGCTGTTCAATGCGCTGGGTAATGTCTGACAGCTGCTGCTCCAGCAGGTTAAGCCTGGCAAGTGCCTGGCGTGACATCGGCCAGCCCAGCAACGACAGCTTGCGGTAGTTACCCAGATCAAACAGTTGTTGCACTAAACGGCCTAATGCTGCCGGGCTGAGCCCCTGATCCAGCAACAGCATGCGGCCGGCGCCTTCGGCATGTTTTTGAAAATCGGTCCAAATGCGCGCTTTTTGTCCCGCCAGCAAGCTACTGATGCAGTTGTCCGGATTAAACAGCTTATCAATATTGCCATTGGCTTTTAGTTGCGCCGGTGTTACCACACTTAGTTGCACTACACGGAAAATCTGGCCGGGAATATCCTCCAGCCAGTCTTTACTGGGCAAAAAATCCAGCGGATCGTCAAACAGCTGCTTGTCGTTACCATACTGAATAAACACATAGCTGGAAAACTCGCCGTGTTTCTCAAACCTGAGCGTGCCACCAAACAATGGCAGGTTGATATCGTGGTCGGTTTCACTGAAATGGCTGCCTTGCTGACTGGCCAGTTGCTGCATAAAGCTAAACTCACTGCTACGTGAAGCCGGAGCAACGGTTAGCATAAACTGACACAGCCGGCAGGGAGCGGCAATGGCAGGGAAGGTGCGCTGTTGCAATTCTTTATCCAGTACATCGCGCAGTGGATGGCTGCGGTTGTGTAGTCCGGTCATAGTAATGCTCCTGAGTCAGAGGACGAAAAATGGCGGTGAGCACCGATACCGATAAAAGTGCTTAGCAGATGCCATGCCAGTGCGGCGCTAAAATTGGCGTACTGCTTAATTTGCCGCTAATTAGTTGCCATAGCGTGATATTTTTTTGACGTCTTAATGTTGGTGCATAACGCTTCCAGCGGGAGCCTTTGACGTTTTGCCCCGAAATAACGCACAGATGGCGCATTACAGTGCGCCGACGGTTACGTTTTACGCCCTGCACAGGCTACAATTAAGCCGTTCGCGTCTTGTACGTCCTTTCGGATCACTATGTTATGCCTGTCTTTGTAAATCGCAGCCTGGTTGTCGCTGTTGTCAGCGTATTGCTGGCGATGATCACTATTCAATCCGGCGCTTCTATAGCCAAACAATTGTTTCCGCTGATTGGCCCGGATGGCACCACCGCCCTGCGGCTGGGTTTTTCTGCGCTGGTGTTGTGTCTGGTATTTAAGCCGTGGCGGGCCTTACCAAAAGGGCGCGACTGGCAGGCTGTTATCGTATACGGCTTGTGCCTGGGAGGCATGAATATTCTGTTTTATCTGGCTATTGCCCGTATTCCGCTGGGTATTGGTGTGGCACTGGAATTTACCGGTCCTTTGGCGGTGGCGCTGTTTTCATCCCGGCGTAAGCGCGATCTTATTTGGGTTGGCTTTGCCATAGCCGGCATTTTACTGCTACTGCCGGATATGCATGGTGTGGATGCACTGGATCCGGTGGGTGTGATACAGGCATTGGCGGCTGGCGCTTGTTGGGCTGGCTATATATTGTTTGGTAAAAAAACCAATACTCAAAGCTCGGGTGGTATGACGGTGGCGCTGGGGATGACAGTTGCTGCTGTCGTGCTGGTGCCAACCGGCTTTGTTACTCAGGGTATGGCGTTGCTAAGCTGGGATGTGCTACCTCTGGGCTTTTTGGTCGGCATTTTATCCAGCGCTATTCCGTATTCATTGGAAATGGTAGCGCTGCGTAATATGACATCGCAAAATTTCAGCGTGTTTATGAGTATGGAACCGGCGATAGCGGCTCTGGCAGGCTTTTTAATTCTGGCTGAACTGTTAACACTATGGCAGTGGCTGGCGATAGCGCTGGTAATTGTTGCCTCTTTGGGTAGCTCATTAACGCCGGCGACAAAACAAACGGCAGAAACTTGATCCAGCGCTAAATGTCAGGCTACCTTTTTCGCTATAAGGGTATGTTTATGTCGATATGGAGACTGTGATGACTATTAGCATTGTTGCCGAACTAATGACGGTTGATCCTTTATGCGTTACCCGTGACGCCAGTTTAAAAGATGCGCATGATTTAATGCGGGAAAAAAATATCCGCCATATTCCGGTTATTGACGCCAAAGGTGAACTGGTAGGCATGCTGACGCAAAAAATTATGATTGCCAAGGTAATGGGCTTGATGGCGCAATTTGGCGCCACAGCGCTGGAGCGCAAAGAAAAACAGCAACTGGTGGCCGATATGATGGTGACTGATTTTGCTGCGGTCACGCCAGAGCAATCGTTAAAAGACGTGGCCGGTTTTTTCGTATCAAACCGCCACGGTTGTATGCCGGTAGTCGATGAAAACAATAAGCTGAAGGGGATACTAACCTCGTCAGATTTTGTCCGGCTGGCTGCAGAGTTGTTAGAAAAGGCAATCTAGAGAGCACAGACTTTATGAGAATCGACTTGTTCTAAACAGACCGTTGCAGGCCAGGATGGCCGAATCGAGCCTACAGGGATGTATTTACGGCGTGTCTGTGTGAACAAGTCGGTTCGACTCGAAGAGATGAATAAAAAGGGCCTTTCGGCCCTTTTTCAGATGGTTACTTCACGCCCATTTCTTTTAACAGATTATCTGCGCCGTCCAGCTGCATTTGCCACAGCATAAAACGGTGATCAACCTGAATTGAGCGGGTGTTATCCGGGTTGTAGTCCCAGTCTGAAATAATCGAATCCAGTGTGCCGTCAAACGCCAGGCCTACCAGTTCGGCTTTGCTGTTCAGTACCGCAGAACCTGAGTTACCACCGGTAATATCCAGCGTCGCTAAGAAGTTAACCGGCACTGAGTTTAAGCTGTCTACTTTGTATGGGCCGTACTGTTTGGCTTTAATGGCATCCAGCTGGCTTTGTGGTGCGTTAAATTCGCCTTCACCGGTGGCTTTAGCAGTAATACCACGCAAGGTGGTAAACGGTGCCCAGGCGTTACCATCTTCATTGCCATGCGCACGGCCTTTCACATTACCGTAAGTTACCCGCAGTGTGCTGTTGGCATCTGGGTAAACGGCGTGGCCTTTAGACTGCATAAAGGCAATTTTGGCGCGCATATAGCTGGCGTATGCCTGCTGAATTTTGCCTGCCAGTTCTTCTTCCTGCGCTTCGTGCTTTAAGTTCCACTTGTGCAGCGCAACAGCGGCTTTAACAAAGCTGTCATCAAGCTTGGCGATTTGCTCTGGTGTCATCTCCAGCAGCGCAGTGCGTTTATCCAGTGCGGTTAAGCCAGTATTGGCATACCAGCTGTCAATCAGCGCCTTAAGTTCAGCTTCTGACATGCCATCTTTAATACCCATTACCTTGTCAAACTCGCTGTCGCGTTGTTTTTTCGGCTGAGCGGCGTAGCGGCTTAAGTTATACAGGTCCAGCGCTTTTTCTACGCTAACGGCAAAGTTACGCTCCATACCGGCAACAAAGGCTTTGTAACGCGGTAAATCACGTTTTTGAAAACCGGCTTTACGCTCGGCGTCCGGCTTAGTGCTTTCTTCTGCCAGGCGATAAATCGCGCCGGCTGCCGTTAATAAACGTGGTTTAGCATTGCCCAGTAAATAGTCTTTGCGATCTTTGTCCTGGCGTTGTTTCAGCAGTTTTTCAATAGTTTTTAAGTCATCAGCATAGGCTTTTTTATTGTCGCGGCTGCTGTTAACCCACTTGGTCAGTTCTGCGTGTTCTGCTGTTTTGCGGCTTAAAAAGTCGCTGCCGGCAAAGCTGTCCAGCATGCCCTGACGGTTTTTCATGTAGTTGTTTAAACCGGCGACACGGCTGGCGTATTTCAGCTCGGCATCTTTATCCTCAGCGGTTTGCCTGGCGATAATATCCAGCGTGTTTTTAAACTGCGCTACGGTGTTGGGGTAGGCCCATTCAAAGGTTTCGCTGACTTCACTTGGCAGGCGATGGCGATTAGTGCGGCCCGGGTAACCCAGCGCCATAACAAAATCACCTTCTTTTACGCCGTCTTTGGCCAGGGTTAAATGAAAATCGGGCTTGTATGGCACGTTGTCTGTGCTGTAATCGGCTGATTTACCTTCCGGGCTGACATAGGCGCGGTAGAAGCTGTAATCTCCGGTGTGACGTGGCCACATCCAGTTGTCGGTGTCGCCACCAAATTTACCTACGCCTTCTGCCGGGGCATGTACTAAACGTACATCTTTAATTTCCAGCTGTTTAATACGGTAAAACTCCAGGCTGCCGTAGAATGCAGCTACAGTACAGCGGTGGCCTTCGTCTTTTTCACACTCAGCTACCAGCGCTTTCTGGTTGGCTTCAATAGCATCGATACGCCTTTTACCGCTTAATTTGGCGGTTTTGGCATCAATGACTTGATCGCTGACATTATCAACGGCTTTGGTTACGAATATACGGCTGCCAGGTGCAGCGGCAACTTCATCGGCCAGCGTTTTAGCTAAAAAGCCATTGGCCAGCAGATCATTTTCTGGCGTCGAGTTGTGGGCAATACTGCCGTAGGCACAGTGATGGTTGGTCGCGACTAAGCCGTTTGGCGATACGAAAGAGGCAGAACAACCGCCCAGGCTGACAATAGCAGCAGCCGGAAATTCAGTAAGTTTGTTTAAATCGGTTGGGTTTAGCGCTAAACCGGCAGCTTTTAATTCGTTGGCAATTTGTGGCAACTGTTGCGGCATCCACATGCCTTCATCTGCCATGGCGAAGCTGCTGGCCAGTGCCAGAACAAGTAAGGATTTTTTCATAGCGACTCTTTTTGTTTTAGTGTTAACAGAAGTGTTAAACGTAAGACCGCCGTTATAGTCGGTTTCCATGCCGGCCTTGTCAATAGACAGACAAAGGCTGTTACATTTTAATGCGACGGTTAAGTGTCACGTTGCGTTGTGCGGTTAGGTTTAGCGCTGGTTTAAGCTTTGTTATACCAGCAAGGGCGATTTTGCCCGAGTTTTTTTGCCTGATACATTGCCATATCGGCCTGACGTAGTAATTCATCACTATCAGCGTCACCCAAAAACAACACTAAACCTATACTGCAGGCGCACTGGTGCATGCTGTTATCATTCAGTGGGTAAGGGCGGGATAATTCCTGTGCAATTTTTGTTGCAACAACCTGCATATGTTGTTTGCTGCGCCGGTCATCGGCGTCAATATCACGCAAAAGCACAATAAATTCATCTCCACCAAAACGGGCAACGGTGTCGGCCTGGCGCACTGCGCTTTGTAAGCGGCGGGCGACTTCTTCCAACAAGGCATCGCCGACTTTATGGCCGTAAAGATCATTTACCGGCTTAAAATTGTCCAGATCGATAAACATCAGGCCGCAAAACTTTTGGCTGCGTTTGCTGGCTGCCATCGCCTGCAACAAGTGTTCTTCCAGTAAGCGCCGGTTAGCCAGGCCTGTTAAGCTGTCATAAAAGGCTAAACGTCTAATTTGCGAACTGCTTAAGCTGCGGCTGATGGCAAGTTCAGCCAGATTACTATAGGTTTTAATTTTCTCCAGTAGCTCGGCTGAAGGCTCGGCAGGCTGGCGCTGATAAATGGCAAAGGTGCCCAGTACTTTACCCTGAGCATTTTTTACCGGCTGTGACCAGCAGGCTTTTACAGCAGCAAGCTCAGCCAGTGCCAGATAAGGTTGCCAGTAAGGGTGAGAGCTGATGTCGGTAACGATCACGGTTTTACCACTATAGGCAGCGCTACCGCAGGACCCAACGCCCTCGCCAATAACTACACCGTCAATCGCCTGATTGTAGGCATCGGGTAGTGACGGCGCCGCGCCATGGCGCAACGTTTTGCCGTCTTCATCCAGCAGTAAGATGGAACACAGCATATCAGGATGCAGTAGTTCTACCTGGGTAACAAGATTGTGCAGTACCGTTTTTAACGCTGCGCCTTCACTGATCTGGCTTAAAATCTGGTTTTGTAGCGTTAGCTCTTGTGTTCGCTGCTGCACTTGTTGTTCAGTTAGTTGCAGGCTGTGTTGATAACGAAGGTTAGCCAGACTAAGTTCAGTAATTTGCAGTGCCAGGGATGCCAGCATATTTAACATCGCTGGCAAACGACTTTCATCGACTATCGGTACTTCAGCCAACGCTGCCAGATAATCATTTTTATCAAAGCCGGCTTGTTTAGCCTGTGCGGTAAAATAAGCCTGATCGGGTTCGTGCAGTAAAAATTGGCCAATAAACAGGTTGGCAATATGCTCACCGTCAAGAACTATAGGTGTGGCGCAGTCGGTTAAACCGTTGCGGCAGCGGTATATCGAATAGTTTTTGCCTTGCTCCAGCTGTAATGCCAGGTCGCGATCACTTTCCAGGCAACGTTGCAATGTGGTTTCAGCCTGGCGATGAAACTGAATACAGGCCCGTTGCCAGCGCGAAGAGGCCAGCACTTTGCCCTGCAGATCGATCAATGCTATCGGCACGTCCATCACCTGCAGGAAATTCTCGAACAAGCTATTTAAACGGGAAAAATCCAGCGCAGCAACCAGTTTACTGGTTACTGTCGTATTGGGGGCGGGCAATGCCTGATTCCAATCGGTGGACATAGGATCCAGCATTTGGATCAGATTTGCCTCGCGATGCAGATGCGGTGGTTTTACTGTCATGACAGCTTAAGTGTAGTTAGCACAATGTTACTGCGCCAGAACTAAACCAAATGAATTTTAGCAACAACTGTATAGTGAAACTGCCAACATGGCTGCTTATTTGTGTCGTTGCTGTAGTACTTTAATCACATCTTTTAGTTCTAACTTTTGGCTGCGTAGCAGTACCAGCAGGTGAAAGATCAGATCAGCCGCTTCGTTGGCTAATTCTTCCCGATCACCAGCCATCGCCGCTAAAGCCGACTCAACACCTTCTTCACCGACTTTTTGCGCAATGCGTTTTACGCCTTTGGCAAATAAACTGGCAGTGTAGCTACTGTCCGGATCGGCGCCTTCACGGCTTTTAATTACCTGCTCTAAGTCATACAAAAACGCCAGTTGCGGGCTGTTGGCGTTGTTGTCATGCCAGCAGGTTTCGGTGCCAACATGGCAGGTTGGCCCTTGCGGCAGTGCCAGCACTAAAATACTGTCGGCATCACAGTCACTGTCGACGCTAACCAGCTGCAGGGTATGGCCTGAGCTTTCGCCTTTGGTCCACAGCCGCTGTTTGCTGCGGCTGTAAAAGGTGACGTTGCCGCTTTGCAGTGTGTGCTCAAGTGCCGCCGGGTTCATATAGCCTTGCATCAGCACTTTACCGGAAATGGCATGCTGTACTATCGCTGGCAGCAGTTGGTTTTCCGGCCAGCTTAGTTGGTTAATTTTCTCAGTTTTCATATTATGTTCTCGTTTTTTCTGATGCTGCGCCAATTTGCTAAGCGACGAGACCTGACTGCTAAGCAGAGCGTCTGTGGCATGGATGCCACAGAGGAGCCTACAGGGAAGTATCTACGGCGTCTCTGCGTGTAGTCAGGTCTCAGAGCCTGAACCAAGAGGCATGCTCTTCGAACGCGCCAAGACTCCGTACATTTTTTCTGCGACACGCCATAAACCTTCCCTGGGGCTCGACTCCGGCCATCCATGGCCTCCAACGGTCGCCGAAAAAAGTACATACGCCTTGGCTCAGCTATTAATTGTCATTATCAAGGCCGAATACTGATGCCATCAGCAATCAATTTGGCTTTTAACTCAGCAATTTCAATAATACCTTTGTGAAACACGCTGGCAGCCAAAGCACCATCAACATCGGCTTTTTCAAATACATCAGTAAAGTGCTGCATAGTGCCGGCGCCGCCACTGGCAATCAGCGGCACGCTGCACACCTCGCGGATGCTTTTCAGCTGGGCAATGTCATAGCCCTGGCGCACCCCATCCTGATTCATACAGTTAAGTACAATTTCGCCGGCACCACGGCTTAGCACCTCGCTCACCCAATCGCGGGTAAGCCACTGGGTTTTTCGGGTACGGCTTTCATCACCGGTAAACTGGTATACCTGATATTGGCCGCAAGTGACATCAAAAAAGCTGTCGATGCCAATCACAACACACTGTTGGCCAAAGCTGTGGTTAAGATCGTTAATCAGCTCTGGTCTTAGCAAGGCCGGGCTGTTTACCGAAATTTTATCGGCGCCCATTTCCAGAATTTTGCCGGCATCGGCCACCGTTTTAATGCCACCAGCGACACAAAACGGAATATCGATCACCTCGGCAATACGCTGCACCCAGCTTTTATCGACCACCCGGCCATCGCTCGACGCAGTAATATCATAAAACACCAGCTCGTCGGCGCCGGCCTCGGCATAGCGCTGTGCCAGCGGCACGATATCACCGATAATTTCATGGTTACGAAACTGTACGCCTTTTACGACCTTACCATCGCGTACATCGAGGCAGGGAATTAACCGTTTTGCCAGCATGCAATGGCCTCCTCAAGCGTAAATTTACCTTCCAGCAGTGAGCGGCCTAAAATAACGCCCGCCACGCCGCTGCCAATTAAAGCGCGGATATCATCCAGCTTGCCGATACCGCCAGAGGCCTGCCACTGAATTTGCGGATACTTGCTGGCCAGCTCTTTGTAGAGCTGCACATTAGAGCCGGTTAAGGTGCCGTCTTTGCTGATATCAGTACAAAGCACGTGTTTCGCACCGGCGGCAATATAACCGTCCAGCACCTGCTCTAAGGTGATATTGGATTGCTCAATCCAGCCATGCGAGGGCAGGGTTTTCTCGCCTTTGTCATTAATGGCGACATCCAGCGCCAGTACGATGTGCTCGCCGCCGTATTTGCGCACCCAGCCTTGCACCAGTTCGCTCTGGCGTATGGCTAAACTGCCGATAACGACGCGGCCGGCTCCGGCATCAAGTAAATCAATCACATCCTGCTCGCTGCGCACACCACCGCCGACCTGAATATGTAAAGGTGACGCCGTCATCAGTTCGGTTAAAAGTGCCAGCTGGCGTTTAGTGGCATCTTTAGCGCCGGATAAGTCGACAATATGCAGCCAGTCTGCACCGGCCTGGGCGTACTGGTTACGCAAGCCAAGCGGGCTGAAGTCATATTGGGTCGTGTTGTCGTAACGGCCTTGGTACAAGCGCACCACATTGCCGTCAATTAAGTCGATGGCGGGGATAATCATAACTGCCACTCCAGAAAATTCTGTAATAAGCGCGCGCCGGTTTTACCCGAGCGCTCCGGGTGAAACTGGGCGCCGGCGACATTGTCTTTGCCAATTATTGCAGCAAAATCAGTACCGTAATGACACTGCGCCAGGCTGTACTCATCTGGTGCCACCGCAAAGCTGTGCACAAAGTACAGATAATCGGTATCAGAAAAGCCACGCAGCAGCGGGTGGCTGCTGATGCTGTGCAGCGTATTCCAGCCCATATGTGGCAGTCGCAAGCCAGCGCTTTGCATGGGCCGCACTTCAGACGGAATAAGGTTTAAGCAGGCGACATCACCTTCCATACTATGTGCAGTAAGCAGTTGCATACCCAGGCAAATACCCAGCAGTGGCTGCTGCAGGTTTTGCAGCGTATCGATAAGTTCGGCTTGCTGAAGTTTGGCCATGGCATTATGTGCGGTGCCAACGCCGGGCAGCAGCACTTTATCGGCCGCTTTAATGGTTTTGGCATCGCGGCTGATACTGGCGTCAACGCCTAAGCGTTTAAAAGCAAAATACACCGAGCTGATATTGGCGCAGCCGGTATCGACAATCACCAGCTTCATCACAGCACTCCTTTTGAGCTCGGTAAGGCCTCGCCCGACACGGTAATAGCCTGGCGCAATGCGCGACCAAAGGCTTTAAACAGGCCTTCCACTTTGTGGTGTTTGTTGCCTTCAGTGATGCTCAGGTGCAGTGTCATCAGCATGGCATCGCTTAATGAGCGGAAAAAGTGCGGCACCATCTCAAGCGTTAAGCCACCAACGGCACCTTCGCCCAGCTCACCGTTAAAGACAAACAGTGGCCGGCCGGATAAATCCAGCACGCACTCTGCGCGGCATTCATCCATCGGCAGCACAAAGCCAAAGCGGTTAATGCCGCGTTTGCTGCCCAAAGCTTGTTTTAGTGCCTGGCCTAATGCCAGAGCAGTGTCTTCAACGCTGTGGTGATCATCGATGTGTAAATCGCCGTCAACCTTTACCTGCAGTGAAAAGCCGCCGTGAGTGGCAATTTGCTCCAGCATATGATCGAAAAAGCCGACGCCGGTGTTAAAGCTGTTATTGCCGCTGCTGTCCAAATCCACCGAGATTTCAATATCGGTTTCACGCGTGGTGCGCCTAACTGTCGCTTTGCGGCCACGACTTAGCAGTTGTTTGGTGATTTGCGCCCAGCCTAAGCTGTCGCGGTTATACTGAAACGCCGGCAAGCCCATGTTTTCGGCCAGCTGCACATCGGTAATACGATCGCCAATCACATAAGAGTTGGTAAAGTCGATTTTGCCCTGCTGCAGGTACTCTTTTACCAACCCCAGTTTCGGCTTGCGGCAGCTGCAATTATCACGTTCAAAGTGCGGGCATATCAGCACATCGTCAAACTTGATGCCTTGCGAGGTCAGCAGCTGCATCATCTTCTCGTGCGGCGCATCAAAGGTCTCACGCGGGAAACTGCTGGTACCCAGGCCATCCTGATTGGTCACCATTACTAAACGATAACCTGCAGCCTGCAATTTTAATAAAGAGGGCACCAAATCGGGCTCGTAAGCCAGCTTTTCCAGGCTGTCGAGCTGCTTGTCAATCGGCGGCTCTTCTACCATGGTGCCGTCGCGGTCGATAAATAAAATAGGCTGGCCACTCATGCGCTTACTCTCTCTTTGCTATTCGTGTTAGAAAAATACTGCTGCATCGCCTGTGTCAGACGCTGCATTTCATCGGCATTACCAATCGATACCCGTACTACCTCTGACAGGCCTAACTGACTGGATTGGTTGCGAATTAAAATATCGCTTTGAATAAGACTGCTTACGCAATCCGTAGCGTTGTTTACCTGCAGCAGTACATAGTTAGCATTGCTCGGCCAGACCTTTTTTACGCCGCTTTGCGCTTTGGCAAAGGCGATAAAGGCATCACGTAGCGTATTAATCGTCGCGACGCTTTGCTGCATTTGTGCAATTCCGGGTCGCGATAACGCCTGGGCAGCGATTTGCGCTACCGGCTCGGCAATCGGGTAGGGCGCGATCATCTTTTTCAGTGCGTTAATCACTTCCGGTGCAGCCAAGGTAAAGCCGCAGCGTAGCCCCGCCAGACCAAAGGCTTTGGATAAAGTGCGTAAAATGACTAAATGCGGGTAGTTAGCCAGTTCATTGGCTAGCGTCGCTTCTGGTGCAAACTCGATATAGGCTTCATCGACTACCACCAGGGCTTTACCGGCGAAATGCTCAAGTACGGCAATAATTTGCGCGCGCGGGATCAAATCGCCGGTCGGGTTATTCGGGCTACAGATAAACACCAGCTTGGGGCTGGTGGCAAAAATGCCGGCTAAATCCAGCTGCTCGTTATTAATCAGCAGCACTTTATTCACAGCCGTTTGGTTGCTCTCAGCGCTTATTGCATACATGCCATAGGTTGGCGGGCAAATGGTAATGCTGTCCTGTTTCGGCTCGCAGAAGCTTCTAACTAGAAGCTCTATGCCTTCATCGGCACCGCGGCTAACTAATACCTGCTCGGGTGTCACAGCGGCATAGGCGGCATAAGATTCGATCACGGCTTTGGGCTGACAGGACGGATAGCGGTTAAAGGTGCCGTCCAGCTGATAACTGGGCGCTAAGGCATTTTCATTAGCATTAAGCCAAACAGCTCCGCCACTCATGCTGCTGCGCGCCGAGGCGTAGGGCACGAGGTCTTTGACAATTTGTCTGGCCAGGTTATTTACGCCAGTTGGGGTAGTGTTTGCCATCTTGTGCTTAACCTTCAATAGTTGTGAGTTCTGCCAGACGCAGCCGCACCGCATTGGCGTGTGCGTCCAGGCTTTCCGCCTCGGCCAGGGTAACAATAGCCGGGCCGATATTACGCATGCCCTGTTCACTTAGCTTTTGCACCGTAAAGCGGCGGTAAAAATCGGTCAGCGATAAGCTGGATACCGTTTTGCTGTATCCGTAGGTGGGCAGCACATGGTTGGTACCGCTGGCGTAGTCACCGGCAGACTCTGGCGTCCATTTGCCAACAAAGATACTGGCGGCGCTGTTAAATTGGCTAACCAGCTCGTCATCGCTGGCGGTTTGCACAATTAAATGCTCCGGTGCATAAGCATTGGTTACCGCTACGGCCTGGGCTAAATCGGCAGTTAATATATAGCGGCTGTGGCTAAGCGCGGCCTCTGCAATGTCTTTGCGCGGCAGTTGCGACAATTGACTGGCCACTTCTGCCTGTACGGCAGCAATTAATCCGCTGCTGTCACTGACCAAGATCACCTGTGAGTCAGGGCCGTGCTCGGCTTGTGATAATAAGTCAGCAGCGACAAAGGCTGCATTGGCGCTGTTATCGGCCAGTACCAGCACTTCCGACGGGCCGGCCGGCATATCTATTTGCGCGCCTTTGGCATCCTGGCTCACCTGTTGCTTGGCTTCAGTAACATAACGGTTACCGGGGCCGAAGATTTTATCCACTTTGGCGATGCTTTGGGTGCCATAAGCCAATGCAGCAATGGCCTGGGCGCCACCAATGGTGTAAATCTCGTTAATGCCACAAAGCTCTGCCGCATACAGAATTTCCGCTGCGATATCGCCCGCTGCCGGTTTGCCCGGCGGTGTTACCAGCACAATACGGCTACAGCCGGCTAACTGTGCCGGTACACCCAGCATCAGCACGGTTGAAGGCAGTGGCGCACTGCCGCCTGGGATATACAAACCCACCGCGGCAATGGCGCGGCTTTTTAGCTGGCACACAACACCGGCACTGGTTTCGACTTCGATATCACGCGGCAACTGGGCGGCGTGGAATTTACGGATATTGTCATACGCCAGCTCAATAGCGGCTTTACGCTCGGGCAACAGCTTATTTAACTGCGCCAGCCTGGTCTCTACAGTTAAGCGCAGTGGGTTAGCCGTCAGGCCATCAAACTGCTGACTATAAGCTACCAAGGCGTCATCACCCTGTTGGCGCACGGTATCAATAATAGCCCGTACTTGCTCACCTAACGCAGCCGAGTCGGCAAGCTTGGGCCGCGCCAAGGCAGCTTGTTGCTCACTTTCTGACAACGCGGCCCAATTAAACACGCTGGCCATAGCTACTCCATCATCTTTTCAATTGGCAGCACTAAGATGGAGCTGGCGCCCAGCGCCTTTAACTGCTCCATGGTTTCCCAAAACAGCGTTTCACTGCTAACCACATGAATAGCTACCATGGCATCGTTACCAGCCAGTGGCAGCATGGTCGGGTTTTCTGCCCCCGGCAGCAGCGCAATCACTTCATCTAAGCGCGCGCGCGGGGCGTGCAGCATAATGTATTTGCTTTCATTGGCTTGCATTACACCGTTGATGCGTGGCATCAGCTTATTGATAAGTTTTAGCTGGCGCTCATCGCTTAAGCCTTTGCGCTGAATAAGTACCGCTTTACTGCGGTAAATCACTTCCACTTCTTTTAAACCATTGGCTTCGAGCGTTGCGCCGGTCGAGACCAGATCACAGATAGCATCGGCTAAACCGGCGCGCGGCGCGACTTCAACCGAGCCTTTTAAATTGACGATGCGGGCATTAACGCCTTGCTGCTTTAAATAACGACCGAGCAAACGCGGGTAAGTGGTGGCGATGGTTTTGCCGTCTAATGAGGCCGCGCCGGTGTAGTTTTCTTCCTGCGGTACGGCAATGGATAAACGGCAGCCGCCAAAATCGAGCCGCTTTAGTACGGTGTAATCAAAGCTGTCGTTATCCAGCTTGCGCTGCAAGGATTCTTCTTCCAGCACGTTTTCGCCGACAATACCTAAGTCACAAACACCGTCCATTACCAGGCCAGGAATATCGTCATCGCGCACCCGCAGGATATCGATGTCCATATTCTCGACATGGGCAATTAGCCGCTGCTCGCGCAGGTTGATTTTTAAACCGCAGCTGGTCAGCAGGGCTTGGGAGTCGACCGATAAGCGGCCGGATTTCTGCATGGCGATGCGTAAACGTTTTGATTCTGTTGCCGGACTCATACTGGTCTCCGTGACGATAAGTAAACTATGTAATGCGAATAAACAAAAACCCCGGGCCTGGGCTCGGGGTTTTTGTTGCTGTACCACCGGAGCGCCAGAAAATAGCCCTCCGAAATATCCGGACGGCTAGTCGCTATGATGATGCAGTACAGTGACGTTGTTCATTTTGCAATTCTTGCTAACTAAGATGTTATACAACTTAATCGCTGGCGCATTAAACTGCAAGTAAAAGTTTGGTTTTCAATTTCAAACGTAAAACATTTAAAATATTGATTTTTAATAAGTTGTCGTGATTTTTGTTTTTGGCGTGAAAATTATATTTGCACGCCATCGGCTGAGTTGTACTGCCTTGGTGGTTAAAAACTGCCCAGGTTGTATAGTCAATCTGGCTCAGGCAGGTAGCTGCTGCAGCTGTTTTGGGCTTAGCGTCAAAAGCTGATAACCGTGCCGGGTGATAACAATATCATCTTCGATGCGCACACCGCCAAAGCCCGGTTTATACAGGCCGGGTTCAATGGTAACCACCATATCGGCTTGCAATGCAACCTGGCAGCCGCGGCGCATTAGCGGGTATTCGTGCAGCGCTAAGCCGACACCATGGCCTAAACCTTCACCGGCATAAGCGGCATACGGCGAGGCGCTAAATACCTGCTGTGCGATGTGATTTAACTGATGGCCGCTGATACCGGGTTTTACCGCCGCCAACGCCGCCTGCTGGGCGTTAAAAACGGTTTGATAAAACTGCTGCTGTTCAGCACTGGCCTGACCCAGTACCACAGTGCGGGTCATATCAGAGCGGTAGCCTTCGACGCGGGCACCAAAATCAAGCAGGATAAAATCGCCGTGCTGAAAACGGCGCTGGCCCGGCTTACCATGGGGCAGGGCACTGCGCTCACCGGACAGTAAAATGGTAGGGAAAGCCAGCTCGTCCGCGCCCAGCGCATAGATTTTCTGTTGCAATAAATCGGCCGCTTCGCGCTCCGTCATGCCCAGTTGCAGTTGCGGCAGTAACCAGGCCAAAGCGCTGTCGGCAATAGTGGCAGCCTGGCGCAGGCATTTAAGCTCGTGTGGATCTTTGCAGGCGCGCAATTGCTCGGTCAGATTGGTTGAGGGGCTTAGTGTTAGCGGCAAATCATGCTGCAACTGCGAAAATAGTTCGACGCTCAGATGGCCATATTCCAACTGTAAGCGGTTAACCGGTAAGGGCCGCAACAAGGCGGCTATGCATTGCCCCAGACTTTGCGCTGAGCGGTCGCGGCAGATAATGTCAAAGCCGGCGCACTCGGTTTTGGCTTGCTCAGTGTAGCGATAATCGGTGATTAAAAATTGCCGCTCGGCGGTGATCAACAAACTGGCCGAGCTACCGCTAAAGCCACACAGGTAGCGGATGTTGAGTGGTTCTGTCAGCAGCAGGGCCTGATAGTCCAGCTGGGCCATTAGCTGGCGTAATTTAGTTAAACGCATCGGCAATCTCCTTTTGTATACAGTATCCAATGTTGCCGGTCTCAGCAAGTGATGTTTTTAGCGCCAGGCTAAGTTATTGCTGCAGCAATAAATGTATTTGATATACTGCATACCATGTTTAGGTAAAAGCAGGCTGACTGATGGTTGTTGAATATAAAACCCGTACCCAGGTAGTAGTTGAGGCGATCCGGGAAAAAATTCTTACCGGTGCCATTAAAGCCGGTGAGCCATTGCGCCAGGCGGCGCTGGCAGACGAGTTAAAGGTTAGCCGTATTCCGGTGCGTGAGGCGCTGTTGCAACTGGAAGCCGAAGGCCTGGTTGAGTTTGAAGCGCATAAAGGCGCCACTGCAACCAAGTTATCGGCTGAGCAGGTAACCGAGTTATTTGAACTGCGTGCCTTACTCGAGTGCGAGTTATTACGTCTGGCGATCCCAAAGCTAACTGAGGCTGAACTGGCGCAAAGCGAGCAATTATTGCAGCAGATGAGCACGGCCTATCAGGCGGCGGACACCTCGGGCAGTTGGAGTGAGTTGAACAGCCGCTTTCATATGAGCTTGTACCGCGCGGCTAACCGGCCGCTGACCTATGAAATGGTGCAAAACCTGAACAGTAATTCAGACCGTTATATCCGCGTGCATTTAATGCTGGCTGGTGGCGTTAAAAAAGCCGAGCCGGAACACAGTAGTTTAATGCAGTTAGTGCGGCAGAAAAAAACTGACGCTGCCTGCAAGCTGTTAAAGCAGCATATCCTTGGCGCGGCTGCGGAAATAAAGCAGCTGGTTACCAAGCTGGATGCCAGTTAATCCAGTGTGTTTGTAAGATAAAACGGGCAGCCTGGCTGCCCGTTTTTTGTGCTGTTATTCCACCATATACACGGTTAAATCGACGTTATTAAAGCCTTCTAACGTATTAACCATTATATGGTAGTAGCTACCCGGCACTATATTGGGCAGATGGATCTTCTGTGTGGTACCACGAGTGGTACTGGACGCGCCATCGTAGTTGCCCGGCGTTGGCCAGCCTTGCCGTTTGACGTACAGCTGGGCATCGCCGCTGCCATTTCCCAGTGTGAAATACAGCGCTTTGGCCTGTGGCGGCACGTATACCCATTGGTATAGTGCATGATTGCTGCTAAGCGCGGGCCATTGCTGTAATGAAGTCAGTGTACCCAGTTTCCAGCTGGCGGTTACTGTGGCATCGCTAAACTGGCGGTAACCATGCAGCATCACAAACCAGTCTGGTTGCGCTGGCTGTAAAATGCTGACCCGCTCACGGTTGCCAATAACATAAGGCCGGTAATCCCACTCGGTCAGGCTGGCAGCCTGTTGCTGGCGCACATACAAGTCGAGATCGCCACTGCCACCTGCAGTCGTAATGTTAAGATCGTAAGCATTGTCGGGCAGGGCAATACGAAAGTGCTGCTCAGAATCTTTAGCGCCACTGACGGCAACCGGCACACCATTTTGCAGCGCTGTTACCGGATCAGTAGTGTTGCTGCAATCCTCGTTGCTAACGATACAATCAAGCCAGCTATGGAACTCGGCATCAAATTGCGTGCCCCAGGCGGCAATAATCTCTGCATAAGGCGTGTGATCCGGCAGTTCCGGCGTGTTGCCATCGTTGATCTGGCCACAGGTCCAAACCCAGTTGCCTTCGCTCCACTCGCTGTCGTCGTATAACCAGCTCCAGTTATTGGCAATCGCATCGTTTTTGCTCTGCCAGCCCCAGTCAAAACTGCACGGCGCGTCGGAGATAATATACTTAGCCGCGCGCATACTGGGCAGCAATTCGGTGTCAATACGCTGGCGCTGGCGTTCAAACATAAAACGGCTGGCTAAGTAGCCCCAGTGGTAGGTGCGCTCAGTATTGCTGTTGGCATAAGTGGTCTGAAACAGCTCACTTAACTGATAGGTCTTCGCCGGCGCTATTGCCAGTGCAGTAGGGTTGTCATTGCCTTTAGAGGCATATTCGGCCAAACCTTCGCCCCACCAGACTGAATTAGCTGGTTGGTCACTAAAGCTGCCCCATTGATTAAAGCGGCCATCCAGATAATGCACATATTCATGCTCTAAATTCCACACCACAAATTCCGGCTGTAACCAGGTGGCCTGATAGGCAATAAAGCGTGCCTGATTATTTGGATCAGAGGGGGTGCCTTCCAGATACATGCCGCCGTTGTTGGTGTCGATATTAAAAAAGGTACCGGCGTAGTTCTGATAATCGGCAGATGAGCTGAAAATTACCATTTCCAGGGCGGTGTTGTTGTCATTAGCCACCGGACCAGCGTGGTTAAACATGGCATGAAAGCTTTGTTCCTGTGCGGCCAACGAGGTACAAATTTGTTGCAGGTTGTTGGCTGCTATCGGTTGTTGATAGCGCAGTTTCAGCGTATCGCCACAGCTATGCTGGCCGCTTAACACGGTGCTTTCCAGATCAAAGTCGCAGGCATCGCCATACAATTGGCAGTTGGCGCTGTCATAAAATTTCACCATGCCCTGGGCATTAACCCAGCCATTAGAGCCGGTGCCGCCAAACTGATAATTGCTGAGAATACTTTGCATAGCCGGGCGAACCTGCTCGGCAATGGCACCGCCAAACTTTAATAACCGGCCAAGTTCAGTTACCGCATCTGACCACTGATATTCGCGGGTATGGCCCACCAGCCATAAGCCGTCAGCCATGACAAAATCCCGCAGATTATTAATAATTTGCGGCTCGCTCAGCAGTAATTGCTGCAGCGCGGCACTGCCGTTATTGCTGGCATTAAAATAGTGGGTTAATACCTGAGTCAGGCCATTTTCTTCATAGGCCAGGCCCCAGTTATCACTGCGCGATACGCTGGCGCTATAACCTTTAAGCGCCTGACTAAAACGCGTTAAATAGCGCAGTGCATCGCTGCCGGAACTGTTAACCAGGATCAGCATTTCATAACGCAGCATAAAATTGCGTGAAGCATTGCCATCAAAGCGGACAAAATGCGCCCCGGCAAAATACTGATCAAAGGCCTGTTGCAGCGTATTAAGGTACACAGCACTAAACTGGCGGTTGCTGCCAGCTTCTACCCAATGCATAGCACGTAAATAGGTCACCAGTTTTTCCAGCTCGGCCGCACCGCTGGCGTCAGAGCCATCAAACGCCGCCATCCGTTGTTGAATGGCCTGTACCACAGTAAGCAGTTTAGCGTCGCTAAAATGGTCGCTGCCAAGCAAGCTATTGTCATACAGCCCGTATAAGCAGCTGGTCAGGTTGGCGCTTTCTATCGCGCTGACCAACTCGGCACCGTTAAGTGGCAGCAACGCCGCAGGTGAACTGCAGCTGTTTTGCGCCAGCAACGTTTGTTGTGGCCACATCGCTTTATCGGCTGCCGGTACTAAGCGGGCCGGCAGCGGCTTGTGGTTGCGTTCGGCATACAGCTTGGCCTGCACTTTTTCAAACTCGTGTGGTGATACCAGCCGCGGTGGCTTTGGGCTGTGCTGGCGCACATTGTGCTCATGGCCGTGTTGTAAATCTTGAGCCAGCTGGCCCGGGTGCGATAAGGTGGCCGGCTCGCCAGCTATTAGGCTGCTGCTGCCAAAGAGCAGGCTAAGCAGCAAGGTGTTGGTTTTCATCTCTATTTGTTCCTTCTGGAGCTGTCATTATAGTTATTTGCCGTTAATGGCCGCTCTAACTTAGCATAAAAAATATTGTATACAATATAATCTATAGTTTAGTTTGCGTTTAAAACCGCGCAGAAAATAGCGTTTTGACATAAGAAGAATAAGGGACAACAGAGTGATGTTAATTGGATATTGTATACAAAATAAAAGCTTGCTAAGCTGCAATGCCGATGGTTAAACAGGAAAATCAACGATGGCCCGTTTTATATTGTTAAGCGCTGCCTTACTGGCGACGCCGGTATTTGCCTCTGATCCCGCCGCTATGCAGGCTACCTACCAGCAGGCGGCGCAGTTTTTTTACCCCAAGGTGCGGCCACTGGTACGCAATGCCGAACTGCCGTTTTACTGGCAACAGCAAGGGTATTGGTTTAGCCGGCAAGAAACCGATGGCCGGCGCTTTTACTTTGCCGACAGTTTGCAGCAGGCGCCGCAGCAGCTAAATATGGCTGAGCTTGCGCGCGCTCTGGCGGCAGATGACGCGCTGGATGTTGATAAACTTAATCTAACACTTAACCGCACTGAACAGCACTGGCAGGCGAGGTTGCAATATCAGCAGCAAAGCTGGCATTGTCAGCTGGCTTCGGCGTATCAGTGTCAGTTGGTGGCAGCACCAACAGCGGTTAAATCGCCAGATCAGCGCTGGCAGCTTGATAGTGTGGCGCATAATCTGCAGCTGACCGATGTTAGCTCGGGGCAGACACAGCAACTTACCACAGATGGCAGTGCCGATTATGCCTGGGGCGAGTTAAATGACTGGTATCAGCTGGACGCGTTAAATGGCGTAGCGCAGCCACCTATACGCAGCCGCCGCTTTGTCTGGTCAGACGATAGCCGCTATGCTGCGACCTTTGTGCTGGACCGGCGTACTATGCCAACACTGCATATGTTGCAAAATCTGCCAGAACAGGGCTACAGCGCCGTGCTGCATTCTTATAAGCGGGCCTTGCCGGGCGATGATCAGCGCTCGCATTATCAACTGGCGATAGTTGATACGCAAAGCGGCAAAGTCAGCTTGGCTCAGCTACCGCCGCTGGAAACTACACAGAACTGGGGCGATGTCAGCTGGCATCCGGACGGCTTTTTTTATCTGGTGGCGCGCGATCGTGGCATGCGGGCACTGACGCTGTGGCAGATCACGCCGACAGGGGCGGCAAGCATTACGTGGCAGGAGCGCAGCGAGCAGTTTCTTGATTATGCCAAACATGACATCGCCTGGCTGGATGGCGGCCAGTTTGTGTTTAGCTCAGAGCGCGATGGCTGGAACCATTTATATCTGCAGCACGCTGATGGCACAACGCAGCAGCTGACCCGAGGCGACTTTGTTGTGCGCCAGCTGCATGGTATCGATCAAGCAAACCGGCAGTTGTATTTCTCTGCGTCCGGCCGTGAGAGTGGCGATCCGTACTTTCGTTACTTGTACCGTATTAACCTCGATGGCACTGAGCTCACGCTGTTAACTCCGGAATATGCCGATCATCAGGTAAGTATGTCGCCTGACTGGCAATATTTTTACGACAGCTACTCCCGGGTTGATTTGCCAACGGTCAGCACAGTGCGCCAGAGCAAAGATGGCCAGCTGCTGCATACTCTGGCAGTGGCCGATGACAGCGCGCTGCGTGCTACCGGCTGGCAACCACCCGAGCCTGTTACTGTGCTGGCACGCGATGGCAAAACGCCGCTTTACGGCCTGCTGTATAAACCGCTTAACTTTGACCCGGCTAAACGCTATGCCGTGGTGCAACATATGTATGCCGGCCCGCATACCATTGTCAGTGCCAAGCGCTTCTCCCGCGGCTTTGCCAATACCGAAACACCGCTGGCGCAACTGGGTGTGGTGGTACTGAATTTAGATCCGCTCGGTACTGCACATCGCTCGCGGGCGTTTCATTTACACAGCTATAAAAATCTTGGCGATATCGGCGGGCCGGATTACATAAGCGGCCTGAAACAGCTGGCTGCAAAACGGCCATATCTGGATTTAAACCGGGTAGGCGCTTACGGCCACTCAGCCGGCGGTTATGATGCGGCCAGAGCAGTACTAAAATATGGCGATGTATACAAAGTAGCAGTGTCCTCGGCCGGTAACCATGATCACCGCATGTCAAAAGCCTGGTGGCCGGAAATGTGGATGGGGATGCCTGCTGAGGGCACGCACTACGACAGCAACAGCAATATGACGCTGGCGCATCAGCTAAGCGGCAAGTTGTTACTGGCTACCGGCGATCTGGATAACAACGTTAATCCGGCCAATAGTTTGCGGCTGGCGGCAGCGATCCAGGCCGCTAACCGCGATGTTGATTTACTGCTGTTGGCGAATAAAGATCATGACTTGCGCGAAGACAGCTACTTTACCCGCCGGCGCTGGGACTATTTTGTGCAGCACCTGGTTGGCAAAGCACCACCGGCGTTTTTTCAGCTAAGTAGCAACTAACACGATGAGGGCGCAGCAGCGGGCTGCGCCCTATGCGCTTAGTCTTTGCGGTGCATCCAGCGCACCAGTTTATCGGCCAGCAGATACAGCAACAGCGCGGCCAGTATCGCCGTCAGGCTAAAGCCACCGAAGATCGCCAGTGCATTGCTTAACATCTGCTGGTCATTATCGGCGCTACCAGATCCAACCAAAGCGCCAATCAGGCCGGCCAGTTTGTTGGCGGCGGCCAGAAACAGATACCAGGCACCCATTAACAGCGATACCACCCGAAGTGGTGCCAGCTTGCATACCAGCGCTAAGCCTATTGGCGATAAGCACAACTCGCCCAGGGTAAAAAACAAATAGGCCAGTACCAGCCACCACAGGCTGGCTTTGCCATCGCCGCCAAGTTGCGGGCTGGCTTGCCAACTGGCACCAACCATAAATAAAAAGCCCAGCCCTAAAAGCAGTAACCCCAAGGCAAATTTTACCGGCGAATTGGGCCCGGCTTTACCCAGCTTTAACCACAAGGCCGCCATCAGCGGGGCAAAAATTAAAATAAACAAGGGGTTAAGCGACTGAAAATAAGTCGGGTTAATCTGCCAGTTGCCAATACTGCGATCGGTAAAACGGTCGGCGTAGATATTCATCAGGCCGCCGGCCTGCTCAAAACCGGCCCAGAAGATGATGGTAAAGAGCCCCATCACCAGTAATACTTTAAGCCGGTCAATTTCTTCTTTGCTCAGGCTGGTATTTTGCTGTGGCTGTAAACGCCGGGCTTTGCGTGCTGCCGGCTCAGTACCAATGGCACCGAGTAGCGGCCTGGCCAGGCTTAGTTGCAGCAGCAGCGCCAATAACATGCCGATACCGGCCAGCAAAAAGCCTGCCTGATAGTTGCGCACCAGCTCACCATTTTGCTGATAGCCAAAGGCGTCAATCGTAATGCCGACGGCAATACCGGCTAAAAACATACCGGCGTTAATGCCGAGGTAAAACACGGTAAAGGCGCTGTCACGGCGACGGTCTGCCGCTGAGTACAGCTCGCTAACCATGGTAGAAATATTGGGCTTAAACAAGCCGTTACCGGCCACCAGCAGGGCCAGGCCAGTGTAGAATGCCGGCAGTGGTGAAACAAACCAGCTATGCGGCAACGCCAGACAAAACTGGCCCAGCGCCATCAGTACCGCGCCGGCCAGAATGGCGCTGCGCTGCCCCAGCCAGTTGTCGGCCAGCCAGCCGCCAATAAGCGGCGTAACATACACCAGCATGGTAAAGCTACCGTACAGTTTAAGCGCACTGGCATGATCCCAGCCCAGGCCGCCGCCCTGCGCCTGAACGTGATCAACCAGGTAAAGCACCAGTAATGCGCGCATAGCGTAATAGGAAAAGCGCTCCCACATTTCGGTGCCAAACAGTAAAAACAGGCCTTTGGGGTGGCCAAAGCAGTCAGTTGAGTTTGCTTGCATAATGACAAGGTCCGCATTCATCGGTTAACTGAAAACAAGGCGGGTGCTGCTGGCGCAGCTATCCCGCCTCTAGGTGTGGTTTTTGCCGTCAGGCTAGAATTGGTAACGCACCACTAAGGACACGGTGCGGTTAGTTTGCAGGCCGGTGGCGGTATTCCAATCCGGATTAGCGGCAAAGCTGTTGTCGGTCTGGGTAATTTGCGCCACTTCGTTTACGCTTAGCGGCGTGTCGAAATTAAACAGGTTAAACACCGTGGCTTTAACCGATAAATCACCATCACCCAACTGGCGCTGGTAAGTTAAGCTGAGGTCAAATTCATATAACCAGTCCAGCCGGCCGGCCGAGCCGCGTGGTGCCGGGGTGCCGTCCCAGTCATAAAACGAGCTTTCATCGTACCATTGGCTGGCACACCAGTCGGCCCACAGGCTGGGCTCAGCGCAGGTGTCGACGCCGGTGGGGTGAATACTAAACTTGTTAAGCGGCGCGCCTGAGGTTGCCCGGGCGACAAAGCCCAGTGCCCAGTTGTCGCTAATGTCATAAACCCCGCTGAGTTTAAAAGCATGGCGGTGATCGTTAGGCAGGTTACCCGCGGCGTGGTCCATTAAATCGGCATAGTCGTATGAGGTGGTCCAGCCCGGATCGGCCTGGCCGTTATCGGTGCGTACCAGACCTTCTGTCATGCCCCAGTTATGTGACCAGACATAGGAGAACCACAGCTGCAAATCGTCTGTCGGTTTGCCATCCAGGGTAAATTCCCAGGCCAGATATTTACGCTCCGGTTTTGGCAGGCGTAAGTCGTCTGCCGATAGCGCTACGGTTTCTTTGGTGCCATCCAGGTCAAAATCGTAATGGAAGGTGACGTTTTTACCCGGATTTATCAGCGTATAGAAGTAGTATTCGTTAGCATTGTTGGCAATATTATTTTGCTCAAGCCACTGCGCGACAACCGGACCTAAGTCACTGTCTTCAATTGATTGCTTCAGGTTGCGGTAGACAAAACGCACGCCGCCTTTTAAGCGGTCACTGAACTGGCTTTCATAACCCAGGGTAAACTCGTCCGAGTACATCGGCCCCAGGTTGTCGGCGGCGATACGCTCCACATCAACAGCACCGCTTTGCACCACGTTGGTCGCCACCAGGGCACCGTGGCTTGGCGCACCGTCGGCACCCAGCACCAGGCTGCCATCGCTGTTTAGCTGATCAGGCAAATAGTAGTTATACACATCGCGCTGGCCGCTGGCTTGTTTGATATTCATATTGGCCGAAACCGGCTGGAAATAGCGGCCAAAGGTGGCAAACAGTTTACTGTCGCCGTTGCCGCTGGGGTCCCAGATCAACTGCACGCGAGGCGCCAGCTGGTCGTCCAGCTCAACGTAGCTTTCACCTGTGGTGGCGGTGTTTTCAAAGCTGCTGTAACGCAGGCCGGCGTTTAACACCAGATTATCGTTAATTTGCCAGCTGTCCTGCAGGTAAAACGCCATCGAGTTCACTTCGGTTTTGCCGCCGGTGTCGCGCTGGCGCCGCATGACATAAGTACCGGCATCCAAACCAATGCGCGGTATCGCGACATAGGTGCGGTATTCCCACCAACCACGGGCTTCATCGACGCCGTTTTGATATTCCAGATAATCGACGCTGAGTTTTTCGCTGTCTAAACCAAATTGCAACGTGTGATCATCCAGCAGGTAAGTAAAGTCGAGACGGAACTGGTCGCGCTGGTAGGTTTCGCTGATCAGGTTGCTGGTGGTCCAGTCACCATAGCGCTGGCCGTTCAGGTTAACGTAATCCCAAATACCGGGCAGGCGGTTGGTCGGAATAGTGTCGGCTGAGTCTTCCAGCCGGCCCAGAGTGGCCGAAACCGAGAAATCGTCAGTAATAAAGCCCTGATAGCGGGCAGAGTACATAGTGCCGCCGGTGGTGCTTTTGGTCACACCGCTGGCGTTGCCCTTGCCGTCTTGCTGATCCCAGTTAAAGTTGTCATAACGCAGCTTGGCGCTGTTATCCAGTGCAGTAAAGGTGACGACATGGTCATCACTGATGTACCAGTCCATATTAACAAACCAGCGGCTGTCGTCTTTTTCATGTTCGGTAAATACAGTGGCGGCACTGTTGGCATATTGCGACTGAAATTTTCTCGGGTTAAACAGGGCATAGATAAAGAGTTTGTCTTCTATCAGGGCGCCACTGGCCCAGACATTGGCTTCATAAAATTCAGCTTCAAAGTCTTTGTTATTAATAGAGATACTGCCGCCAGGGTTATACACAGTATCGTGCGCTGAATGCAGCGCAGCCGGATCAAAGCGCAGCTCGGCGCCAAAGCGGGTATCGTTACCGCCGGTTTTTGATACCGCATTGACCACACCGCCAATAAAGCGGTCATATTCTGCTGAAATGCCGCCGGTTTTGACCTGAGTTTGCGCTATGGCTTCCCAGGGTAAATCGATAGAGCCGATGCCGGTGCGCAGGGCGCTGATATTCATACCATTTAAAAAGTAGCCGTTTTCTGCCGCCGAGGCGCCGCCAAAGCTGGAAGCTTTAAATTCAGAGCTGCGTGCTACTCCCGGTGTTAGCAGGGCGATATTTTCAAAACCGGTATTTACCGGCATTTGCTCCAGCGTGGCATCATCAAAGGTCAGGCCAGCGGTAGAGTCGCTAACGTCAATGCGCTGCACGCGTGAGCCCATAATGGCAATTTTTTCAATATTGTCGCTGCTGCTCAGCACCGGTGCATAGGTCACGGCCTGGCCCAGGCTGATATTAATGCGTTCGCCGTCAATGACCGGTTTGCCATTGTGCATTACGCTAACGCTGTATTCGCCCACCGGCAGCGCGCGCAGCACATACTCGCCTTTGCTGTTAGTTTGCACGGTACGGCTAAAGCCTTGCTGCAGATGGCGCAGGGTAATAACCACATCCGCCAGCTGGTTGCCGTTTTGCGCACTAATAGTGCCTTTAAGTAAGCCTGTGGTGTTATCTTGCGCCAGTGCCGGGCTGGCCGACAGTGTCAGGGCTATTGCAGAAGCCAGTACCGACAGCCTGATGGTTCTACCTGTGTTAAATTTCATCTCTGTTGCTTCCTGTATATTGTATATTTTAGTTTTGGTTAAAGGTTTTTGCCTACAGCTGCAAAAATTCCGCCGCTTAGCGACAGAAAAAAATTCAGAAGCGATTGATCCGAAACGGTGTCAGATCAAGCGCCGGCGTCTGTTTCAATACACAACTGCTGATTAATTCGGCTGAAAATGCTGCCTGGGTTAAGCCCAGATGCTGGTGGCCAAAGTTGTAATAAATACCGCTGTGGCGCGGGCAGGGGCCCAGCACCGGCAAAGAGTCGGGTAGCGATGGCCGGTTACCAGCCCAGACAGTGTCCGTTGTGTTGTCACTCAAAGCGGCGGTGCGCTGGCGCAGTAACTGGTCGGCATGTTGCTGCAGTACAGTGGCGCGCTGATAATCGGCTTTGCCGTTGAGGCCAGCAAATTCAGCAGTACCGGCTAAACGTAAGCCGTGTTGCATCGGCGTCATAATGCATTTGCGCTCCAGTGAGCTAACCGGCCGGCTTAACGCAACAGACTTAAGCATCAGGTGATAGCCGCGCTCGGCCTCCAATGGAACCGGCCAGCCTAACTGGCGGGTAAAGTGCGCTGAATGGGCGCCGGCGGCAATAATCAGCTGCTGGCAGTTAATTTCTCTGTCGCTACAGAGCAGTTGTTGCTGCTTCGGCCCCGGTATTATCTGGCGTACCTCTGTCTGCAGGTAGCGACCACCGAGCTGACAAAACTGCTGATAAAGCTGCTGACACAAGGCCAGCGGATCCTGGCTGTGGGCGACTTCAGTAAAATCCAGCGCGCCGGCAAGCCTGGCAGCCAGCGCTGGCTCCAGTTGCTGCAGCTGTTGCTTATTGCACCAGCGCACGTCGATGCCGGCGGCGCGGTATGCCTGATACTGCTGCTTTAGCGCCGCTAAATTGTGGTTTTCGCTTACCAGCAGCGCGCCCTGGTATTGGATCTGCTGGCTTAGCTGGCAGCTATGCAGCATTTTTTGCCAGCTGGCCAGGCTGTGATGGTTTAATGCGCTAAGCGCTTTGTGGTTGGCGTCGCGTTTGCTTTTACGCATATTGGCGACAAAGCGGGCAAACCAGGGTAGTGCCTGCAGTAAATAGCCGGCGCGGATATGTAGTGGCCCGAGCGGATTTAACAACATCGCCGGTAGTTGGGCCAGCAAAGCCGGCTGCGCCAGCGGAAACACCTGCTCGGTAGCAAAGTGGCCGGCATTACCGGCCGAGCAGCCCTGGCCAATACCTTTGGCATCGAGCAACAGCACGTCAACACCGGCTTGCTGCAAAAACAGCGCATTGCTCAAACCCACTATACCGGCACCGATAATACAAAGTTGTTGCACCGTAAAACTCCAAAATCACTTGATAATGTAGATTGTATACAATATTCTTTATCCAACATCAATGATAGAGGTTAAAAAAGATGCAACAAAACTGGCAAGGTGTTTATCCGGCAATCTCCACCCAATTCCATGCTGACGGCAGCATTAACTATGCGGCCAACGCTACGATGCTGCAGCAACTAATAGCCGATGGCATAGACGGCATTATTGCGCTGGGTACAGTGGGAGAGAACGCCTCGTTAACGGCGACAGAAAAGCGCGAGTTTTTACAGCAAACGGTAAAAACAGTGGCTGGGCGTATTCCGGTAATTGCCGGCTGCACTGAGCATAGCGCTGCTCAGGCTATTGATTATATTAAGGCGGCTGAGCAAATTGGCGTTGATGGCATTATGTTGCTGCCGGCGGTGGTGTACCGTGGCACGGACCGCGAAGTGCTGGTGCATTACCAGACGGTGGCACGCGCCACCCGCTTGCCGATCATGATTTACAACAACCCGGTTAGCTATGGCGTTGATATTAACCTTGAGATGACGGCGCTATTGGCAGAAGAGCCAAATATCGTCGCTATTAAAGAATCCACCACTGATACCCGGCGCATTACTGAGCTACAAAGCCGCTTTGGCGACCGCTTTCAGATTTTTTGCGGTGTAGATGACATTGCGCTGGAGTCGGTGCTGCTGGGTGCCACTGGCTGGATCTCCGGTTTAACCAATGTGTTTCCGCGTGAATCGGTAATGTTATTTAAACTGGCGCGGGCCGGGCGTATCAAAGAGGCCCGCGAGATTTACCGCTGGTTTATGCCATTGCTGCGGCTCGATACCATTCCAACATTAGTGCAATGCATTAAGCTGGCCGAGCAATTGCTGGGGCGGGGCAGCGAAAATGTGCGTTTGCCACGCCTGGCATTGCAGGGCAGCGAGCGTGACTATGTCGAACAGGTGGTGGCGCAGGCGCTGCGCAGCCGGCCGGACTTAACATCTTATCAGGCGTTATTGGCCGAATAAGCAGGAGCTGCGTAGATGTTAAAAGGCACCTATTTTTGTATCGATGCCCATACCTGCGGTAATCCGGTGCGGCTGGTTACCAGCGGCCATCCTGAATTGCAAGGCGCTACCATGAGTGAAAAACGGCTGGATTTTATCGGCCGTTATGACTGGATCCGCAAAGGCCTGATGTTTGAACCACGCGGCCACGCCATGATGTCGGGCGCCTTTTTGTATCCGCCCTGCTCAGATAATGCCGATGCGTCAGTGTTGTTTATCGAAACCAGCGGCTGTTTGCCAATGTGTGGCCACGGCACCATAGGCACCGTCACAGCGGCGATAGAGGCGGGCTTGATCCAGCCGAAAACGCCGGGCGAGCTGGTGCTGGATGTGCCGGCCGGGCAAATTCAGGTCAGTTATCGCCAGCAGGGCGACAAAGTGCTGGCGGTAAAACTGATTAATGTGCCGTCTTATCTGGCCATTGCCGATGCCTGCGTTACGGTACCTGAGCTGGGCGAGCTTAGCGTAGATGTCGCTTACGGCGGTAACTTTTACGCCATTGTTGAACCGCAGGCCAATTTTCCCGGCTTAGAGCACTGGAGCGCCGACAAGGTGCTGCATTTTAGCCCGCTGCTGCGTGAGGCCTTAAACCGTGCCTATCAGTGTCAGCACCCGCTTAACCCCAGCATCAATGGTATTAGCCATGTGCTGTGGACCGGTAAGCCAAAAACCGCCGGCTCTGACGGTGCCAATGCGGTGTTTTATGGTGACGGCGCTATCGACCGCTCGCCCTGCGGCACCGGTACCAGTGCCCGTATGGCACAGCGGTTTGCCCGCGGTTTACTAAAACCCGGCGAACACTATGTGCATGAAAGCTTTATTGGCAGCCAGTTTACCGGCCGGGTAGAAGCGGTTACTGAAGTGGCGGGCTGCCCGGCTATAGTGCCATCCATTGAAGGCTGGGCTCATGTGTTTGGCTATAACCAGATCCGCATTGACGATGCCGATCCCTACGCTGAAGGCTTTCTGGTGAGGTAATTATGATAACAGGTCAACATTATATCGGCGGCCACTGGTGTGGCGAGCCGCAAAGTACTAGTACGTCGTTCAATCCGGCGCAAAACGCGGCCTTGCCCTGGTGCTTTGCTGAAGCGGGGCCGGCCGAACTGCATAGCCTGACTGAGCAGGCCAGCGCGGCTTTCGCACTGTATCGCTATGTTACCGCCAGTGCCAGAGCCGATTTTCTCGACACCATAGCCGCTGAGCTGGAACAGCGTAAAGCCGATATTGTCAGCAGCATGGTATTGGAAACCGCGCTGACAGCTGCCCGCGCCGAAACTGAGCTGGGCCGCACCTGCAACCAGTTACGCTTGTTTGCCAGCGAGCTGCGCCAACCGGCTAACGATTGCAATTTGCCGGCCTTACCTGAGCGGCAGCCGCTGCCGAGGCCAGCACTTCGGCTGACAAAAATGCCGCTTGGTCCTGTGGTGGTGTTTGCTGCCAGTAATTTTCCGCTGGCGTTCTCGGTTGCCGGCGGCGACACCGCTTCGGCATTGGCAGCCGGCTGCCCGGTAATTGTTAAAGCGCATAATGCCCATCCGGCCACGTCTGAGCTGGCGGCACAAGCCATAGCCGCCGCAGCTGATAAAACCGCCATGCCGGCCGGGGTGTTTAACCTGGTACATGCCCGTCAGCATGCATTTTCTGAAGCCTTGATCCGCCATCCGGCAATCAAAGCCGTCGCCTTTACCGGCTCAGAGCAGCTTGGCATGCATTTTCAGCAGCTGATTTGGCAGCGGCCCGAACCTATACCGTTTTTTGCCGAAATGGGTTCGCAAAACCCGCTGTTTGTATTGCCGCAGTATCTGGCACAGCATAGTGACAGCTTTGCCACCGCGCTAGCTCAATCGGTGCTGAACGGCTGTGGCCAGTTTTGTACCCGGCCGGCACTGGTGTTTTTACCCAAAGCGGCGCAGGCCGTTAAGGCGCAGCTGATAACCCTGTTTAGCCAGGCCCAGGCCGGTGCTATGTTAACAGCAAAAATTGCCAGCCATTACCGCAGTGGCTGTCAGGCATTGCAGCAAACCGCTGGTGTAACTCTGCTGGCACAAGGCCAGGGCGACGAAACCGGTTGCTATACCAGGCCGCGGTTGTTTACCTGCTCAGCCAATACCTTTATGCAACAAAGCGTGTTACAGCAGGAAATTTTCGGCCCGGCCACGGTGTTGATTGAATGCACTGATGTCACCCAAATGCAAATGCTGGCTACCATACTGCAAGGGCAGTTAACGGCCACTGTGTATGCGACTGAGCCTGAATTGACCACGGCATCGGCCTTATTGCATGAGCTGGCGTTACACTGCGGCCGGCTGATTTACAACCAAATGCCGACCGGGGTTGAAGTTTGTGCCGCCATGCAGCATGGTGGCCCCTTTCCGGCCAGCACCGACAGCCGCTATACTGCCGTCGGTAGCCAGGCGGTACAGCGTTTTTTGCGGCCGCTGTGCTATCAGAATTTTCCATCGCAAAACGGAGATCCGGCATGAACAGGCAAATAGGTGGCCTAAGCGTCGCAGAGGCATTGGCACAATTAGACGATATGACCGCTGGTGTGGTACCGATTAACGCTGACGAGTTTCGCCAGCGTGTAGCCAATGCCTGTCAGCTAATGCAACAGCAGCAACTGGACGCGATGCTGCTAACGGCCGGTACTAATTTGTACTATTTTACCGGTTTACGCTGGTACGCCAGTGAGCGTCTGGTGGCAGCGTTGCTGCTGGCTGATGGCAGCCTGCACTATATTATTCCCGAGTTTGAGCGCGGTACTATAACGCCGCTACTGCTATTGCCCGGCCAGTTGCATGGCTGGCAGGAGCACGAAAGCCCTTATCAGCTCTGTGTAAAGCTGTTGCAGGGCAAAACCGCGCTGGCGCTGGATGAAAGTGCCGCCTTTTTCATTGCCGATGGCTTAAAAACGGCTAACCCGGCACTGCAGTTAAGCAATGCCGCCAGCGTCAGTGCCCTATGCCGGCGCTGTAAGTCTGAGGCTGAACTGGCTATTATGCAGCGGGCAATGGATATGACACTGGCTGTGCATAAAGCGGTAGCCAGCATCTTGTATACCGGCATTACGGTAGCTGAAGTCGAAGCCTTTATCGATGCCGCGCATCGCAAAGTGGGCGCAACTGACGGCAGTTATTTTTGCATCGTGTTGTTTGGCGGCGACACCGCTTATCCGCATGGTGTGGCAAAGCCCAAGGCGCTGGACGACGGCGATATGGTATTAATAGATACCGGCTGCCGTCTGCACGGTTATTTGTCTGATATTACTCGCAGTTATGTGTTTGGTACGCCAAGTGCGCGTCAGCGCGACGTCTGGCAGCACGAAAAAGCCGCTCAGGCCGCGGCCTTTGCTGCAGCCGCTATCGGCGTACCCTGTCAGCAGGTAGATCGCGCGGCCCGCGGCTATTTGCAGCAACAGGGCTATGGGCCCGGTTATCAGTTACCCGGCTTACCACACCGTACCGGCCATGGTATTGGTCTGGATATTCATGAGTGGCCTTATCTGGTTGAAGGCAATGAACTGCCGCTGTCAGCCGGTATGTGCTTTAGCAACGAGCCGATGCTGGTGCTGCCGGGTGAGTTTGGTGTACGGCTGGAAGATCATTTTTATATGACAGAGCAGGGCCCGCGCTGGTTTACCGAGCCGGCGCTGGCTGTGGATCAGCCATTTGCCTGAAGATGGTTAAAGGAACTTTAGTCTCTGTTAGCATCTCCTAACATAAAGTTAATACTCTGTTGGCCGATAACAGGTAAATAACGTTAGGAGAGACTAATGGATGCTTTTCTGCCCTTTGTGCAGCGTGTACCCGGTACGCCGGTCGAGCCTGATCCCAAACAGGTGGTACCGGTGTTTAAGGACGCGCGTTTAACACCGATTAAGCCACATGAGCAAAAGTATCTGATCCTGTCCCGCTTTGCGCGCAAAGGCGAGCGCCGTCAGCAAGACTACCCCGACGCGCCATACACCACACCGGAAGACGAGCAGCACGTCGATAAAGACGGCCATCTGGATATTTTTGTCTGAATTTGCCCGCTATTAAGGCATAATAGCCGCCTTATTTTACTACTGGTTTTCTCTGTGCTTTTCAGCTTCTATTACAGTTTGAGACATTATGCGTAAGCAGGTTGCCAGCGCCTTTGCGCCAGGCGGTGCCTTAGCGGCGCATATTGCCGGCTTTAATGCCCGTGACGCCCAGTTACAGATGGCGCAGGCAGTGGCCGATGTTATCGAAACGCCGGGCGCCCTGGTGGTTGAAGCCGGCACCGGTACCGGCAAAACCTATGCCTATTTAGTGCCAGCGCTGCTTAGCGGCAAAAAAGTGGTGCTATCGACCGGTACCAAGAATTTGCAGGAGCAGCTGTATTTTCGTGACTTGCCTAAAGTCGTAAAAGCGCTGGCCAGCCCGTTGCAATTGGCGCTGCTAAAAGGCCGCAGTAATTATTTATGTTTATTCCGGCTTGAGCAGCACTACAACCATGTACCAATGCAGGACGATCAACTGATCCAGGATCTAAGCCTGATCAAAAAATGGTCGGCCGAAACCCAAAGCGGTGATATCGGCGAGCTTAGCTATATCAGCGAAGACTCCAAAGCCTTGCCGTACGTTACCAGCACCACCGACAACTGCCTGGGTAAAGACTGTCCGGTATATGAAGACTGCCACTTATTAAAAGCCCGCAAAAAGGCCCAGGCGGCCGATTTGGTGGTGGTAAACCATCACTTATTCTTTGCCGATTTAGCACTGAAAGACACCGGCTTTGGTGAGCTGTTGCCGCAAATGGATGTGATTATTTTCGATGAAGCGCATCAGCTACCCGACATTGCCAGTGATTACTTTGGTGAGAATATTTCCAGCCGTATTTTGCTGGAATTGTGCCGCGATATCGATGTCGCCTGTAAAACCGAGCTGCGCGACCATCCGCAGCTGGCGAAAACTGCCGATAAAGTCGCACAGTTAATAAAAGACTGGCGGTTGCAGTTCTCAGCCGAGCCTGCGCGTGGCAACTGGCGTGAACAATATCAGCGGCCAGAAATGCAGCAGGCACTTAATCGGGTGGTTGAAGCCATTGATATGCTGTATCTGGTGATGAAAAGCAGCCTGGGCCGTTCAGATCTTATCGATAATGCCTTTGAACGGCTGGCGCTGGGTAAAGCCAGGCTGCAAAAACTGACCGATATGCAGCAAACGGGCGTCAGCTTATGGTTTGAAACCAGCCGGCTGCATGTCAATCTGCATTTAACGCCACTGAGTATTGCCGATAAATTCAGCGCCATAGTGGCTGAGCATGAACGCAGCTGGGTATTTACCTCGGCGACTTTGTCGGTAAATAACGGTTTTAGCCATTACACAGCCCAGATGGGGCTTAACAGCGCCACAACCCTGCTGCTGGAAAGCCCGTTTAATTACGCTGAGCAGGCGCTTTTATGTGTGCCACGCTATTTAAGCGAGCCGCATGAGCAGAGCATGGCCAAGCAGTTATTGCAGATTGCTGTGCGCTTGATTGAAGCCAATAACGGCCGCTGCTTCTTCTTATTTACCAGCCACCGTATGTTGCAGCTGGTGGCGCAACAACTGCCGGATTTAGTACGCCAGCCAGTATTGGTGCAAGGCAGCACCGGTAAGCGTTTGCTGCTGGAGCAGTTTGTTACTCTGGACAATGCCGTGCTTTTGGGCACCGGCAGTTTCTGGGAAGGGGTAGATGTACGCGGTGATACCTTAAGCTGCGTGATTATCGATAAACTGCCGTTTGCCTCACCGGATGAGCCGCTGCTACAAGCGCGCAGTGAAGACTGCAGCAGACGTGGTTTGGATCCCTTTGCAGAGGTACAGTTACCGCAGGCGGTTATTACGCTAAAACAAGGCGTCGGCCGGCTAATTCGTGACGTGACCGATCGCGGTGTCATGGTGATCTGCGATAACCGTTTAGTCACCAAGCCCTATGGTGAAGTCTTTTTAACCAGCTTACCGCCAATGCGCCGCACCCGCTCATTGGATGAGGCGGTAAATTTTCTGCGAGAAATGAAAGCAGGGAAATAAATAGTAAACATTATGTGAAATAAGTTTTTTGTTTAAGACCTTTTTTGCTATTCTGGGGGCTGTTGTGCAATTAAGGAAGATAGCAAATGAGAGTCCCCAACAGCCACAGTTACGCTAATCACAAAGCAGAGCAAATCAAAACGGCGCAGAGGCAAGCAGAACTAGAGCATGTTCTGGAAAAGCACCATACTACGCTCGTTGTTATGAATTCAGCTGAATTTATTGAGCTGGCTTTAAACATAAAGCAGCAAAATGGTATGACGGCTAAGCAAGCTCAACAATGGCTGGTTAGCCTGCTTCAGTTAAAAAGTGATGCAGATAAAATCTGGCAAACCTATGAAAGCAATATTAAGTTTATCGCAGGTTTTGCGGCTATTGGATTAGACGCAGGAGCGTTAACAGTTATTGCCAAAGATTTAAAACGCAGCGGCAATGCTTTCGCGAAATATCAGGTACAGCAATTCCAGGGGCAGCAGCACATCATTCTGGAAGGCTATGCCGGCATGAGAAAGCACCTTACCGGCACACGTTATTTGGCTAGCAACCCCAAAATTGTCTCCATGGGAATAGGTGAGTTAGGTGCTGTAAATGCTATCAAAGTAGGTTTTATAGTGTCAGTAGTGGTTTCAGTCAGCTTCCATGGCTTGGATCAACTTATGAATGACCAGCGTACCTGGCATCATTTTGTCGGCGGGGTAGCTGCGGATATGGTCTACTCTGTGGTTGTTTCGGTTGTGTCTTGGGCTCTTGTGGCAAAATATGTTGGTGCGGCGTCGATGATGGCCATAGGGCCTATGCTGGCCGTTATTGTTATAGGTACTGTATTTGCTTTCGGTGTGTATTTTCTTGACAACAAAATACAACTGTCTGCAAAGACTGCCGCCATGCTTGCTCAGCTAGAAGCTGATATTACAGCAGCCAAAGCAGGTTCTAAAGCACTACACGCAGATTATGTTAGTGATAAGGAAAGTTTTCTTAAAAAGCTGTTTGCTATTCCTGACTTGAGGGTATTTTAGTGTCTGCAACAAACACGAAAATAGTGCATGAAAATGAAAAACCAGGCTGGTTTTCGACAATTTTGCTAGTGTTAGTTCTTTGGGGAATGGGCAGCTATTTATTAGTGGAAATTGGGTTGTCTTTTAAGCAATTAATTAATATCGAGCAGCGACCATTGTATCTCGTCGGATCTCATAATTTGTTGCCGTTATTATGTCTTGTTCCTGCACTGTTTTTGGCTGCTTTTGGTTTGATTCTAAAAGATTTAAAAAAATTAACTGCAGAAAGATTTGATTGGGGCATTAAAGTTGTATTGGTTTGCGGCGCGGCTTTCGTTGTTGTGCGTATTTTATACGGTGGTTTTTTTGTTGAGCACTATATGAGCAAGCACGGTTATAGCTATTGTAACCCGCTTACTGCAGTCAGTGCTTTATCACCACAAATTTGGGTTAGCGACTCTGCATTTTGTCTGGAAGAGAGCCGCAATGTAAGCGGTGAAGTACAGGAGTGGCTGGATGCGAAAGCGGCGGCAGGTGAGCGACCGACAGCAGAGGAAGCTGAGCAACACATTAAGCAACTGGCGAAGGCCTATCAGGCACGGTTTAACCGGTTTTAACTCTGCTGAGTGGGTACATGGTTTTTTCATGCTATTCACGGTAAAATTCTGCCCTTTTTAGACAATGGCCTGCTGTTAATGACAAAGTTACTTGCCTTAGATACCTCTACTGAAGCCTGTTCGGTTGCGCTGCAAATTGGCACAGATATTTTAACGCTGGACGAAGTCTGCCCGCAGCAGCACAGCAAACGGGTGTTGCCGATGGTGCAGCAGTTGTTAAGCCAGGCCGGGCTTAGCCTCAGTCAGCTGGACGGCCTTGTGTTTGGCCGTGGCCCGGGCAGTTTTACCGGTGTGCGCATTGGCGTAGGTGTTACTCAGGGCCTGGCGTTTGGCGCCGATGTGCCGGTGTATGGCGTGTCGACCCTGGCGGCGATGGCGCAGGCCGCCCAGCGTCTACATGGCGCAACTCAGGTTATCGCAGCAATTGATGCCCGTATGGCTGAGGTATATATCGGCAGCTTTGCGCTGCAAAACGGTTTGATGCAGACGGTGAGTGCAGAAATTGCAATTAAACCGCAAGACCTAAGCTGCTTTAACCTAAGTGGTGACGTTTATGCTGTTGGCACCGGCTGGCAAACTTATGCTGATCTGCTGCTACAAAAGCAGTTAGCAACGATTGCCGCTGACATCTTATATCCGTCGGCACAGGATATGCTGACACTGGCACTGCCGGCATTGACAGCGGGGCAGTTTATTGCTGCAGAACAAGCCGAACCGGTGTACGTGCGTGATGATGTAACCTGGCAAAAACTGCCCGGGCGATAACCGTCATACCTGAAGTTGCAGCGATATTGGTTGCAACGTCAAATTGGTTTAGCTAGCCAAAATGTAAAAGTGCTTGGTTTGTTAGCGGCGCTGGCTATAATTAGCGCTATGTTGGTCTGGGTTTTGTTCTATGACGCTTAATATCAATGCCACTGCAAATGCGACACAAAGCATCAGTACCGTATTTAACGGTGCTGAGCCACGTCGTGTGCCGCAGCGTGATGAACAACGCACTGAGTTGCCGCCAGGCCGTGGTGTGCGTGCCAGTACCGAAGTGATTAACCGCTTAGATGATGAACGCCGCGAACAAGCTAATTTCCGCTCAAATACCGACCGGCGCAGCCAGCAGGCCATTGAAGCCTACCAAAGCCAGGCTAACGAGCAACGCCGCAGTGAAGTGCAAAGCCTGTTAGGTGTTGATCTTTACGCCTGAATAAATCCAACTGCTACTTTTAGCCGTAGTCTTAACAGTACTTACCTGTTTAGGGACGGTTATGACTTCTACTTGTTTAATCACCGGTGCCAGCTCCGGCATTGGCCACCAGTTGGCGCTGCATTATGCCGCTAATGGCTGGACAGTTTATGCAGTGGCGCGCTCTGCCGATAAGCTTGCTGAGCTGAGCAAAAATACCGGCATTCATGCCTTACCACTTGATCTTACTGACAATACGGCGATACAGGCTGCGGCAGCAAGCTTGCTGGAGCAAGGCGTAATATTGGACTTGGTGTTGTTGAATGCCGGCACCTGCGAATATGTCGATGTTGCCGATTTAGACCTTGACGCTTTTCAGCGCACCTTTGCTGTTAACTTTCATGCCGTGGTGGCCGCCAGCAAATATTTTATGCCGCTGCTAAAAGCCTCGCTTACGCCGCAACTGGCGATTGTCAGTTCAATGGCGCACTTTTTCCCCTTTACCCGCGCTGAAGCCTATGGTGCCAGTAAAGCCGCTGTTAGCTACTTTACCGACAGCCTGCGGGTTGACCTGGCTGGCAGTGGCATTAGCGTGCATTTAATCGAGCCCGGTTTTGTTGATACCCCGCTAACCCAAAAAAATGACTTTGCGATGCCGTTTCTGGTGTCAGTAAACCAGGCTGCTGAGCGTATTTATAACGGTTTACGGCGCGGCAATAGCCGTATTCGTTTTCCACGGCGCTTAGGTGTGATGCTAAAGCTGTTGTCTCTGTTGCCGTATAACCTGCGCAACACAGTAGCGTTGCGGATGAAACAGCAATGACGGCGCTAGCAAACTTTAACTGGCGGGCGTTAATTGGCTTTCAGCTGTGCTGGTTTGCTTTAGTGCTATGGCAGCAATGGGCACTGTTGCCGGTAGCCTTGTATTGGTTGTACGGGGTTTGGCGTTTGGCCAAAGCCGAACGTATAGCGGTATTGCTTATTTTGCTGCCAGGTATCGCGATAGACGCTTTGCTGGTGCAACTTCATGTACTGCAATTTTCCGGTGCTAACTTGTTGCCGTTGTGGTTGTTAATGTTATGGGCGGTGTTTGCTTTGGCAGCCGTTGAGTTTATGGCCAAGGTGCTAACCAGGCCCTGGCTGGCCGCACTGCTGGGTGGCAGCGGCGGGCCTTTGTCATACTGGAGCGGGGCCGCACTAAGCGGTGGCGCTTTGCAATTTCCGCTGCAGCTGTGGTCTGCGCTGATATTAGTTGTGGTTTGGGCGCTGATCGCGATAGCGCTGGGACAAAGCAGGAGGTTTTATGTTAAAGCCGGTTAGTTTAGTGTTCGCTTTGTTGATAGGGTTTAATCTGCACGCGATTCCCGATTTGAAAACAGTGGGTGAGGGCTCTTACCGGTATTTATTTTGGCAGTTGTATGATGCCCGTCTGGCAACGATTGATGGAGCCTTTAGCGATTATCGTAAAAATGCGCCGGTGTTGCTGGAACTCACCTACAAGCGCGACATCACTAAACAGCAGTTTATTGATGCCACTGTCGATGAATGGCAAAAGCTGGGCCACAGTAGCAAGGCGCAGCAACAGCAGTGGGCAACTCAGTTGCAAGCACTATGGCAGGATGTGAAGGAAGGTGATCGCTTAGCGGCGTTGTTGCTGGATGATGGACGGGTGCAGTTTTATTTTAACGGCACGGAAACCGGCGTATTGGAGGATACCGCTTTTGGTGCGGCATTCTTTGATATCTGGTTGCACCCGGATACCAGCGCACCGAAGTTGCGCCGCCAGTTAATAGCGGCGCAGTAACAACGATTATTTTGTTTGCTGAATATACTGCATCAGCTTTTTCGCGATCTGGGTATTATCCTGAAAACCGGCGAAGGCTTTAGCCTCTTTACCGTATGCCAATACCGCCACATCAGCCGCTGTATGGCCGCCGGTGGTCCAGCCGGTGTAAGAGTATTTGGCGACCAGTTGATTAGACAATTTACGCAGTGTCGTCTCATCTTGCTGACGTGTTGCCAGTAACTGTTTCTGCTCAGCATCTGTCAGTGTAATAGAAGTAAGTTCAGCCCACAGTGCCAATGCTGCTGCATCTGACTCAGCTTTTTTCAGTTGCTGCGCAATACTACGTCCGGTGGCTTTGACTTTGCCAACCACCTTCGGTAGCCACAGATATTCACCGGCAGCACCCAGCGACATACCACCTGTTTCGTGATCTGCTGTAATGACCAATAAGGTATCCGGGTGTTGATCGACATAGGCCTTGGCTACCGCAATGGCTTTGGCAAAATCGTGCATTTCTGCCATGGCGCAGGCGATATCGTTGTCGTGGCCGCACCAGTCAATCTGGCTGCCTTCTACCATTAACACAAAGCCTTTTTTAGCCGGTGTGAGTAATTGCAGCGCCTTGGTGGTTAATGTCGCCAATTGGCTATCCTGCTCAGAATTTAATACCGCGGGTAAGCCGGTTTCGGCTAATAATGCCAGCGCAGGTGCGGCAGTTAGCGCAGACAGCTGTTGCCAGTTATCGGCGTATTGATAACCCATTTGCTTAAATTCACTCACCAGGTTTCTATCGTCGCGGACAAAATACTGCGTTCCGCCACCGAGCATAACATCGGCTACCGGCTTGCCTTCAATACGGTAATCCAGATACATATCAGCTATTTCATTGTAATTGCGCCGGCTTTTATTGTGCGCCAAAAAAGAGGCCGGCGTAGCGTGGTTAATTTGCGAGCTGGCAACAATGCCATTGGTTTTACCGAGCTTTTTTGCCAACTGCATCATGGTGCCGATAGGAATATGCTGACGGTTTACTGAGATAGCGCCGTTGTAACTTTTAAAGCCGGTGGCCAGCGCGGTAGCGCCAGCGGCTGAGTCGGTAACATAGGTATCGTCGTCAGGGTAGGTTGTGGCCATGCCCTGCCATAATTCATCAAAAATGGTATTTTCAACCGGCTTGGTAGCCAGATCGTCCTGCATATAACGATAGGCCGCCAGATACGCCGGCCCCATACCGTCGCCAATCATATAAATAATGTTGTTCGGAGCAGAAAATGTAAGTGCCGGAGCCAGCAGCAAAGATAAAGAAAGTAAATGTCGGCGCATCAGAATACCTTTTTAGTGTTTGACGTTATGCATCTGTAGTGTACTTTATACGTCAGGTATGACCAATAGATGTCGATGGCTGACATGCGAAACAGGCTAAAGCCGTTTCGCGATCTGCGGTTTCATTTGATTTAAAGGAACTGAAATCAAGCTACAGGCTCAAACCTTTACCGGTTCAGCTGGCAGTCAGCCAGCCGTTAAGTATTACTTTACAAGGTACGATGTATGTCGATAAAAACTATAACAAAGACATGGCTCTGTTCAGGCCTGTTAACAGTGTTGGTAAGTGGCACAAGTGTGGCGAATGCCGAAGACCTGGCTGCGCAACTGCAACAATTGGCGCACAGCGAGCAACGCAGCAGTGAAAATCTGTCCCGAAACCAATATCGTAACCCTGAACAAACGCTGCAGTTTTTTGGTTTAGAACCGACAATGTCGGTGTTAGAAATATGGCCGGCACATGGCTGGTATACCGAAATTTTGGCTCCGTTTTTAAAAGCAGAAGGCCAGTTAACGCTGGCACAGTTTCGTCACAACGATGGCTCGCTAAAAGATGACCGCAGTATTTTCTGGGCCCGGGTCAGCCAAAAGCTGGAGCAGCGTATTGCCGATAATCCGCAGCATTTTGGTAACCCGCGCTTTATCGAGCTTGAACCGCCGATATTATATCCTGCGGTTACCGAACAATTTGATATGGTGCTGACATTTCGTAATGCGCATATCTGGAATGAAAGTGGCCACCTGGCCGACACACTAAAAACCCTGTATGGCGCTTTAAAACCAGGCGGTGTGCTGGGGATGGTTGAGCACCGCGCCGCCAAGCTTTCCGATATTTCCAGTTCCGCTGTTGAAGGGTATCTGGATGAATCCTATGTGATAGCCGCCGCCGAACTGGCGGGGTTTGAGCTGGTTGCCAGCAGTGAAGTTAATGCTAATCCGTTAGATACCAAAAACTACCCTAAAGGGGTTTATGCCTTACCACCAACGCTGGCGATGGGGCTACAGGATAAAAATAGCTATCTGTCGATTGGCGAAAGTGACCGTATGACGCTTAAATTCATTAAACCGGCAGAATAACTGCCGCAATTGTGTTAACAAAGCAATTGTGGGATGATTCAGTGTTAGAGTAATAGCTCAAATAAACTTGCTGCCGATTAAAAGCGCGACAACAGATTGCGTGTAGCAAGCTAAACAATAATAACCTTAGACAAGAGGAGAGGACGGTGGATAGAGTTTGGTTAAAACGTTACCCGTCAGGCGTACCCGCAGAAATTAATGCCGATCATTACCCGTCATTATTAGATATTTTTCAACAAAGCATTGCGCAATATCCGGATAAAACCGCTTTTATAAATATGGGTAAAACCATCAGCTATGCCGAGCTGGATCAGCAAAGCACCGCTTTTGCCGCTTACCTGCAAACAGAGCTGGGACTGAAAAAAGGCGATGCAGTTGCCATTATGATGCCAAACCTGTTGCAGTATCCTATAGCATTAATGGGCATATTGCGGGCCGGCTGTGCTGTGGTTAACGTCAACCCGCTGTATACACCTCGCGAGCTGGAACATCAGCTAAATGACTCTAAAGCCAAAGCCATAGTTATCGTAGAAAACTTTGCCCATACCCTGGCCGCCATTGAAGGCAAGGTAAAGCTGGACCACGTTATTTTAACCACTATGGGCGACCGTCTGGGCACAGTAAAAGGTGCTATCGTCAATTTTGTGGTTAAGCATATTAAAAAGCTGGTGCCAGCGTATAAATTAACGAAGTTTGTCCGCTTTAATCAGGCACTGCAGCAAGGCGCTACGTTAAGTTATAGCAAACCCGATATGCAAGGCTCTGACATTGCGTTTTTACAATACACCGGTGGTACTACCGGTGTGTCAAAAGGCGCCATGTTAACGCACCGCAATATGGTAGGAAACCTGGAGCAGGTCAGTGGTTGTTTGGATAACTTACTGGAAAAAGGCACTGAGCGCGTCGTTACGGCACTGCCGCTGTATCACATCTTTGCGTTAACCGCGAACTTCTTCACCTTCTTCAAATATGGTGCGACCAACCTGCTGATCACCAACCCGCGTGATATGAAAGGCTTTGTTAAAGAGCTACAAAAGTTTCATTTCACCATCTTTACCGGTGTCAACACGCTGTATAACGGTTTACTCAATACCCCTGGTTTTAGTGAGCTTAACTTCAGTGGTTTAAAAGCCTCTATCGGTGGCGGCATGGCAGTACAGCGCCCGGTGGCTGAGCGCTGGCAAAAAGTCACCGGCACCCGCTTAATGGAAGGTTACGGCTTAACTGAATGTTGTCCGCTGGTAACGGTAAGCCCTTATGACTTAACCAGCTTTAACGGCAGCATTGGTTTACCGGCGCCGTCTACCGATATCCGTTTGGTGGATGAAGACGGTAATGACGTTGCCCCGGGTGAACCGGGCGAAATGCTGGTGCAAGGGCCGCAAGTCATGCTGGGCTATTTAAACCGGCCGGAAGAAACGGCCAAAGTATTAAAAGATGGCTGGTTATACACCGGTGATATTGCCCGTATGGACGAAGAAGGCTTCTTCTACATTGTTGACCGTAAGAAAGACATGATCCTGGTATCAGGCTTTAACGTCTACCCGAACGAAATTGAAGAAGTCGTCGCCATGAGCGATAAAGTGCTGGAAGTGGCCGCAGTAGGTGTGCCAAATGAAACTACCGGCGAAGCGGTAAAACTGTTTATTGTGAAAAAAGACGCCAGCCTGACCGAGCAGGAAGTGATCCAACACTGCCGACAACATTTAACGGGCTATAAAGTGCCTAAACTGGTAGAATTTCGCACTGAATTGCCAAAAACCAACGTGGGCAAGATCCTGCGGCGGGAACTTCGTGGCTAGCTTACAGTTGCTGTATTAGCTGTAATATAAGCCGGCGTAATTGCCGGCTTTTGTTTTAAAGGATCTGCATGTATTCGTTAATTACCGACAATAAAGCGCTGGCGAGCTACTGTCAGCAGGTTGCGGCCAACAGTGTACTGGCACTGGACACCGAGTTTATCCGTCAGAGTACCCTGTATCCTAAACTTGGTTTAATTCAGTTATTTGACGGCATTAGCCTGGCACTGGTTGATCCGCTAACTATTACCGACTGGCTGCCACTCCAACAGCTGTTATTACGGCCAGACTGCATCAAAATGCTGCATTCGTGCACCGAAGATCTGGAAGCGTTCGCCACTATTGGCATTAAAGAAATTACCCCGTTGTTTGATACCCAACTGGCGGCAGAATTACTGGGCTGGGGCAGCAGCATGGGCTATGCCAGGCTGGTTGAGCAATTAAGTGCTCAGGTGCTGGATAAAAGCGAATCGCGTACAGATTGGCTGGCACGGCCGCTAAGCGCTACCCAGCTGCAGTATGCGGCCAATGATGTTTATTATCTGCACCCGCTGTATAACAAACTGTGTGCTGAATTAAGCCCTGCGCAGCACAGCCTGTTGCTGCGCGAAGGTGAGCAACTAAATAAACGCAAGTTACAGCAGCTGCCTTTGCAGTACCGTTTTCTCGAAATAAAAAACAGCTGGCAGTTAAGCCCACGTGAGCTGGCTGTGTTGCGTGAACTGGCAGCCTGGCGCCAGCAATATGCGATGGATAAAGATATCGCCTTAGGCCTGATTGTGAAAGACGCCGCTATGCTGGAACTGGCCAAGCGCCGGCCGGCCACGGCTGAAAGCTTAATGAATATCCCGGCGATACCGGCACGTGAAGTGCGCCGCCATGCAAAAACCCTGGTCGACATTATTGCCGCTGCCAAAGACGTGCCGCAGCAGTTGTGTCCACAACGTTTTTATCATACCGACAGTTTTAGCGGCCATAAAGAAACCAGCGATCAGCTGTCACAGGCTATTAAACAGGCTGCTGCTGCCCTGGCGATACCGGCTGAGTTTATCTCCGTAAAACGTCAGTTAAACGAATACCTGAACTGGTGCTGGCGGGTGTCCGATCAGGACCGGGCTCTGCTGCCATTACCCGAGTATTTGCAAGGTTGGCGCGCCGAGTTGTTGCGACCTTTTTTACCCCGGCCAGCACATATCGACAGCTAAACCAATATTAAACGCAGCGCAGGCAAAAACCGATCAGACGATTTTTTGCCTGCTTTTATACGTTTTTTTGCCGATTTATTTCATGATCCCGCACTAGTTTCGTTGCGTAATTTTTCAGCACTTATCAACTGAAGGGTTACAACAATGAAAGGAATAAAAATCTTTGCTTTGCCTGCAGTGCTGACACTGGCTTTATCCGGATGCTGGTTAGACAACGATTCAGATCCGGCTCCCACGCCAGAACCTCCGCCTCCGCCGCCACCACCAGTAGTGGTCAATGCGTCGCTGCAGGTGGTACATACCTCGATTGATGCACCTGATGTTAATGTGTTAGCCAATGGCTCGGCGGCTGTTGAAGGCCTGGCATTTGGCGAAGCGTCAGAAGTGTTGTCGCTGGCACCTGCAACTTATAGCGTGGCAGTTGACGCCATACTGCCAGGTGAGGGCAATACCGCTAGGGTAATAGGTCCGTTGGATCTGCCACTGGCAGAAGCGAAACGCTACACGGTATTTGCCGTGGGTAAAGTGGCCGAAGACACGCTGGAGCCAATAGTAGTAGAGGGCACAGTAGAAGACGTGGCAGCCGGTAAAATCCGCTTGCAGGTGGTGCACGCCGCCTCCACCGCGCCAGAGGTGGATATCCATGTTACCGCGCCAGGCGCAGCCCTTGGCGCACCGCTGGCGACCTTAATGTACAAAGACTCCACCGACTATGTCGAAGTTGACCCGGCAGAATATCAGGTGCGCATTACGCTGCCAGGTACTGATACCGTGGTATTTGACAGCGGCTCTCTGCCGTTAACCACAGCCGGCACAGATTTAGTGGTAGCTGCCATAGACAGCCAGTACTCCGGTGCATCGCCGGTATCGTTGTTGGCCGTAGGGCAAGATGGCAGCGAGATGGCTATTTTAGATGCTAACGCAACTGCATCAGTGCGCGTTGTCCACAATGTGTCTGACGCACCAGCTGTAGATGTCATTGTTAATGATGCCATTACCTTAGTTGACGCCCTGGCGTTTCCAGACTTTACCCCTTATGCCGCTGTTACGCCTGACAGTTACAACGTAAAAGTGGCTGCCGATGCGGATAACAGCGTGGTCGTCATTGATGCCGATCTAACATTAGATGCCGGCACCTATTACAGCGTATTAGCCGTAGGCGCTTTGGGCAATAACAGCATTGAACCCCTGGTACTGGCCGATATGCCACGGCGCATTGCTACTGAAGCGCAGGTACGTATAGTGCATGGCTCAACGCTGGCCGGTGAGGTAGATATTTATGTCACTGCAACTGAGGATATTAGCGCGGAAGCACCTGCCTTTGCTGCCGTACCCTTTAAAGCTGAAACCGGTTATGTCTCTTTGGCCGGCGGCGACTATGTAGTAACCGTCACCCCAGCCGGTAGTAAAATGGCGGCAATAGGCCCGGTAGCGTTAACGTTAGAGGCCAACAGCATTTACACCGCCATAGCCCGTGACGGCGCCGGCTTAACCGCAGATGTCGGGTTAATCTTAATGGATGATTTCGTCCAGCCATAATATTGAATAACAGTAGGTCCTGTTAAGTTAAAGCCCGCGCAAGCGGGCTTTGTGTTAAATATTTAATATGTGTTACTAAATGTCTTTATTTGTATATTTTTAGATATTACTATGCATCCCTTTTTTAAAGTTAATAATAAAGGGAACTTATGTCACAGAATTCGCCATTTGCCGTTGGCGTGCAGTGTCTGGCTATTGTTGCCCGTATGCAGCAAACCCCCGCTGAAGTAAGCAGTATATTACGTGAGTTTACCCCGCAATCTGATGATTTAAATGATATTTACCTGGTAAAGGCGGCTAAGAGTTTGGGCTTTAAAGCCAAGTTTATCCAGGCAGAACCCGCCAAAACCGATGCCTTGTTGCTGCCAGCAGTGGGTAAAACCCATGATGGCAGCTACTTTATTCTGGCGCGAATTAAAGACAATAAAGCGCTTATTCAGGATGTCTCCACCGGCCAGGCACAAAGTATTTCGTTAACAATGTTGGCGGTTATGTGGACTGGCGAGCTACTGCATTTAACTAAACGCGCCAGTTTGCTCGATGCAAAAACCCGCTTTGGTTTTCGCTGGTTTATTCCGGCGTTAATTAAATACCGGCATTTATTTGCTGATGTGCTGCTGGCATCGTTTTTTATTCAACTGGTGGGCTTAGCGACACCGATATTCTTTCAGGTCACGATAGATAAAGTGCTGGTACACAAAGGCATGACGACGCTGGATGTGCTGGCCGTGGGCTTTTTTGCTGTTATTACCTTTGAAGTCTTATTAACCGCGCTGCGTACCTATGTGTTCAGCCATACCACCAACCGGGTAGATGTGGAACTTGGTGGCCAGCTGTACCGGCACATGCTGTCGTTACCGATATCCTACTTTGCCGCACGGCGGGTCGGCGACACTGTAGCGCGGATAAAAGAGCTGGATAAAGTACGCGAGTTTATTACCGGCTCGTCGCTGACCGTGGTGCTGGATGTCTTGTTTAGCGTGGTGTTTTTTGCGGTGATGTTTTATTACGCGCCGCTACTTAGCTGGATAATCGTTGGCTCTATTCCCTGTTATATCCTGCTGTCGGTGTTAATAACACCGACCTTACGGGCGAAACTGGAGCAAAAGTTTCAGAAAAGCGCCGAGAATCATTCATTTCTGGTCGAGTCGGTCTCCGGCGTTGAAACGGTAAAATCGCTGGCAGTCGAGCCGCAAATGCGCAACAAGTGGGAAGAAAAGCTGGCCGATTATGTGTCCAGCTCATTTGACGCTTCCCATATCAATAATATTTACGCCAGCATTGCCAACTACATTAATAAAGTGGTGTCGTTATTAACGCTGTATTTTGGTGCCATTGCCGTGGTAGAGGGCAGTTTAACGGTTGGCCAGTTTATTGCGTTTAATATGTTATCGCAGCGGGTGTCCGGCCCCATTATGCGTTTAGTAAACCTGTGGCAGGATTTTCAGCAAGCCAAGGTATCGATAGAGCGCCTGGGCGATGTACTAAATGCGCCGACAGAGCCGGGCTACAACCCCAACCGCACCGCGTTGCCGGCCGTGCAGGGCCAGGTAAGCCTGCAGCAGGTGAGCTTTCGCTACCGGCCGGACTCGGCGCCGATTTTAAATAACGTCAGCCTGGATATCAGCGCCGGTGAGCGTATCGGCATAGTTGGCCGCTCCGGCTCAGGTAAAAGCACGCTGACTAAGCTTATTCAGCGCTTATATGTGCCACAAGGTGGCCGCGTGCTGATAGACGGTATTGACCTGGCATTGGTTGAACCGGCCTGGTTGCGCCGTCAGGTGGGCGTGGTGCTACAGGAGAGCTTTTTATTTAACCGCAGCATTCGCGACAATATTGCGCTTAGCGACCCCGGCAGCAGTATCGAGCAGGTAATACAGGCGGCAAAACTCGCTGGTGCGCATGAGTTTATTTGCGAATTATCAGAAGGCTACGACACTATGGTGGGCGAGCACGGCGCCAGTTTATCCGGTGGCCAGCGTCAGCGCTTAGCCATTGCCCGGGCCTTAATCGCCAACCCAAAAATCCTGATTTTTGATGAAGCTACCAGTGCGCTGGACTACGAGTCTGAGCGCATTATCCAAACCAATATGGCGCAAATCTGCGCTGGCCGTACCGTGTTTATTATTGCCCACCGTTTATCTGCAGTGCGTGACTGTAATCGCATTATCGTCATGGACAAAGGCCAGATTGCCGAACAGGGCAGTCATAGCGAACTGCTAAAACAGCAGGGTATTTATCATTATCTGATGCAAATACAGCATGGCGGGCCAGCAGCGACGACTAACTCAAGCCAAAGCAATTCAGTCGTTCAAGTGGCCAGCCTACTGCCACAAGCCGCTGCCGGTAAAGGAGAGCGGTCATGAGGCAAAACCAACATGCAGCTAATGCGACTACCGCGGCCACAGCAGAAAACCGCAGCGCGGCATCGAATGTGATTGAGCTGCCACTGGCAAAACGCTTAAGCCGCGAGCAGTTAAGCTTTTTACCGGCGGCACTGGAAATAGAAGCCGCGCCACCAGCACCCTACAGCCGCATTATTTTGTGGGCCATTATGGCGCTGCTTGTGTTAGCCATAGCCTGGGCCTGCTGGGGGCAAATTGATATTACCGCCAGCGCCCAGGGCAAACTGGTGCCGGGCGCTAAAGTAAAAACCATTCAGCCACTCAATGCAGGTGTGGTGCAGCACATTCATGTGCGTGAAGGCCAAAAAGTACAAGCCGGCGACGTGCTGCTAACCCTGGACGGCACTATCGCCGAGGCGGATTTACAGCGCCTAACGCTGCAGCTTAATAGCGTTAAGCAGGACATTGCCCGTACCGAGTTGCTACAGCAGCGGCTGCAACAACTGCAAAGCCAGGCAGATATCACTGCATTATCACTGCCACAACAGCAGGCGTTAAACAGCAGCTGGCAGGAATATCAGGCCAGGCAACTCAGCGTACAGCGGCAAATCGACAAACTGGACGCCGAAGTAGCGACCACTAAGCTGAATATTGGCCGTATTGAAAAAACCTTACCGCTGATTACCGAGCAGGCCGATAGCGTGCAGCAACTGCTGGCTAAATCGCTGGCCTCGCGCAGCCAGTATTTAGAGCTGGAATTAAACCGCATTAATCAGGCCGAAAGCTTAACGATTGAACAAGCCAAGCTGCAGCAGTTGGCCGCTGGCATTAATGAAGCAACGCAACAACAACAGGTATTACAAGCCGAGTTTCAACGCCAGCTTAGCGATGCGCTAAACCAATACCACCGCGACGCCAGTACACTGGAACAAGAGCTGATTAAAGCCCAAACCACCAACGCCCAGCAGCAATTGCTGGCACCGGTTGATGGCACCGTAGAGCAGCTGGTGCTCACTACCATCGGCGGTGTGGTCACGCCGGCACAAGAGCTGATGCGCATCGTACCGCTGGATCAGCAACTGGTCGCCGAAGCCTGGCTGCTCAACAAAGACATCGGCTTTGTAGAAGTCGGCCAAACCGCAGAGCTGAAGCTGGAAAGCTTTGAATTTACCAAGTACGGCGTAATTGACGGCGAAATTATCGACATTTCCACCGATGCAGTCGAGATGGAAGGTGTCGGTTTAGTGTTTCCGTTAAAGGTGGCGCTTAAACAACACAGCATAAAAGCCGGCAATAAAACCGTGCCCTTAGGTTCGGGTATGGCAGTAACAGTAGAAGTAAAAACCGGCCAGCGGCGGATTATTGAATTTTTATTATCACCGGTGATGAAAGCGGTGGATGAAGGGGTAAGGGAGCGTTAAATGAAAATTGCCAAAGCCTTATTATTTGTCTTGATGTTTATGTCGGCTTTGTTCTGGTTTATGAGCTGGAACCGTACTCAGCGAGATTACCCACCTGTTGAACAGATGTTGTCAATACAAGGCAAGGTTGTTTCTATTGGTGGCCGACAAGGAAAAACTACTGGTTGGTTAACCCTGGAGTCTGGCGATAGAAAACTGAGTTTCACACTGTATATCGGAAAAAAGACCCTTAAAAAATATGATGATTTGACAGGTAAAGAGGTGCTGGTGAAAGTGCACCCAAAATCTGACTTTACTTCTAAGAAGTATACGCCGAGCGTGAGTCATTTGGAGCTTGTTGGCGGGGCAGTAGTGCATGATTACGCAAGAAAAAAAGAAAAGCACTTTGATTACATGAAAAATGCTGACGGCATTATTGGATTTTTTAGAACCTTATTTTTTATTTTTATGGCGCTTTTTGCATTGTGCTTTTTTAAACGTGGAGGGAAATCATGAGTAAGTCAACCGGACAACAATACGTAATAGATGAACTGACAAAATTGGCAGGGCTATTGCAAAGCGGTAATTCAAGCATTGCAAATGCTGACAAAGTGTTTAAAGACGTTCAAACCGCTAAGCCTGAAGACAGGCTGGCACTGACCTATGACATCTTGAACACGGCTAAATCACTGGCGGAGTATTCCAGCAAGACCTGACCCTATGGGTTACTATGGGTTATTGAAGCATGTAATTATTGGTATAACTACGAGTAGATAATAAGGAAAATACACAATGGTTATTATTAGGTTTTTATTTTCATTTTGTTTTTTATTGTTGTTTTTTTTGAATTTTGCAAACGCTAAAAATTTTGAGTATTTAAACTCTGAATTTTGTAAAGATGTTGTTTTTGGTGATTTTGGTTTTGAAGATCGGGTGAAATATAATTTTCCTGAACTTAAAAAGCGCAAATTATTTGTTGGGCAAAGTAGGGCGGCATATAACAAAAATGACTACTATCTGTGGATTTATTCTCATGATTTTGAAATTGATGGGGTACTTGACCTTGTTGCTATTGATTGGCATCAAAGGAGTAAAGATGTTTATTATTTATCTCTTTACATATTTAAAGATAAAGGTGGTTTTATTTCTGATTTAGAAGCTGCAAAGACATTTTTTAGAGGCGAAAATATATATCCAAGAAATAGATCCGGCGTTTATCCAATCATCCCGGAGCATTTTTTTATTGAGTATGAGGGTGGTGTTGTTAAAGAGGAGTCTTTTGTTGGGTATCACAAAATCATTCCTATAGTGATCGATGGTATAACGTATATTTATGCAGAGAAAAATTTGTCTGAATCTAAGCGTGCTTTGATATTTGATATATCTAAAAGCGATATCAGTTTAGCTTGTATTTACGATCTTTAATTTTTAATTAATATGGAGAGGTTTATGTCAGCTTTTGACATTGAAGAGTTAACTCAGGAAGAGTATGAGCAGTTAGTTGCTGAATTCATCGGAGGAAATGAGAATACTACAGGCAACTATAATGCACATTTTGATGGAAATAACAGTATTGCAATTGGTTTTGGGTTGGATTTATTAGTTAACAGTAATGCCACTATTAATAACTATCTCACAGGCGCTGGTTTGGCTGGGTTAACCGCTGCGCAAGAAACGTTGCTCAATCAAGCTCGCCAGAATAGAGCCACAATGACAAACCAAGAATTTCGTGATCTTGCCGACAATTTAGATATCAATCTGGAACAACAACAAGCAGCAGATTTGTTGAATGAAACGTTAACATCATATCAAGCTCAGTTGGCAACTCGTTTAGATCAAGCTCCCTATAATATTGATATAAATAGTATTCCTTTATCCAGTATGCGAGTCGCCTTGTTAGATCTTGTTTACAACGGCGGGCCAGGATTAATTGGCAACAATTTAAGGAATGCTATTTCAAATGCGATAGATAATCCTGAGAGAGCTCATGAGTTCAGGGCAGCTGCATGGGTTGAGATTAGGTACTTTTCCAATGGTAATCGTGGTGAAGCGATTGAGTATGGGATTCAAACTCGTCGTGATAGGGCATCCGATATTTTTGGTTTGTATGACGGAGATCTGACTTTAGAAGAGCTTAGAGACGTTCGGAATTATCTGCAAAGCCGGCATCAAGACATAGTTAATGCTGATACTACAAACTTGGGATACATAGATGACATTGACGAGTTTATAGCAGATGTTAATGCGAGAATTGATGCTATGGAGGCAGATCCTGGCGGCGAAAACCCTGGCGATGATAATGGTGAGCCGGGCGAGGGCGAAAATCCCGGTGATGATAACGGAGAGCCAGGCGAGGGCGAACCAGAGCCTGAACCAGAGCCAGAGCCAGAGCCAGAGCCAGAGCCAGAGCCAGAGCCTATACGTCCAGCTGAAGCAATGAATTTAGGCACGCCACCTGGTGGGATAGCCGAATTGTGGTTAAACCCGGATGGTAGCGTTACTGCTGGCGGGCCAAAACCACCTTCAGGTGAGTTACCGGAAGGCGTCGTTGATACGGGGTTTACTGGTGAATTGATTGGTGGGGAGCCGATTTTTACCGATCCGCAAACCGGTGAACGTTTTACCTTTACTGGTGAGACCTATACTCCACCAGGCGACAGCGGCGAACCCGGTACAGAACCTGAACCGCCGGTTTATCCAACCCAAGCTGTTGATCTTACAGAAGGCATGGATGTTGCCGATCGTGACCGTATGTGGCTGAACACGGATGGTTCTGTGACGGTTGGTGGTTATAAAGATGAAGAGGGCAATTTGCCTGTGTTGTCAGACTGGCCGGTCACTGAAATACCACGTATTACAGGACAGGTTATTGACGGTGACATTATTATTACCAACCGGGATACGGGGGATAGATACCGCCGTGTTGGTGATAATTGGGTGCTGATTTCCCTAACAACAACTGATGATGGTGCAAATGAAGGTAATGGCGATATAGCGATAGTATTGCCACCTCCGCCACCACTACAAAGAATGCCAAGCCCACCCAACTCTCCGATCATTCTTGATTTAAACGGAGATGGCGTGAATACAGTTGGCTTAGAGGCGGGAATCTACTTTGATCACAACGGAGATGGCTTTCGTGAGCGCACCGGCTTTGTTGGCGCTGGAGATGGTTTGTTAGTCTGGGATCGAAATAACGATGGCGTGATTAATGATGGCACGGAGTTATTTGGTAACAATACCATGCGTGCAAATGGTTCGTTATCGGTGAATGGCTTTATTGCGTTAGCTGACGTGGATAGCAATAGCGATGGAGTTATTAACCGCTATGACGACGTTTTCAGTGAACTTGCGATATGGCTGGACATTAATCAGGACGGCATATCTGATGCTGCAGAGTTATTTGGTCTTTCTGATGTAGGTGTTGCATCCCTTTCATTAAGTTATGTAAATCAACACTATGTTGATGAGTATGGCAATGAACATCGTGAGGTAGGTAGTTTTACCACCATTGTTGGTGAAACCAGAATGATGACCGATGTCTGGTTTGTTAATAATATGGTTGATAGGCGAGAGGAAATTATCAAGGAGCCTCTGATAAACAGCTTTTTACCGGATGTAGTTGGATTCGGTTTTTCGCATTCTTTGCATCAGGCAATGGCTAGAGATGAAACTGGAGAACTACGGGCCTTGGTTATTGATTTTTTAAAAGCAGGTAACCGGGAAGAAAGGCAGTCACTTGTTGAAAGTATAATATTTAAATGGACAAAATCTGAAGGGGATTACAAAAGTTTTAAGGGTCTTTCTATTGATGCCAGAAGAATAGAGGCAATGGAAGTGTTTTATGCTGAGCGTATGCCAAATCCTAGAGGTTCTGGGCAGCAATACGCTTCAATGTATAACGAAGTTTTCATGAGAATAGTTGATACGGTTTTCTATCAATTGGCCTCGCAAACGTACTTGTATGAATTTTTTCAGGCTGTTGATTGGGCTGTAAGTAATGAACATGATTCTTGGATTTCAGGTATTGATGAGTTTTGGCAAGGAAACTTTGATAAATTAACCGTTATGCTGTTCGAGTACGCAGAGTCTAACCCCGATTCTGCAAAAGATATGCTGCAGGATGTTGCACAAGCTGTCAGAGGGGTTAACGTTTATGTTGATGATAATATTAGAAATTTAACTAACGCTATTGATAGATTTATTGCTTTGGGTGCAGCTGACGATTATTCAGATGAAACAGTTGGTATTGTGCTGGCTGCTATTAAGCAAGCAACTGATGGTGATGATGTACTTGTAGGTACTGCGAGTAACAACTATTTATTTGGTTTGGGGGGTAATGACAAAATATATGGTAATCCAGGCGACGATGTATTAGATGGCGGTTCTGGTGATGATACTTTAATTGATAGTAAAGGCAATGACACTTACCGCTTTGGTATAGGTCATGGCCATGATCGTATTCAAAACCATGATACTGATCAAGGTCGGCGCGATATTGTAGAACTGATGGATGGCCTGACTATGGCTGATATTAAGCTCTACCGTCAGGCTGACGATCTGGTCATTGAAATATTGGGTACAAGAGATGTGTTGCGTATTGATTCTCACTTTGACAAAGAAGGTGCTACGCGGCGTTATATTGACGCCATAGTATTTAGTGATGGTTCAACATTGGAGGTTGGTCCGTCGCAATTTGGGCAAATCAATATTGAGTCGCAAAACATATCAAACGGTGATGATGAATTGCATGGTTCAGCAGACAGCGAGGAAATTTCGAGCCTAGGCGGTAACGATATTATCTATGGCAAGGATGGTAACGACATTCTGCATGGCGATGACGGCGACGATAAATTGTTTGGTGATGGCGGCAATGACTCGCTTTATGGCGGTGAAGGGAACGACGAACTAAATGGCGGCGATGGTGATGATATTTTATTCGGCGACAACGGTCATGATCGTTTAATTGGTGGTAATGGCAATGATTTATTGCAAAGTGGCCAGGGCGATGACGTTTTGATTGGTGGCAAGGGTAGCGATAGTTATCTGTTCGACCTGGGAGGCGGACTTGATGTTATCGATAATCAAGGGACAACAGGAGATGTTGATCAAATAATCTTTGCGGATGGTATTTTCTCTCAAGATATTGTTTTAAGACGGGAAGGTCTCGATGCGATCCTGAGATACAGTGAGGATGATGAAATCCGCATTATAAACTTTTTCCAACACAGCGTCGCCAAAATAGTTAATGTGGTTTTCTCCGATGCTAATAGTCATGACTCAGTTTGGTCGCAGGCTCAGCTTGAATTATTGTTATCAACGGGTATTGCAACAGAAAATGATGACGAGTTGCATGGTGATAACAGTAATAACTTTATTAATGGGGCCGTTGGTAATGATCGGTTGTTTGGTCATGACGGCGATGACGAATTACATGGCGATGTTGGTGATGATGAGTTATCCGGCGGGAGAGGTAATGATATTTTATATGGGAATGAAGGTGACGACTTACTGAATGGCGGTAGCGGTGACGATACGTTAGTTAGTGGAACGGGTACTAATTTGCTGATCGGTGGAGCAGGAAATGATACTTATATTATTGCCGCTGATGGTAGCTACAATACTGTTCAGGAGTTTAATAATGGTACTAGTGATATTAATAGAGTTAAATTCTCAGAAGGGGTTACACCCGAGCAACTGAGTTTTAGCCGTAGTGAAAAAGATCTAATTATTAAAATTCAAAGCGAAAACAATGTGACGACCATCATTGTTGCTAATGTGTTTATGTCATCCCAATACTCTGTTAGTTTTTTTGAATTTGCTGATGGTCAAACCTTGGCATTTGAAACTGCCATGGTGCAAGCATCGAGATATATTGGCACCAATTCTGATGATGTTGCTTATGGCTACGCCGGCAAGGATGTGATGCATGGTGGCCAAGGTAGTGATCGTTTCTATGGTAATGACGCGGATGACGCTTTATATGGTGAGGATGGACATGACTCTCTATATGGCGGTAGCGGTCATGACTTGCTGCTTGGCGGTGAGGGCAGCGACGATCTGCATGGCGAAGCGGGAGATGATGTGCTTATCGGTGGTGAAGGCAATGATACGCTTTCTTGTGGTGATGGCAGTGATGAATACCACTTTGCCCGGGGTTGGGAGCAGGACACTATCCACAACTACGATACCGGTACCGATAAGACCGATGCGATAGTGTTTGCTGAAGGCATTGCACCCACAGATATTCGTGTTACCCGACAAGGTGATCATTTATTGTTATCGTTGGAGGATAGCGCTGACCGTATAACAATAAACGACTACTTTAAAAATGATGGAGCCAGTGCGTATAAGCTGGAAGAGATCAGATTTGCTGATGGCTCGGTGTGGAATGTAAGTGAAGTTAAAGCGCTGGCGATGCAAAGTACAGATGGCAACGATACGTTGTATGGTTATGCAACGAATGATGTGTTGCATGGAGGATCGGGTGACGATGTGCAGTATGGTCAGGAAGGAGATGATGAACTGCACGGCGAAGCAGGCAACGACTCGCTGTATGGTGGCACTGGCAACGATGTGCTGTATGGCGTCGAAGGCAACGACACCTTGCATGGCGAAACCGGCAATGACCAATTATACGGTGGTGCAGGTAATGACCGACTTGAAGGTAGCACCGGAGACGATGTGCTGGAGGGAGGCACGGGAAATGATAATTTGATTGGTGGGGCTGGGAATGACGCCTACCAGTTCGGTCGCGGCGATGGCCAAGACAGAATCGATAATCATGACAGTGGTGATTATAACAATCCGAACAAACACGATCGTTTAGTATTTAAAGCTGGTATCGCATTGGATGATGTGGAGTACTATCGTTCCGGGAATGCTTTGGTATTTCGCATCATAGGTAGTTCAGATACTGTAACAGTGGACAACTGGTTCAGCAATGTCTTCGGATATAAGTTGCAATCGGTGGAATTTGCCGATGGCCGGCAACTTAACCTGGCGCAGGTTGAGATAGACGTACGCACTATTACCGGTGATGAAAACGATAATCAGCTTTCCGGTTTTGAAACGGATGATGTATTAGACGGTGGTGTAGGTAACGACGATTTAAGAGGCTATGGCGGTAGTGATGAATACCGCTTTAACCGAGGTTGGGGTCAGGACACTATCAACAACTACGACACTAGTACCGGCAAAACCGATGCGATAGTATTTGGCCAAGATATAACCCCGGCAGATATCCTAATTACCCGCTCAGACAACGATCTGGTGCTGGCGCTGGCTGATAGCACGGACCGAATTACCGTAAATAGCTACTTCTGGGATGATGGGTTTAGTGCCCATCAGCTGGAGCAAATCCGCTTTGTGGATGGCACGGTATGGACAGTGGAGCAGGTGAAAATGCTGGCGATGCAGGGCGCGGACGGCAACGATACCCTATACGGTTACGCCAGCAATGATACTTTGCATGGCGGTGCAGGTAATGATGAGTTATTTGGTGAGGCCGGCGATGATGTCCTAAACGGTGGTGCCGGTAATGATTTGCTTAGAGGGGGGTATGGTGTTGATACCTATGTGTTTGAGCAAGGAAGTGAAAGTGATATTGTAAACGACACTTCTGATGTCAGCATTTTCCGGTTTATTGATACAGATTCACGACACATTGTTGTGCGCAGACAAATTGATGAAGCAATATATCATTTGCCTTCGAGTGACGTTTTACTGATTAACACTTTGACCGGCGATACCGTTATTATCAAACATTTCTTTGGCAGTTACGGTAGTGAGCGGAACTTTATTACCGATAGCCAATTTCAATTTGCTGATGGCGTTAGCTGGTTGGGTGAAGAACTTTATGCGAGGGCTTTGCTGGGGACTGAGGTAGATGACCTTATCTCCGCGACTCGGCAGGGCGGCACGATCACGGCAGAAGCAGGTGATGATAGAATTTATGGTGACGTTGGCAATGATATTGTCTATGCCGGTTCAGGTAATGATTATATTCGAGCAATAGAAGGCAACAACGAGCTATACGGCGAAGACGGCAACGACCATATCATTGGCATCGGTTTACTTGATGGCGGCGCTGGCGATGATGTGCTTGAAGGCAAAGACGCCGACACGCTGCGCGGTGGCGACGGCAACGACACTCTAATCGCCCATAGCGATGCCTGGACGCAAAACAGCAATACGCTGGAAGGCGGTAAAGGCGAAGACACTATCTATGGCAGCTTTGGCGATGATACCTATGTGTTTAACCTGGGTGATGGCGCCGATACCATTATTGAACGCCGACAGGGTGAGGCGTACAGCAATGTTGAGGCGTCAAACGATACGTTAGCGTTTGGCGAAGGCATTGTGGCGGATGATTTGATGTTTATCCGCAGTGGCAGTGATTTGCTTATCCGCCACAGTAATGGCAGCGACAGCATCACGGTACAAAACTGGTTTGCCGGCTCGGCCCATTACAAACTTAACCTGTTAAGCTTTGCCGATGGTACTGAATTAACCGCCGCACAACTTGAAGCGCAGCTGGTTACTTTGGGCACTGCTGGCGATGATAGTTTGTTTGGTTCGGCGCAGGTTGATGTAATACAGGCTGAGGCCGGTGATGATTATATTGATGGCCGTGCTGGTGACGACAAACTTTATGGCGGTGCCGGTAGCGACACCCTTGTGGGTGGTGCCGGCAACGACTTACTGGTTGGCGGTAGCGGCGATGACAAATATGTTTATAACCCGCAGACTGGTCAGGACACCATCGACAATAGTGATGGTGGCTTTGACGGCGTATTCTTTACCAATGGCATCGATGCATCGCGTTTAAGCTTTAGCCAGGACGGTGATGATTTACTGATCCAGGTTGATGGTGATGAAGCACAAAGCGTGCGGGTGCTGAACCACTTCTTAGGCGGCGATGCCGAAATAAGCTATGTGCAGCCCAGTGGCGGCAATATGATTAGCGCTGAACAGATCGCTGCGGCTATTGCCGGCGGTGGGGAAGAGCCGGTAGATCCGACAGACCCTGTTGATCCAGTCGATCCGGTTGACCCAGTTGATCCAACAGACCCGACTGATCCGGTTGACCCAGGTCAGGGCGGCGATGTTACACCGGGCTTAGGCGGTGATGATACGTTAACCGGCACAGCCGGCAATGATGTATTACTCGCCGGTGCTGGCGATGACGAGTTAACCGGCCTGGCCGGCAATGATCGGCTATTCGGCGGTAGTGGTAACGATAGTTATATCTATCATTCTGGTCAGGATGTGATTACCGAGCTTGCTGGTACCGATAAAGTTATTTTCAGTAACGGTATCACCTTTAACCAGGTCGGATCAGGGTTAACTAAAAGCGGTAATGATCTGATTCTGAAAGTTAATGGTAGTAGTGACAATAGCGTTACCTTAACCAACTTCTTCCTTGGCGGTGATAGTCTGGTGGAAAGCTTTGAGTTTGAAACCGGCGGCAGCATTAGTGCAGCACAAATCTTTGGTGCTTTTGGTTTAGCCATGCCTACAGGTGACGCACCAGTCGTTAACACTGTGCACGGTACCGCTGGCAACGATACGCTAAATGGCAGTGCGGCGGCAGATACATTGGCCGGTTCGCATGGTAACGATACATTAAATGGTGGTGCAGGTAATGACACCTTGCTTGGCGGCCGGGGCAACGATACTTATGTCTTTAGTGCCGGTAGCGGCCATGACACTATTGATAACAGTGGCGGTGGCGAGGATGTGTTGTTGTTCGAGGGCATTAGCTTTAATCAGGTAGCCAGTGGTTTAATGAAGTCGGGTAACGATTTAGTGTTAAACATTGGTGGCGGCAGTGACAAAGTTACCCTGAAAAACTGGTTCCTGGGTGGTGACTATGTGGTGCCAACAATTCGCTTTGCTGCCGGTGGTGAGATTAGCGCTAACCAGATATTTGGTGCCTTTGGCCTGAGTAACCCCAACCCGCAAGGCTCACCGGTGTATACCGATTTACCGGATGAACGTGGCTTTGGTAATGTGTTTGTTGGCATTGGTGAGGCAGAAACTATTGTCGGTTCGTCTGACGATGACTTTATCGACGGCGCTAATGGCAATGACAGCCTGCGTGGCGGTGCGGGTAACGATTATCTTCTGGGTGGCCGGGGTAATGATACGTACCTGTTTAGTCGCGGTGACGGCCAGGACATCATTAACAACTTCGATGCTGAAGCGGGCAAAGACGACCGGCTGTTATTCGGCGAAGGTATTGCCAAATCAGAGGTGCAGTATTATCGCGAGGGTAATAATTTGGTACTGCAGTTAACCGACAGCAGCGATACGGTTACAGTACAAAATTGGTTTGCCGGTAACGATTATCAGCTAACTTCTATTGGCTTTGCAGATGGTCAGCAAATCAGTGCTGCTGATATTAATGCTGCGGTGTCTGAAGTGCCAACTGCATTTTCAACCAATGCCATGCTGGCATCTGCGCAGGCATTTAGTACTGATGGTCAGCTGATGTCAAGCTCTCAATCCTTTGATAATGATAACGGTGTTATCAGCTCAGATTTGAAAGATGAGTTGCGTCAGCGCGTCAGTGTGTTGCCAGCATCAACCACAGATAGGTTACTTAAGCAACTTGGCTTGTCGATAGCCCAGTTTAGCGCTGGGAATGCGTTGGCAAATGACAATGACCTACCACAGTCTGAGTTGGCTAATGCGTTACTAAGCGATGCGACAGAGGTGACAGAGGCGGATTCAGTGGCTGACGTAGCACCTGTAACGGCTGTTAGCGACGTAATCAGCGGTTCTACGCAGTGGCTGTTTGACAATTCGTTGCCACAGTCTGAGTTGGCAAACGAGTTAGGCTATCTGGCGCAGGGAGCACCTGCAGGGGTTTGGTATAACACGCCGCAAATGCAGTCTTTGCTGACTAATGTAGCCGACGTTGCCGTGCAGCACGCCAGCTTAGTCGATGCACTAAATGCCTTTGATGCAGACGATGATGCCGCGCTGGATGGCAATTTGCCGACAGCACCAACGCTGGAGCAGCTTTACTACTAATCTTTTGTAATAAAATAAAAAACCACCTTAATTTAGGTGGTTTTTTTTATGTCTGTTTAACTAAGCCGTGCCGGACTTTTATAGCTGTAACAGTACAGCGCTTTTAACGCCTTAATCTACCGACGCTAACAACAGCAAAGCTTATTGTCACCAACCTATAGGGTCATATAAAGCCCGCGCAAGCGGGCTTTGTTTTGCTTTAACATGTTCAGCTTTGTTGCGGGCAGCAATCCCTTTATTGAGCTGGACTAATTTGAAAATATCTAACTTATTGTTATTCCGATAAAAAATGTCTGGTTATTTTACAGTTCTTCATCTTGGCTTTTGTAAATATAGTAAAATCAATGGCTTATTGTTTGGCGTGGTTTTTGCTAATGCTTTCGGCGCTTATTCAGGCAAAATAATAATATTAAAGGATTTAAGATGAAAAAGAGTTTAATCAACCTTGTTGCCGGTTGCGTAGTCGGTTTTAGCGGTCTGGCCCAGGCGGCAATTATTGATTTCACCGGTGGTACGGCTTATCTGAATAGTGGTGCCAGCTGCAACACAACAGATGTGACGCTATGTTCATCCGTTGACTACTATGAAGAAGATGGTTTTGTGTTTGATTTCATTGGTAGTTTTGAATATGTAGGTAATTACTACAACGCTTCAAACAGCGTTGTTCATGCGCATTGGCAAAATGGTTTACAGGCAATGGAGATCAAAAAATCCAATGGCGGCGTCTTTGATTTAAACTATTTTATCCTAACCAGCAATACAATCGTCGGTGGAGGCTCGGCTTCCGGTGCTGAAGAAACCTATGTCGAGGCCTGGGCCGGTGGTGTGATGTTAGAACGTTTATTATTGACGCCTGACACTTGGGGGTTTGTTGGCGTGAACAATATCGGCAGCCCGCTACAGACCGACCCACAAATTTATTTAAGCTCAAATTTCGATGCAGTTGACACTGTGCGCTTTACATCTGCCAGCACCGTTCACGGTCAACCAGGGCATCAGCATGATGCATTTTGTTTTGGTATGGATATGTTTTTTATTGATCAGGCCGCACCAGACTTTAATGACGTACCTGCGCCGGCTTCAATTGCTTTATTGGGGCTAGGGCTGCTTGCATTATCTTCTCGTTCGTTAAAGCGAAATAAATAAAAGCAGCAAATCCTGCAGTTACAACTTAGTAAAAATAAAGCCTGCATTTGTGGGCTTTGTTTTTATACGGCTTTTATTGTTAACGTCTGTGAAATATTTTGCCAGTAGTAAGGTTTTTTGCTACTTTGCCGCAGCAAAAAATAATGATATCAGGAATGTTAACAATGAAGTTGTCCGCTGTCTGCGCCTTATTATTGGGGGCGGTGTTGTCTGCTGTATCTGCAGCAAAAGAATTACCGGTTGAAGCCTTTGCCAGTGCGCCGGCGATCGACAAACTTAAGTTGTCGCCTGATGGTAGCAAGCTGTCGATGATCCAGACACTTGATACTGAAAAAGAGCAGTTAGTACTGGTGAAATTATTTGATTTACAAACTGGTGAGCAAAAATACCTGGTTAAAGCTGACAGTCGCGACCTGAGAATTTACTCGGTGATCTGGGCCAACAATAAACAATTGCTGATGCGTGCTGCGTATGCCTCACATCGTTATGGTACGCCGGTAACTGAAACCCGCCTGATGCTAATTGATGTAGAAACCGGTAAAAACCGAAGCGTTGTGAATGGCCAGTTACAACGTAAACTGGTGCGTACGCCGCAATTTCAATCGAATATTGTTGCTTTAATGCCAGAGGATGAACACAACATATTACTGGCGCTAGATGGCTTTAGCTATGGCACTGGCACCAGTGTGGTTAAAGTGAGCCTGAACGGCGAGCTGCATGAAATGGTGGCACATGCGCGTAAAGACTTGTACGACTGGGTGGCAGATCGTCAGCACCGGCCTCGCATTGCTTTGTTTCGTGATGATACCCGCTTTGAAGTACAGGAGAAAATGCTCGACACTAAAGAGTTTCGTACTTTATGGCAGTTTGAGCTGTTCTCCGAGCAGGAAGTCTGGCCTATAGGCTTCGACGCTGATCCGAATATTTTGTATGTGTCAGCTTACCACGAAGGCAAGCTGGCGATATTTAAAACTGATCTATCGGCCGCCCAGCCAACATTACAACTGGTTAAAGCCGATGAAAACTACGATGTACCGGCCGACATCAGCTATTCCTGGCAAGACAATAAGGTGATTGCCATTGGCGAAGAGTATGTTGATGCTGACTATCAGGCGTTTCAAAAAGCAGTAGACAAGGCTTTACCAGATGCAGACAACCATATTGTCAGCATGAGCCATGATAAAAACCGCTACATTATTGAAACCAGCAGTGCCACCAGCCCCGGCAGTTATCTGCTTGGCGACCGTAAAGAAAAGTCGATGACCTTTTTATTGGACAAGTACAGCCAGCTCGATCCTGAGTTAATGGTTGCCAAACAGAAAATTCAATACCAGGCCCGTGACGGCCTGAACATCGAAGGCTACCTGACCACACCGCTAGGTTATCAGCAGGGGGTTGTGCCAACTATTATTTTCCCGCACGGTGGCCCAATTAGCTTTGATGACGAGGGTTTTGATTACTGGACACAGTTTTTTGCCAACCGTGGTTATGCAGTGTTGCAAATGAACTTTCGCGGCTCACACGGCTATGGTTTTGACTTTAAGCAAATGGGCCTGCAGGGCTGGGGCTTGCAAATGCAGGACGATGTCGAAGACGGCACCCGTTGGTTAATTAATAAAGGCATCGCCGATCCCAAGCGCATATGCATAGTCGGAGCCAGTTACGGCGGTTATGCCGCGCTAATGGGCGCGGTAAAAACCCCGGATCTGTATCAGTGTGCAGTAAGCTTTGCCGGTGTGACGGATGTTGAAGCTCTGGTTAAGTCGCATCGCCGATACAACAACTATGAAGTGGTAAAAAAGCAGGTTGGTGACGATTTTGACCTGCTGGAACAGCGCTCTCCTGTCAACCACGCCGACAAAATTCAGCTGCCTGTGCTGCTGGTGCATGGCACTAAAGACCGCAGTGTGCCGGTAAAGCAAAGTGTTGCTATGTATAAAGCACTAAAAAGCGAAAACAAGGACGTGCAGTACATTGAACTGGAAGACGGCGATCATTACCTCAGCACCAACAGCCACCGGCTGCAAACCTTTAAAGCGATGGACAGGTTTTTAAAACAGCATCTTAACTCCCCGTCACAACAGGCATTAGAGCAATAATACACTGCCGGTTTTGCAGCCCGCCTATTAGCGGGCTGTGTTATTTAGTTTTTCGATAAAGCGCTCGGCATTAGCCACAAACGTGCAACTTGGCTCCAATATGGCAGTAACAGTAGAAGTAAAAACCGGCCAGCGACGGGTTATAGAGTTTTTATTGTCACCGGTGATTAAAGCGGTAGATGAAGGGGTAAGGGAGCGTTAAATGAAAATTGCCAAAGCGTTGTTGTTTACTTTGATGTTTATGTCCGGTTTGTTCTGGTTTATGAGTTGGAATTGGACGCTGGGAGATTACCCACCTGTTGAGCAGATGTTGTCAATACAAGGCAAGGTTGTGTCTATTAGTGGCCGACAAAACAAAGGCACCGGCTGGTTAACTTTAGAATCTGGCGATAGAACACTGGGTTTTACACTGTGGATAGGTAGAAAGACTCTTAAACAATATGGCGATTTAACAGGTAAAGAGGTGCTGGTAAAAGTGCACCCAAAATCTGATTTTACTTCCAAGAAGTATACGCCACGAGTGAGTCATTTAGAACTTGTTGGTGGGCCAGTTGTGGCGGATTACACAATTGAACGAGAAAAGTACTTTGATTACATGAAAAGTGCTGACGGCTTAATTCTATTTTTTAGAACCTTATTTTTTATTTTTATGGCGCTTTTTGCATTGTGCTTTTTTAAACGTGGAGGGAAATCATGAGGTAAGCTTATTCGTTATCAAAATGACTTTTTAATTATAAGGCAAAGCTTGATGATGGGCATCATTGACTCAAAAGTAAAGAACTGGATTGAACTTGATTACATTCCCCCAAAGCCATTTTCGGAAAAGTACTGGTATTCTCATTCGTATTGTCAGTATTGGTATAACTACTAAATTTAAAGGTTTTAAATGAAGTTAAACGGTTTATTTGGGTTTAAAGCAATTGTTTTAGTTTTATCACTGAGTTTTGCTTTTAGCTATTTTAACTATAAAAATGCACTAGTTACTGAACAGGATTTGTTTTGTGCGCTAGGAGTTCTTGAAAGCTCTGACAGTGCAGGTAGGGGTGGAGGTAATTATGTCCGTCTGAAACCAAATGATTTCGCTATTGAAATTGAAGGAGAGGTGCGTGTCGGGGTAGGCAGTTTGACGAAGCTAGGTGAGGAATATTACTTCTGCTTTATAGATAATTTTTCTTTCAAGTTTGTTATTCCTGATTCTCGAGGGTATGTATATTTTCTTAATGATGATTTAGATCGCTCTGATTTTCCTGCAGCTGTGGTTGAAAGGTCAAATTACCATGAGTGGCATGGTTTTTATTTAAACTTTGTTTCATGTTTGATTTTTTATTTATTCATTGTGACCTTTCCCCCGATTTTAACACCATGACATTGATGAGATTTCCAATAAAATGGAGTCAATGGAGATCTCAAAATGAAAAAACGTTATACCGAAGAACAAATCATCAAAGCTATCAAGCAGCATGAAGCTGGGGCAAAGG
>JAHJZX010000026.1 GCA_018826295.1 Gammaproteobacteria bacterium
AAACCCGGCAAAGAAACGCCTTACTTGGGATCGCATAGAGACAAAGCGTGATGATATGTGGGAGTTTGGCACAGAAGAGCGAGGGGAGCATTTCTTGGTTATTAAGGGAGAAACTGGCTCTGGGGATTATGAGTTGGAGTTGGAAGTGATCAAAGAGTGATCACTGCTCTACCACCACGCCATAGCCGGTGGGCCGGTAGCCTAAATTCCACTCGCGTACGCCGCTAACAAAGGGGTTGTCGTGGCCCATTTCGCGGGCAATACGCTGGTTTAGCTCGCGCTCTTGCTCGGTTACCGGGTCTTGTTTGTGCCAGGCGATAAACAGCTGTTGCTGGGCGCGTGACAGGTTAAGGTTGTACTTGTCGGCCATGTAAAAGTATATCCGCGCTATATCGCCGCGCACCTTAGGGGCGGGTTCGAATACTTTTTGTTTAAAATCGACTTTTACCGGGCAGGCACCGTGCTGAGACGGCGTGGATGGCAATACGCCAAAGCGGTAGTTGCTGCGATCACCGTTTACCTCGCCAATGGCTGGCATCAGGTTGTATAAATCGGCTTCCATGGCGCGAAACACGCTGTCGGTTTTTACACAGTTTTTGCGACCGCCTTCTTGCCAGCATTGGCGCTGGTGGCCAAAGTGGTAGGCTGGCATCACGTGCTCCCATTCTATTCTGGCGGCACGCTGTGCATTTTTACGCACCTGATAACCACAGCCGGCTAAATCCGGCAGGCCTTTTTTACCCTGCCAATGAATATCGCAGTCGCAATAAAAGCTTGTGGCTTCAGGCGCATGAATTTGCTGCGACAGCTTTTTTGCCTGGTCAAAGTTAGCCGGTGCTGCCAGGCAAAGGCTGGAGATAAGCAGCAATATGCTGCTAATAAAATAAGAGAAATACTGCATTCACTACCGCTTACTTCAGTGATTTATTCGTCGTCTGTTTTAACGCTTAAGCCTGAACCCGGCCTGACTAATGGGTTTTGCCGGCAATTTGCTCAATATCCTGCTGCAGTGGTTTGCGCAGGCCAAGTAAAAAGCCCAGTTCTGCCATGATAAACAAAGGCCCTATTAACAGGCCGACCAGATCATCGACAAAAGCCGGCTTTTTACCCTCGAAATAATGGCCAACAAACTGCAGTATCCAACCGATAACGAATAACGCCGCTGAGCCACCGAGCCAGATCACATCGCTTTGCGCGGCAAAGTTAGCTGCTACCACCAGACAGCCGCCGCTGAACAACAACATAACGATACCAAAACGCAGATCAAGGCTGAAATAGAACAGCGCGGAGACAACAAACAGGATTAAGCTGGGCGTTACACTGACACCGGCAACGGTAAACAGCGGCCACCAGAGTAAGCCAAAAATCGCAATCACAATCAGCGGAATGCCAAAATAATGCGTCAATATATTGCGCTCGTCGCGGTGATAGCGGGCATACTGGCTTAGGTGTTCGGTCAGGTTTTTCATTGTCGTTATACCTGCGGCTTAACAGTGTGAAGTAAGTATCTACTAAGCCTAAAGCCACTATGACACAGGGTCAATGAGACACTTTGTGCTCAATGTGGCTAATTTGTAAGCATGGTGTTTATGCTAAATAACTAGCGCACTGGCAAACACCGTGCAGTGCTACTGCAGTGCCGGCAAAATATGCTGCCGTATAACCTGCATAGCGCTGTCAGACTGGCCGGCAACGCCGGCGCGAAAATTTTGATATAACACTACCGTCAGGTTTTGCTCGGGAATGGTTAACACAAACTGGCCGCCATAGCCCCAGGCCAGCTGTGCCGCGCCTACGCTGCTGCTGCCCAGCCACCATTGTTGGCCATAACCGTGCAGTGTCAGGCCACCGACGGCTGATGTCAGACTCTGGCTAACTTCAGCGGCCTGTAACAGCCAACTGGCGGCTATAATTTGCTGGGATTGCCAGCGGCCTTGTTGTTGCAGTAACAGGCCTATTTTGGCCAGATCGCGGGCGCGTAACGTCAGACCGGCGGCACCATTAGTTAGCCCGTCATTAAGCGTTTCCCAGCTGTACTGGCTGATCCCCAGCGGTTGAAACAAATGCTGCCGGCTATATTCTGCCAGCGACAGGCCGGTTGCTTTGGTTAGAATGTAAGACAACAGGTGTGAGGTGCCGGAATTATAGTTAAAGTGACTGCCCGGGGTGGTAACCACCTGGCGCTGTAATACATACTGCACCGGATCGGCGGCCGTTACCCAGTCGTTATAACCCTGCGCCGTGCTTTCATCCCAGCTGATACCGCTACTCATATCCAGTAATTGCGCCAGCGTAATAGTGGCTTTGTCGCCCAGCAGGTCAGCGTAGTCAGCATCAAAAAAATCGCTGATTGGCTGCTGCACTGAACTTATCGCACCCTGCTCCAGCGCCTTGCCTATCATTAACATGGTAATGGTTTTCGTGACCGATCGCAGATGTTGTAAGGTCGCGCTGCTTTGGCCGTGATAATAGGCCTCGGCGACCAGTTTACCGTTACGAACTACCAGCAGCGCATACATGGGTGCCAGGTTGGCGGCGTCGTTAAAGGCGGTGCTTAAGCGGTCGGCATTCAGGCCCTCAGCTGCGGCGGTGCTTATGCCCCAGTCGTTGCCAGCTGTCGGTTGCCAATTAACATTGCTGCCGCCGCTGACAGCATTATCGTTATCACTGCCGCCACAACCGGCCAAAGCCAGGCTGAAATATACTATTGTCAATAAGCGCATAGGCTAACCTTTTGTCATTGCGGTAATTAATCAAGCGTAACGCCTGTTTTGCAAAATGCCAAAATAGTATGGCCAGCTGCGGTTGCCACGTCTGCCTAGCTAAACAGAGACAGCAGATCTTCGGCTTTACCCTGCCACGGCTGCCCCTGACCGCCGGCAAAGAGTTGGTCGGCTAATTGGCGTTTATGTTGTTGTAATAATTGAACCTTTTGCTCGACTGTGTTGGCGGCAATCAGTTTATAGACAAACACTGCCTTGTGTTGGCCAATGCGGTGAGCCCGATCGGTTGCCTGGGCTTCGGCTGCCGGGTTCCACCAGGGATCGTAATGTATTACCGTATCGGCGGCCGTTAAGTTTAAGCCGGTGCCGCCGGCCTTTAAGCTGATTAAAAACACCCTGGTTTCACCATTTTGAAAGGCATCGATTTGCTGCTGGCGATGCTTGGTTTGGCCGGTTAGTTTGCTGTAGCTGATGCCGAGCGCATTCAGCTCGTCTTCAATCAGCGTTAGCATGCTGGCAAACTGGCTGAACAATAAAATGTTGCGGCCTTCTTCCAGCATGTCTGGTAGGGTGTCGCGCAGCCATTGCAGCTTGGCATTGCTTTGCACTGAGCGCGCATGTTCTACCGGCACTAAACGTGCATCGCAGCAGGCCTGACGTAGTTTTAATAAGGCATCAAGAAACTGAATTTGGCTGGCGGCTACGCCTTTTTGCACAAACATTTCGCGCACCTTGGTTTCCATTACCAGGCGGATACTTTCGTACAGGTTACGCTGATCACTTTCCAGCTCCAGCAGTTGCACAATTTCAGTTTTATCCGGCAACTCGCTGGCCACCTGTGCCTTGGTACGGCGTAACATAAAGGGCGCAATGCGGCTTTTTAACGCATGAGCCCGCTCGGTGTCAGCGTGTTTTTCAATCGGTTTGCGGTATACCTGATTAAAATGATTGTCGTTGCCCAGCAAGCCGGGCAAGACAAAATCAAAAATAGATTTTAATTCACCCAGATGGTTTTCCAGTGGAGTGCCCGAAAGCGCCAGTTTAAAGTCGGCTTTTAGTAAGCGTACTGCTTTTGCTGCCTGGCTGCCTGCATTTTTTATATGCTGGGCTTCATCCAGAATAACTGCGCTAAGCGGTTGGTTTTGATAGTATTTGTGGTCGCGCACTACCAGTGGGTAACTGGTAACAATTACATCGTAGTCGGCCAGTTCATTGAACAGCGGCTGGCGTTTATTACCGTGAATTTGTAATACCCGCAATTGTGGCGTAAAGCGGGCGGCCTCTGCCAGCCAGTTACCCAATAAGCTGGTTGGGCAGACAATTAATACCGGATGCACAAAGCGGCCACTTTGTTTTTGCCACAGTAGAAGGCTTAAGGTTTGCAGAGTTTTACCCAGGCCCATATCGTCGGCCAGTATGCCGCCGAGGCCAAATTCAACCAGAAAATTCAGCCAGCTTAACCCCTGCAACTGATAGGGCCGTAGTTGTGCCTGTAAGCCGGTGGGGACATCACACTGGCTAATGCCATTAAAGTCATGCAGTTGGCTACTTAAGCGCTGGGCGCGCTGGGCGTTTAAATATTGAATATCCTTGCTGCTTTCGCCGGGCAGTAAAGCCGCTTTGTAGGCGGGCAGGTCAATACTGAATTGCGGCCTATTCGGGTTTAGCAGCTCTATAATGGTATCAATAAACGGCTGGATCAGGCTGGCATTTAATGCCAGCTTACCCTGTGGTAGAGATAGCCAAATTGGTTTGCCGGCGTCGGGCAAGCCATACTGGCGCAGCCATTGGCTGATCAGCGGCAACAGCGGCACCTGAGTGCCGTCAATATCAACCTGTATTGCCAGGGCAAAACCACCGGCGGCGTTATCCTGTACTTGCAGGTAGGGATCGCCGTTTAATATATCCAGCTTAAAGTTGTCATCTCGGGCAATATGCCAACCCTGGTTGGCCAGCTCTGGCAGCGCATCTAATAATGGTTGCCATAACAGCGGGTTATCCGGTCCGGCTGCGGTACCAAAGGCACTATGCTGCTGGTAAGGTTCGGGCAAAGCGGACAGTTGCACCAGCTCAAAGCTGAGCAGTTGCTCGACGGCGGCAGTTTCTGCCGCCCGGTCGCGGCGGATAAACAGCTGCTGGCCATTAAGGTTTAGTTCGGTTTGGGCGGTAAATAAATCCAGCGGCAATAAATGGTTTTGATATTGAAACTGCAGCAATGCGGTTGGCTCGCTGCGGCCTTTTGCTGCATGCGGCAGCATTTTAAGTTGCAATACCGGCCGGGGGGGCGCGGTAATATGCGCAATGCCGTCCACCTTGGGTAATGGCAGACTGGTTTGGCTAAACATTTGCTGCAAGCGGCTTAGTGTTGGCGCCAGTGCCTGCTTGGGAACCGGTGGTATTTTATTCAGCAGTTTAAGCTGGGCGGCGCTTAGCACGGTATCCAGTTCACCGATTTGATAATAGCTGGTGTCGAAGTAGCAAGGCGGATCGGTATATACCAATTCAAAATCGCGGTCGCTGTCGTCCAGCTGCCAGCACAGTTGTTGGCCGGCGGCGGTTTCCTGCCAGTAAAACTGCAGTGGCCGTTTGGGACCGCGCTCTACACTAAAACGCGACTCCGAAAAAAAGCAGCGGCCGCTGTCTAGCAGCTGCTGCAGTAACTGATAACCCCAGTCACCTTCCAGCAGAGGCAAATCGCGCAGGCTTTGTGCGCGAAAATAGCTGAGTAAGCGGTAATCCTGCTGCTCTATCCAGGCGGGTATCACCGGGCTGACTAAATCATATTTACCTATTGCGACGCCTTTGGTGTAACCGCCTTTTTTACTCTCGCGTACGCGACGGGCGCTAAGTTGCAAGCCGGCCTGGCCATAAGACAGTAGGTACAGCACCACATCTTTTACTTCAACCGGCGGTGCCAGTTGTTGCTCGGCCTGCTCAAACCACTGGTTTAGCTGCCGCACCGGTTGTTGTTCCAGTTTTAGCTTATCTTGTTGATAGTCGCGCTGCAGACGCAACAGCACCGCCAGTACGTGTTTACAATTGGCACCCACCGGGCAGGTACAACGGTTTTGCAATTGCCAGCCGTTGTCGTTGTGCTTTAATTGAATAAATTGACGGTAGGGCGTAAAGGCAGCGCCCCATACCTGAGCGCTGATGTCAGACAAATCACTGTTGTATTCCAGCTTTACCACCTTACCGGCCTGCATATATGCCTGGGCACGGTGAAAGGTTTGGCTGTCAAACCAGAGCTCCAGCTGGCGCTGGGTAAGCGGAAATACGGTATCGGTAGTCATAACGCCTGAATGTTAAGCACAAAGGCGTAATGCTACCGTAGTTTTGCCTTAAGCCAAATGCACAGGCGTAAAATAAAACAAAACTGTGCAGTTAATCGTTAATTTGCACAGCGCCGGCAATGGCATTCAGTTTCAGGCCGCCTGAACCGCTATCGACAATGGTCAGGCTGCCGGCACCGTCAATCTCAATATCGCCGCTGCCATCGTCGATAGTCACTTTGCCGGCGACCGCGCGCACAGTAAGATCACCCGAGCCGTCATCAACCGTTACGTCACCGGCGATATTTTTGATTTGCAGGCTGCCTGAGCCGTCTTCTACGCGCAGCGAGCCAGTGAGCTGGCTGATTGTAAGATCGCCGGAGCCATCTTTAATATTGGCATTGTTGCCACCTTCGACCCGCAATTCACCTGAGCCGTCTTCAATGTCCAAATCGCCTTGCAGGCCGCTGACAATACTATCACCTGAGCCGTCGTCCAGTTTCAGGCCAAACTGTGCCGGAACCTTCACGACCAGATCGATATAGGGGCTATTGCCCTGATAAAACGACTGACTAAAGCCGGCTTCCAGTACAGCAGCCTTGCCGCGGCTTTGTAGTGACAGACGAATATCTGCCGCATCGTAGTAGTAAATATTCGCCACCAGCTCGACAGTGTCGCGGCCTGCTTCGCCATGGATAGCCAGTTTGCCGGCACCGGTGTCGGCAACTAATTGTTGTAAGTCGACTGCGCTAACAGCCAGTTTGCGCTCTTCATGCTGCAGGTCGCCGGCATGACCATTGCCGACATAGATCACGCAGCCACTGAGTAAGGTTGCCGTGGCGATAGTTAAGATTGAAGTTTTCATTAAAGGTCCTTGTGGTTTATCGTATTTATTAATGTCTGGCAGAGTAACAGCAAAATTAACGCCAAAGTGTAATGCTATAGTATTCATATGGTTAGCTAAAAGCCATGCCCGGGCTGTTTGGTTTAAAAGACTAACATCTGGTGAATTTAGCCATCAATTGATGCTGACATCTCCGTGCTGGCATAGCTGACTGGAGTGTTAATAAAAAGCCAGCTATGTTTAAGCGGAAAAATAGCCGCGGCGTAATGCCGGCATTGTTGTAAGCGTATAACAATAGGGATAATGCACTATGCTAAAAAAAATACTGCTGGTCAGCGTTGTGCTGCTGGCGATACCGCTGCTAACAGCGTTATTTGTTAAGCAAGACTATAAAGTAGAAACCCAGGTGGTTATTCAACAGCCGGCGCAGCTGGTGTTTGACTATATCCGTTTTCTCGGTAATCAGGACAACTTCAGTGTATGGGCGGCAATGGACCCGCAGATGCAGAAATCTTACCGTGGCATAGATGGCACTGTTGGCTTTGTATCGGCCTGGCACAGTGACAACCCTGATGTTGGGGTTGGTGAGCAGGAGATTAAAGCTATAGTGGACGGCGAGCGCATAGAGTTTGAACTGCGCTTTTTTGAACCCTTTGCCGCAGTATCGCCGGCCTATATGACGACAGAGGCGATAACAGCGCAGCAAACCCGGGTCAGTTGGGGCTTTAGTGGCCATATGCCCTATCCGATGAATTTGATGCTATTGGTGATGGATGTGGAAAACATCATTGCCGCAGATTTACAGCAGGGGCTGGATAACCTGAAATTGATCCTGGAGGCACCGGTGCAAGAGCCTGAGGTGCAGTAAAGGTGTCAGAAGAAGTAATCCAGACTTAGCTGCAGGTAGTCGTCGTTGCGGATCATATAACCAGGTTCGGTTGGCTGCTCACTGCGGAAAAACCAGGCGTCCAAACGTAAGCGCAGGCTATTGGACAGACGCATAGAGGCTTCCAGCTTACCGCTTTGGCTGCTGCTGTGGCCTAAATCCTGCAGTATACCCAACAGTATTTCACTGCCGGCGGCATCGTTTGCCACAAAGCGGCCGCCAATAAAGATATCATTTTGCCCGGGCCCTGTTGCTTGCTGACCGCGGCTATCGTATTGATACTCAGCAATCCAGCCTAAGTCCCAATTTGAATCGAATAAGCCGACATGGGTGTATTCAAAACCGGCGGTAGCGGCGACAAAATCCTGCTGCCGGGTCTTCCGATAGATGCTTTCCAGCTTCCATAACCAGCTGCCAGAGATCCACAGGCTGTCGATACCCAACTGCTGCATTTGCAGGTATAGCGGTTGCAACTTGCCTGCAGTTGTTAATTGATATAGCGGGTCACGGCTATTCCCTTCAAAATAGCTCAGGCCCAGATCCACAGCACCAAACCGGCGGCTGAAACGTAGGGCAAAATCAAGGTTTTTGTCTTGCTGGCCCGACTCATAAAGTGGGTTATCGCTGTCAACCAACACTGGTGGCCGCAGGCGGCCGTCCGGGCCTGCCAGAGGCCGCTCGCGAAAATAAGGCAATAGATACAAGGCCAGGCTGCCGTTGCTACCATGCAGGTTCCAGTTCAGCATGGGCTGGCCCAGTTTAGTTTCGGTATCAATATCGGCCAGAATATCGGTTTGGTTGATCACATCAACCAAATGCTGTGACTCGGTCACGCCCCAAAATACTATGTCGACGCCGGCTTTAATATCGTAACCGTCACCCACGTATTGCCAATAAGCCTGTCGCAAATCCAGCAGGTTGCGTTCGCTGTCGCGTGCATCCCAACGCATATAGGGCTGCAAAGCCAATTGATGGCGGCGATCGGCACTTTGCCAGTACCATTCGGCGCTAAAGGCTGCACTGCTATGATGGCGTGATTGGCCTTGCGCACCATCGGCACTAAAGTACCGTTGCTGCAGCTCCAATGTGTAGTCAGCCTGAATATCCTGATACCAGGGCGTAGCGGGGGCTGGCGGCTTAGTAACCTGCGTGACCGGTTGTGCAGCTGTGCTACTGACGACCTCAGGTTTGGCAGCGGTGCTGGTTGCCTGGCTAATTTTGCTGGTGGCAGTAGTTACAGCTTTGGCCGCTAGCTTAGTGGTGGCTCGTGTTGGCTGCACGGCCGGAGCCATAGCCACAGCTGACAGGGCCTGATTGTACCAGTGGCGGGCTTTAGCCACCGGTGTTTGTAACATGACCTCGCGCGCAGGCAGCTGCAACTGAGTGCCACTGGCCAACTGGTGCAGCGATGGCGCTTGCTGCAGAGCAGGGTTGGCCTGCCACAGAGCATAAATAACCTGCGCCATGGCCACATCGTTATCCGGTCTCACCCGGGTGGCAATGCGCCACAGGGTTTCGCCCGGCGCAACAATGATGCTGTCAGTTGTACTGTCAGCACGGCCTGGCGGGCTTATGGCTAATGCTGCCAGTAGCCAGATAAGCACTGGCCAAAATGGTTTCACCGCACCCGCTCCAAAGCGGCAACATCAAAATCGGCTTCGACACGGCCAGTGCCAAAGCGGATAGATTGCAGCAACAGATCCGTGCTCTTGCCGGTTTGGTGGTTAAGCATTGTCATCCGGTGCGGCCGCCAGAACTTATCCAGATATTGCTGATAATCATGTAGTGTTAGTGTTTTCAGTAAACTGCCTTTGCGATCATAGTAATCGACTTTTTGCAGCCGGTAGTGCTGTTGATCAATCCAGACGTGAGTGGTGCTGTAACCGGAGAAACTGTCTGTTGGTTTTTGTTCTATGACAAAGCACAGCTCGCCGTTCAGGTTTTCATCGCGCAGGTAGTTAAAGGCAAATTTTTCCAGCTCGAACGAGGTCATATCTTCATAGGCAAATTCACTGGCCATAAAAGGGCCGGATTTATTGCGGCTGGCAATGCGGCGGGTACGTTTTAAGCTGGGCAAATAGAGCCACTGATCATCTTCTGCATTAGGGTGCGAATGGCTGAGAAATGCCGAGCCGCGGATATCGCGCGGCTCATCAAAAATGGTCAGTGCTTTGTCGCCATCGTCTTGCATTTCATAGCTTAAGGTCCGCATGCGCCTTTCACTTTGCTGGCCAGCGGCGTTGCGTAAAATCATCAGTAGCTCACTTTCACTGTCGCCCCAGCCACGATCACGCTGTTTAAATTCTTCGGCTATTTGCCGGCCTTTGGCGGCATCATCAGCCAGCAATGGCAAGGCCAGCCAGATTAAACAGAAAACGCTGACAGTGCGTAGCAAACTAAACATGGTTTTTCTCCGTGGTTTTATCAAAGCGCAATAAGCAAGCTGGTAGCAGCAGAAAATCAATAACCAGTGCTATTACGATAATCAGAGCGGTAAGCATGCCCATATCGGAATTAAGCCGGAAGCCGGAAAACATCAGTACGGCAAAACCAATACAGAGTACCGCTGTGGTGATCCATAACGCCCGGCCAACACTGCTAAAAGCATAACGCACCGCCGCTTCGGTGTCGCGGCCCTCCTGGCGGGCATACTGATATTTACTGAGAAAGTGCACGGTGTCGTCGACAATAATGCCCAGGCTCATGCCGGCTACTACAGACAGAGCCAGGTTGATCTCTCCGCTTAGCAGACCCCAGAGACCAAAACCTATAATGGCCGGCACCAGATTAGGAATGACACTAAGCAAGCCTAAACGCCAGGACTTAAGGCTGAACACCAGCAAAAGTGATATTAAGAGCAGCGCCACGGGCAATGTTTTTAGCATCGACGCCATATTGCGCTCACCAATATGAGCAAACATCAGTGCGGCACTGGCAGCAGTTACCTGGTATTGCGGGTGATTGTCGGCCATATACTGCAGTGCCCGCTGCTCCAGCTCGGTCAGCTCTTTGCTGCCGAGATTTTGCAGTGTGGTACTGATACGGGTAGCGCTTTTATCAATGTTTAACTGGTTGTTTAAATCCAGGCCAAAGGGCAGCGACATCTCGTACATCAGCAGAAATTGCGCCGCCTGCTCGCTGCTGTCGGGCAAGCGGTAATAGTCCGGGTCATCGCCGTGCATATTTTTGTTCAGCCGTTTTAGCACATCGCTAATGCTGTTAACGTGAGTGATCTCGGGCTGGGCCAATAACCACTGGCTAAAATCGGCCACCGCCTGCAAAAAGTCCGGTTGACTAACAGCGTTGCTGTCATTGCCTGCGACGGCAAAATCGATCAGCGTAAAGCCACTGAGATTTTGTTCAAGGAAATCATTAGACTGGCGAAATTCGGTACTTTCAGCAAAGTACTTTATTGCTTCATCATTAACCTTATTCAGGCTGAGTAAGGCTCCGCACACTAACACCAGCACACTTAGCACAGGTAACAGCAGGCGTTGATAGCGTATTACCCAGTTGGCCAGTGCTGTCATGTTTTTATCTTCAGTGTTCACTCTGGCAGAGGCTTTCAGCGGCAAAGCCAGTAGCAATACCGGCAGCAGCAGCAAGCTGTACAGACAGGCCAGCATTATCCCTACTGCGGTCACGTTACCCAGATCTCGTAAGATAGGCACTTCAGAGAAATTCAACGTTAAAAAACCGATGGCGGTAGTAATACTGGTGATCAGCACCGGTTTGACATTGCGCTGCAGGCTATATTGCAGCGCTTGCAGTTTGCTGTCGCCGCGGCGCAGGGCAAACTGGGTAGAGGCAATAATATGTACTGAGTCTGCCACCGCCAGTGTCATTAAAATAGTCGGGGCATTAATGGTGGCTGTGCTAAGAAAAATGCCGGCCCAACCGGCCAGACCCAGTGCTGAGGTCAGCGACACCACAATAATAATCAGGGTCGCCAGCGATGCGGTCACCGAGCGCAGTAGCCAGGCCAGTACCAGTAAAATTGTAATAAACATTAATGGTACCAACTGTTTAGCGTCCTGCTCGGCTTCGCTGGCAAACGCCTGGTTAAGCGCTATGACACCGGTCAGATGAAAATCTACGTTGGGATAGTCTTTAGCGATGCTATCAAGATGCTGCCGCACGTAGTGCCAGACATCCATAACTTCCTGTTGCTGGTTTTTTTCCGGCAGCTGCACGGTAATATTAATGGCCGTTACTGCCGCGCTGGGGGAAACCAGCCGATTTACCAGTACCGGCTCGTGCAACGCAATCTGGCGTATTCGTTCAAGCGAGTTGGCGTTAAGCGTGGCAGGGTCAAACAACAAGTCGGCCACCCGTAAATCGTCGTCTGCCGCCTCGGTGTGCTGGTAGTTTGTCAGGGAGTCTACCCGGGTAACGTAGGGGGTGTACCAGGCTGCGTCGGTTAGCTGGTGCACCAGAGTTAATATCTCGCTATTGAATACCTGGCCATCGCGGGGGGCTATGCCAATCAGCAGATTATCACTCTTATTGAAGTTATGTTGCATTTGCTCGAAGGCGAGTAACTGCGGATTATCCGGCGAGAAAAAGATGCGGTAATCGCCACGGAAATACAGCTTTTGCATACCAAGGCTACACAGTACTATCAGTAGTAAACAACACAATGCGGCTGTTTTTGGGTAGCGTAAACTAAGGGCAAAACCTGAAACGGTCATCTATCCTCCGGCGGCTTGGCGCACTGGTTACCGGGCCTGAGGCCGGTTAGGGTTTAGCATCAAGCTTAGCATAAGCTTTTGTTTACGTGATGGTATTACATTGGCAAGCCGGCGTCGTCTTTTGTTGATTAAATAACTGCAGATTACTTGCTTAATATTAACATCTGAGTAAATATTAATTATCTTTTTTGTGCGCAGGAGACAGGGATGTCACTGGCCGTTGTATTCAGCCGCGCCCGCCATGGGTTAGACGCGCCTCTTGTTACCGTAGAGGTACATATCAGCAATGGCCTGCCGGCATTTCAGTTAGTTGGCCTGCCGGAAACTTCGGTTAAAGAGTCTCGCGACCGGGTTCGCAGTGCTATGGTAAACAGTGGCTTTGCCTTTCCCGACCGCAAAATTACCGTCAATTTAGCCCCGGCAGATTTACCCAAAGAAGGCGGCCGCTTCGATTTGCCGATAGCGCTGGGTATTATTGTTGCTTCCGGTCAATTGGCAGAGAAAAGCCTTAACGGTTATGAGTTTTGCGGCGAACTGGCACTGTCTGGTGAGATCCGCACCATAGTCGGCGAAATTCCGGTTGCTATAGCCTGCCGCGATGCCGGCCGTGAAGTTGTGCTGCCAATGTTAAATGCGCAGCAGGCACAGCAAGTGCCGAAAGTGGCAGTGCATGGAGCAGAGCACTTGCTGCAGGTGCACAGCTTTTTGCTGGCGCAGCAGCCGTTACCGGCGATACCTGCGCTGCCGCTGCGCGAGCAGCAGCATTTGCCTGACCTGGCTGATGTTAAAGGCCAGGCACATGCCAAGCGGGTGCTGGAAATTTGCGCCGCCGGCGAGCATAACCTGTTAATGCTTGGTCCGGCCGGTACCGGCAAGTCGATGCTGGCGCAGCGCCTGCCGGGCATAATGCCACCGTTAACTGAGCAGGAGGCATTGGCCACCGCAGCGATTTATTCGATTGCCGGCCTTAAACGCAATTTAACCGACTGGCAGCAACGGCCATTTCGCAGCCCGCATCACACCAGTTCGGCGGTCGCTTTGGTTGGCGGTGGTTCAGTGCCCAGACCGGGTGAAATTTCCTTGTCGCATCATGGCATTTTGTTTTTAGACGAGTTACCGGAATTTCCGCGCAAGGTACTGGATGTACTGCGCGAGCCGCTGGAAACCGGTGTGGTGCATATCAGCCGCGCCGCACGCCAGGCAGAATTTCCGGCACAGTTTCAGTTGGTGGCGGCATTAAACCCCAGCCCTACCGGCCATCATCAGGATGGCCGCGCCACGCCCGAGCAAGTAATGCGTTATTTAAACCGCTTATCCGGCCCCTTTATTGATCGTATTGAATTGCAAATAGAAGTACCGCTGCTGCCCAAGGGCATGTTAAGCCAACACACCCAGGAAGAAAGCAGCGCCAGTGTGCGTCAGCGGGTGTTAGCAGCAAGGCAGCTACAGCTGGTGCGACAGGGCAAGGCCAATGCCCGTTTAACCGGCAGTGAAATTGCTGACTTTTGCCCGCTGCAACAGGCCGATGCGCGGTTTTTGGAAGACACCATCCACCGCTTTAAACTGTCAGCCCGCACCTACCACAAAATTATTAAAGTGGCGCGTAGCATTGCTGATCTGCAACAACAAACGCACATCAGCCGCGCCCATTTAATGGAGGCGCTAAGTTACCGCGCGCTGGAGAGGTTGTTAAGCTACCTAAAAAGCTAAAGTTTACTTATTATTGTTTACCTCTGTTTAAATTATTTACAAAATATCTTTAATAGGTAAAATGTCTGCGGTCACATAAAAACGGATGTTTAAGGATAAGCGTATGTGGATTCGTGATGAAGGAGTATTGCGGGATAGCAAAACCGCGCTGACGGTCGCACCAAAAAGCTTTGGCCAGCCAATCTATTTTGAGAATTTAGGCGAGCTGTATTTTACCGGCGCCGATGTGGTGCTGAAAATGTCGGCGCAGGAATTTGATCAGTTTTATCAGGAATACGAAAACGCTCTGCAGCACTAAAGTTCAGCACTGCAGAGGGTGTTATCAGATTAACTTCCAGTTTAGCGTTTCGCCGGCATAAAACGGCACTATAGGGTTACCGTTTGGCAGGCTGATTTCAGCGGGTACCTGCCACTGCTGTTTTTGCAGCGTTATAGTGCCGCTGTTACGTGGTAAACCGTAAAAATCCGCGCCGTAATGGCTGGCAAAACCTTCCAGCTTGTCCAGACAGCCCAAATCATCAAATACCTGCGCATATAATTCAATGGCACTGTGCGCGCTGTAACAACCGGCGCACCCGCAGGCTGATTCTTTGCGGTGCTTTTCATGAGGTGCTGAATCTGTGCCTAAAAAGAACTTAGTTGAACCGGTCGCTACTGCAGCACGCAGCGCTTCCTGATGGGTACGGCGTTTTAACACCGGCAGACAATAATTATGTGGTCTTACGCCGCCCACCAACAAATCGTTGCGATTTAACAACAAATGCTGCGGTGTAATGGTAGCTGCAACGTTAGCAGAGGCTTCGGCGACAAAGGCGGCGGCGTCGGCGGTGGTGATATGCTCAAATACCACTTTCAGGCTGGGAATACGTGCCACTATATGTTGCAGGTAACGGTCGATAAACACCTTTTCGCGGTCGAAAATATCAATCTCGTGCTCAGTCACTTCGCCGTGAATTAGCAGTAGCATGCCTTGCTCGGCCGTCACTTCAAACACCGGATACAGCGTGTCCAGTGCGCCTACGCCATGGCTGGAGTTAGTGGTAGCACCGGCTGGATACAGCTTGGCAGCCACTACACCGGCGGCTTTAGCATCAATAATATCCTGCGCGCTGGTTTTATCGGTCAGGTATAAGGTTACCAGGGGTTCAAAGTGGCTACCGGCCGGGCGTGCAGCCAGAATACGCTCGCGGTATGCCTTTGCCAATGCCGCTGTGGTCACCGGCGGCACTAAATTAGGCATTACTATGGCGCGGGCAAACTGGCGTGCTGTCGCCGGCACGGTTTCGCGTAGCATATCGCCATCACGAAAATGTAAATGCCAATCATCCGGGGTTTGAATGGTTAAAGTTGTCATGCGGGCTCCTGCAGGCGGTAGGGCGTAAACTGTCGGCTATTCTAACAAGTTCATGCCACAGGCGCATCGGATAAATCTGCTTTTGACCATGCTGGGCTTTTGCTACACTTTGCCAGGTTAACTACAGCGGAGTAGAAATAATGTCAGATTTAGATTTCGACCTGGATCATCTGGATTTTGCTCAGGCAGAGCAAAATGTCGAACAACAGCAGCAAGCCCTGCAAGATCGTGCGGTTGAGCCGCAGTTTGGTGACGACGACGATGAATGCAGCGGCGGCGCCTGTAAAATCTAGCCGGCAGTTTGGTTGCCGGACGTATGCCAAAGCTGGCTAACGGCTATCAACAGCACTCCGGCTAACATCAGCAAGGCAAAAGGTACCGCAGTGCCGGTATAAAATAACGCCAGTAACGGGCCGGCCAGGGCGCCAATGCCAAAACGCAGGGTACCAATTACAGCGGTAGCGCTGCCGCTGTTATCGGGAAATTTCATCAGGATCATCGCATCGGCATTGGTGGCAATCAAACTTAAGCAGGCCATCAGCGGGGCTATTGCCAGTACGGTGTAGTACAACTCAAGTTGCCATAGGCTAAAAAAAGTCAGTGCGCTGGCGCTAACTAAAGCCAGAGCCAGGCCGGCGCGTAGCATGCGCTGCGGCCCCAGCCTGGTTACCAGCCGGCTGTTGATCAGGTTTGCCAGCATTAACATCAGCACATTAAAGCCAAATAACACACTGAACTGTTGCTCATCGACACCAAAAAACTGAATGTAGACAAAGGGTACGGCGGTTAAAAAGCAAAAAAACGAGAACGAAGCAAACATTGAAGTGGCAATGTCCGGCCGTGCCGATTTATTGGCAAACACAATTTTATAACCAGCCAGTAGGGCAATTTTTTTCGGGCTGTCAGCGGCTTTAATTTCCGGTAGCGCCTTAATGCTTACCAGTAATACCAGTGCTGCATACGCGGCCAGCGTAACGAAAATCATCTGCCAGTTTGCCAGCCATAAAATGCCACTGCCTATTGCCGGTGCCAGCAACGGAGCCAGCATCATGATCATTGATACGTAGGACATACCTTTAGCGGTATGTTCCTGGTAGATATGCCGGACAATTCCCGGTACCACTACTGTAGCTGCTGCGCCACACAGCGCTTGTATGGCACGCCAAAACAAAAACCACTCAATACTGCTAACCTGACTCAACGCAATACTGGCCAGCACAAAACCGGTTAAACCAAAAATGGCCAGTGGTCGGCGGCCCAGGCTGTCTGCCAGCGGGCCACACAACAACATACTGATACCAAAGAAGGCCAAGAAGATACTGAGCGACTGCTGCACCATGCCGATGGAGGTATTAAGTTGCTGCGCCATCAAAGGCATGGCCGGTAGATACATATCGATGGCCAGTGGCGTGGTGGCTACGATAGCGGCCAGTAACACTATAATCCAGCCTGCAGGTTTGGCAGTCATCGGTGGTTAACTCATTAATTTGCGGCGCGCTATAATAAGGTTTTTTTGCCAGTGGGGCTAATGCGAAGCGGTAAAAAAACGTTAGCAGATGTGTCTGCCCGGCGAAGAAGTTTGCTTTTAGCCGGATAAAACATTGTAATAGCGTGATAGAACCGTTCGGAGTGATGTTTTGATTAAGTGCAGCCGCATGTTGCTATTGTTGTTAAGCTCTGTGTCTGCCTTTGCTGCCGAGCCACTGCGTATCGGTTTGCATTTATCGGCGCCCTGGTCGTATTACGATCAGCATGGCGAACTTACCGGGTTAGAATATCAGTTGGTATCGCGCATTTTCAGCCGGGCCGGTTACGAAGTCAGCTATGAATTACACAGTTACAGCCGATTGTTAAAGCAGTTTAGTGATAAGAAACTCGATTGCGCGTCACCGGTGGCGGTGCAGATTGACGGTGCTTATTACACTGCTGCCTATCTGCCATTTCAGGACGTTGCCGTCAGTCTGGCGTCACGCGCGCTGCAGCTAACCGCAATATCGCAGTTGTCGGCGTTGCGCATTGTCGCTTATCAGCAGGCACAACAGGTATTAGGCGAGCAATTTCAGCAGGCCGTAGCGCAGGCCAGCTATGTCGAAATGGCCGAGCGCGAGCGTCAGCTGGAACTGTTATTTAACCACCGGGTTGATGTCGTTATCGGTGAGCGCCGGGTGTTGCAATATCTGGCCGCGCAGCAGGCACCACAGCAAGCAATACAGCTGCATCCGCTGTTTGCGGAGCAAGGTTATCCGGCCGCGTGCTGGATGCCTGAATTGACAGCGGCTTTTAATGCGGGCTTACAGCAGATGACAATTAGCGGTGAGCTGGAGCAAATCCTCAGCTCAGCGCACTAGTGAAATACGTTAAAGCGCTTATACTCAGGTGAACTGCGCTGTACAGGAAGAAGGCATGAAAAAAACTAAAATCATTACCACTGACGAAATACTGCTGACGCTGTGTCAGTCTGTAACCAAAGTGCTGGCCGGCGCCGGCAACCATAATGTTGATTATTCACCTATGGTGCAAAAAATCCAGAAAACCTGTCTGCGGCCGGATCTGGGCTGCTTTGTGCTGTTTGATGGCGGTTTCTCTGGTCTGGTCATTATTAACTTTACCGCCCAGGCTGCGATGGAAATTTACAAAAAGTACCTGATGAGCATGGGCATGCCTGAGTCGGAACTGGCACAGTTTCATACCTCCGACGAAGTGGGCAATGTGATGGGCGAATTGATGAACCAGATTGTCGGCGATTTTACCAACACCGTGCGTTACGATCTGCAAACGTCAATCAATCAAAGCCAGCCGAAAATGATGGCGATTAATAAGCAGGTGCAGATCCTGATCAACACCCAGCTGGATCAGCCACAGGCCCGGCGGGTGACATTCAGTACGCCAGAGCACAATATTTTTTATCTGGAACTGGCAATGGATAAAACCGAGTTTATTCAGTTACACGAATTCGACAAAGTAGAACAACAGCATCCGGATGATATTCTGGCCAATGCACAAAATTATACGCCGGAGAATACCGTCAGTGCCGACGTTGAAGTCGATGACGACTTTTTGAAAAACCTCGGTTTATAAGGATATTAACGTCGTAGTGGCAGGCGCAGCTCGAAGCGGGCGCCGCCCGACGGCGACTCGCTTATCCGCACGGTGCCCTGATGCCAGTGCATAACGCGCTGCACTATGGCTAAACCTAAACCAAAACCACCAGCCTGCTTGTTGCGGCTGGCTTCAATCCGATAAAACGGCTGTAATACCTGCTCGCGCTGCGCCAGCGCTATACCGGGGCCGTCATCATCAACTGTCAGAACCCAGTGTTGCGGTTCACCGCTCAGGCTTAGTCTGATCTGGTTGCGGGCGAATTTTTTGGCGTTAACCAGCAAGTTTTGCACTGCACGTTCAAGATAGTGGCCATCGCAATAACAGGTAGCACTGCCTGGCAGTTGCAATGTAATAGCAGCACCTGGCAAAGGCGTTAGCTTTTCCTGCAGGTTTGTCAGCAGCTCTGTCAGGTTTACCTGTTGCAGCTGCAGCGGTAACTGGCCGGCTTCCAGCCGGGCATAATCAAGAATTTCGTCAACCAACTGCTGCAATTCACGCACGTCCTGCAACATGGCGCTGCGATCAGTTGTGGGCAGCTGCTGCGCCATTTCCAACGCAAAGCTGAGCCGGGCTATAGGCGTGCGTAACTCGTGTGATACGGCGTGGGTCATTTCGCGCTGCAAGGTCACCAGGTCGCGGATTTGATCACTCATCTGCTGAAAGCTGCTGGCAATCGGAGCGATAAAGGAATGCGCCGGCAAATTAAGCGGTGTATCAGGGTTGCCGGCAAATTGTTGTAATCTTTGTTGCAGCTTGGCGATATCGCGTGCCACCGGCCAGAGCCAGAGTGCAATTGCGATAGCCAACAGCACAAAAAACAGCAGGCTAAACCAGGTTGCACCATCATCCTGTACCAGCGCTACCGGGCCAAAGCGCCATAAATCGGTGGCGGACTGATAATAAAAATACACCTTGTCAGTTTCAAACAGCGCGATAACCTCACCGTTTTTCAGCTGTTGTTGCTCATGTGCCAGCCAGCTGACTGAGTCCAGTGGCAGCTTGACGGCAGGAAGCCCGGCTTGCCGGGCCCAATCCATATCATTTTGCTGCACCTGTTGTTGCAACAAGGCACTGTAGCTTGCCAACCAACCAGGCTCGGCAGCAGGCTGCCACTGTTGCCATAGCTGTTCTACCGCCCAGCCCAGACCAAGCAGTACCAAAAATATAAACAGATAAAAATGCCAGAATAAGCGCTGCATAATGGCGTCAGCTTTTTCTGCTACCAGGCATCGGCAACAAACAGGTAGCCTTTGCCCCATACTGTTTTAATACGAAAAGGCGTTTCAGCGTTGTCACCCAGTTTACGCCGCAGGTGGGAAATACGCACATCTACGGTGCGGTCCAGGCCGTCGTATTCGCGGCCTATTATTTGCTGATGAATGGCTTCGCGTTTTACCGTCTGGCCGGCATGGCGTGCCAGCATCCACAGCAAATCAAACTCATAGCTGGTCAGTTCGACCCGCTGTTGGTTATACCAGGCTTCACGTGCCCGTTGTTTTAGCGTTAGGGCACCAAACTGCAGCTCCTGCTGCTCAGCCCTGGCAGGGGTTTGAGTGCGGCGCAGCAGCGCGTTGATCCGCGCCACCAGCACCCGCGGCTCAACCGGTTTTATAACATAATCGTCGGCGCCAAGCTCCAGCCCCAGCACCTGGTCAATATCACTTTGTTTTGCCGTCAGGATCAAAATCGGCCCTTTATACCAGGGGCGTAGCTGACGACATACGCCAAAGCCATCCAGGCCTGGCAACATTAAATCCAGCACCACCAAATCGGGCTGAAACTGGCGGCAATGCTCGGCTACCGCATCGCCCTGGGTTTGCAGTTGTACACTAAAGCCATGTTGGGTAAGAAAACTCTGCACCAGCGAAGCAAGGCGGGTGTCGTCTTCCACTAACAGAATTTTTGCCATCAGAAAATACTCCATGGGCTGCTTAACCGGCGCCGCGCCGGTTTGCGGCTTTGCACCTGTAGTTCGGTTTGTAATAGTACCTGATCATTGGCATCACGTAGCGTCAGCAAAGCATTCTGCCACTGTAAGTGTTGTTGCCACTGGCCTGCAGTGCTGTCTTGCCAGCATTGCAGTTGTTGCCCGGCCAGATACAGACACAGGTTTTGTGGTGCAGTGCTGCGCCAGCTTAACTGCAGGGTCGCCTGACAGCTTTGTTGCTGCTGCTCAGTGATACAGATTTGTGGGCTGACGTCCCAACACAGTTCGGAGCAAAGTGCTGAGTGTTGGACTGTGATTCCGTTCAGTACCAGTAATATCCAGGGGCCGAGCATTAAAACAACCGATAACTTATGCCAAAAAACCAGGTTGTTACATTATTATCCTGCACCAGCGGACTGTCTGTCATTGCATCATCCAGATGTAAATAGCGTAAAAAAGCCAGCAGCGCTACACGCGTTGACAGCGGATACTGCCAGCCAAGGCGTATCTCGGGTTGCCAGCTGGCTTTGCCGTTATAACGGGGTAAATAAAATGCTTCATTATTATCAATACCGTAGTAAGTATCAATCAACTTATTACTTTTCCAGTGCAGCCGGCTACTCAGTTGCCATTTACCGCTAACAGTTTGCCAGAAACGGGTTGCGCTGATACTGGCATGCTGCCCGTTGTAACTGTTGCTGGCATCCTGCCAAAGCAGCCCTTGTACCTGCCAGTTGTTACTAAACCAGTCTAACTGCACACCTAAATCGAAAGCGGTAGGTCTTTTACGCGCTTCACGTACCGAGGCCTGTTGTGGCCCGTAACGATCATCTTGCATTATCGGGCTGGAAATGCTGGCATTGGTGCTGCGAAACTGAAAAGCGTTACCGGCAAACCACTTCTGAAAATAGCCTTTTTCCTGATTAAACTGGCCAACCAGGCTCAGCGTAAATTGCGGGTTTAGTTGCCAGCTGCTGCCAAGCACGCCGTTGTCAAAAAACCAGTGTTCAGCGTAATAATACACTTCCGGCAGTATTACCAGTGGCAACGCTTCACCACCGTACAGTGGATTACTGCGCTGGCCATAGCCGAGCGCCCAACTCAAATAGAGTTGTTGTTCGGTAACGCAATGCGCGCCGGCGTCACAGTCAGACGGGACATCATCTGCCTGTACAGGTAAAGCCAGGCTTAACAGCAACAAAAACCAATAACGCACATTACACCTTCTGACAGACAAAATTTTAGCCATGCCAGTTTAGCAAGATGCGGCGTCAGACTTAAACCAATATAACAATGTTTCACAATTTGCTGTGATTAGTCACAGTAAGCCTGCGGCATGCTGACTAGACTGGCAAAAAATACGGAGGTTCCCGATGAAGGCTGTTTTATTGCCATTGTTGTCTGCATCTATGTTGTTAATTGGCTGTGTAGAGGATATCACCGCTGATGATAGCAGTGCCTTTCAGTATCTGCAGCGTGGTGACACAGCACTGGCTGATGATAAACGTATTCAGATTATCAGCAGTCAAAGCAGCTATGACGATATTTATTACCGGGTGTTAAACCTGAATGCGACTCCGCAAACTATCGACTTTAACCAGTATCAGGTGTTGCTGGTGATGGCCGGCAGTGCGCAAAAAGCGCTAGAGCTAAACGTCGCCGGTTTTACCGGTTTGGATAATCAGGTGCAAATCAGGCTACAGACAAGCTACAACGCCAGCGGTTGCAACGCTAACAGTGCTAATAGCCAGCCCTGGTTGTTGGTGCTGTTTCCTAAAGTGGATAAACCTTTGGTTATCAGTGAGCTGGCTGAGATACGCTCGTGCTGATAGCCGAATCGAGCCGCTACCGTAGCGCAAATGATTTGGAAATTGAATCCTGCAGCAATTCACTCTATGATAACGCCACAACAACAACGCACTGGCAGCACAACAGGCTGACCAGGACGGCAAGGTGCAGTATATGCGCTGCCACAACAGAGCACTCAGATGAAAGACAAGGCTACTTCATTCGATATTGCTTACATGGCAGGGGTATCGCAGTCTACTGTGTCACGGGCGCTGCGTAACAGCCCGCAGGTAAATAAAGCCACCCGGGAAAAAGTGCAGGCGATAGCCCGGCAACTTAACTATAAAGTGGATAAAAATGCCAGTAACCTGCGCCAGCAACGCAGCAGCACTCTGGCGTTATTGCTGTTTGAAGATCCCACCACTGATGAGTCGTTAATTAACCCGTTTTTTTTATCCATGCTCGGTAGTATCACCCGCGCCTGTGCCAAACGTGGTCAGGATTTGTTGGTGTCGTTTCAGCAGCTTAGCGACGACTGGCACGCCGACTATGAAGATAGCAATAAAGCCGACGGTATTATTTTACTCGGCTATGGCGATTACAAAGATTACGAAGAAAAACTGGCTAAGTTATTGGCGCAGGAAACCCATTTTGTCTGTTGGGGAGCCGAGGTGTTGGGGCATCCTGAATTTACGCTACGTAGCAACAACCGTGAAGGTGGCCGCTTAGCCGGCGAGCATTTGCTGGCTACCGGCCATAAGAAATTCGCCTTTATTGGCAATGCCTCTGAAGGCAGCCCGGAATTCAGCGCCCGTTACCGCGGCTTTATTGATGCGTTAAATATGGCTGGTATTCAGCAAGCCCAGGTACCGCATTTTGATGCGATATCGACCGAAAGTGCCGGCGATAGCGCGACCGAACAATTATTAGCCGCTGGCCATCAGGTTGATGCGATTTTCTGTGCCAGCGATCTTATCGCTATTGGCGTAATGCGTTGCCTGAAACGGCGTAAACTGCGGGTGCCGGAAGACATTGCGGTAATGGGCTTTGATGATATTCCGGTGGCGTCGTTTGCTACACCGGCGCTAAGCACTATTCAGCAGGACACCACCAAAGCCGGCGAATTGCTGGTGAATAACCTGCTGCAGCTGATCAATAATCAGCCAATTACCGTCAGCCAGATTGAACCCAAGCTGATAATCCGTCAGTCTTGCGGTGCCCGCGAGTAAAGCTGTTCTAAGGCTTCGCGTAGTGTCGGGTAAAAACTTACCACCCCTGCTATGGGTTTAACCCCGGCGCGGGCCAGGGTTTTCAGCGGCTGAAACTGCAAATCAGCAATCATTAACTCGGTATTATTTCGCTGGCACTGGCTTATCAGTTTGTTCAGCGCCGCCAGGCCACCGGCATCCAGCAGCGGCACGCCATCCATGTACAACACTAAGCCACGGCTTGGGCCACTTAGGTGGGCAATATCAGCGAAAATACGCTCGGCAGCGGCAAAAAATAGTGGCCCGCTGATTTTCAGTACCTGCCAACCGTCCGGTATCGGCTGGTCTACCTGCTTACGGTTGCTACTGATATCGGTCACTTTGCTCATTTGCGCAATTTCTTTTACAAACAACAGCGCCGCTAACAGAATGCCGGCGGTGATGGCAATCACCATATCAAACAGCACGGTAAGGCTAAAGCAGGTGATAAACACCCAGATATCGCTGCCTGGTGCGGTTTTCAGTAAATGCAGCGCTTTTTGCGCTTCGCTCATATGCCAGGCAACCATCAGCAGCAAAGCAGCCAGCGCCGCCATCGGTACATAGGACAGCACCGGCGCTAACAGTACTAACGCCAGTAGCAACACCAGCGCATGCACCATGGCCGCTACCGGTGATTGGGCGCCGGCTTTAAAATTTGCCGACGAACGTGCCAGTGCCGCCGTAGCGGTAATGCCGCCGAAAAAAGGAGTAATGATATTGCCGATGCCCTGGCCGAATAACTCGCTGTTGGCGCTATGGCGACGGCCAGACATGCCATCCAGTACCACTGCGCAGAGCAATGATTCAATCGCGCCCAACATCGCCATAGCAAAGGCGGCGGCGAGTAAGTCTTTTACCAGCTGCCAGCTAAACGTCAGCAGTTCGCCATCCGGCCCCGGTCGCAGCCAGGGCCAGTCAAAATAAGGTAAATAGGGCGGAATGCCTGCTGCGCTGCTGCCATCGGCAGTGTTGTAACTAAAACGCGAGCCTATGGTATCCAGCTCGACACCCATACTTAATAGCAGCAAGGCCAACAGGGTGCCGATAAACAGCGCCGGCAAATGCGCCGGTACCAGGCTGTTAAATTTGCGCCACCACAGCATTACCGCCAGCGTAACACTGCCAATCAGCAGACTGGCCCAGGATAGCTGCGGTGCGTGCTGGGCCAGTACGGCAATTTTTTCGACAAAGTGTTCTGGCAAATCGGCTATTGTCAGGCCCAAAAAATCCTTTATCTGCAAACTGGCAATGACCACAGCAATGCCGGCAGTAAAGCCCAGGGTAACCGGTTCGGGGATATATTCAATTAAGCGGCCCAAGCGAAATATCGCCATCAACAGTAGCATCACACCGGACAATACCGTTGCCAGCAGTAAGCCGCTTAAGCCGTATTTAAGCGTAACCGGATACAGTATCACCACAAAGGCGGCCGTTGGACCGCTGATGCTATAACGTGAGCCGCCGGTCAGGGCAATGACAAAACCGGCAATAATGGCGGTATACAAGCCGTATTGCGGCGCTACGCCCGAGGCAATTGCCAACGCCATCGCCAGCGGTATGGCGATGATGCCAACGGTAATGCCAGCCAGCAGATCTTTGCCCAGTTTTTTGCGATCATAGCCTTCGGCCAGCACTTCGCGCAGCGCATGGCCAAGTCGCAGCGAAAACAGATGAGAACGGTCAGACACCACAACTCCGCCACAGCAGAACAGGTGAGGTTAGTGTAGCTAACTACGCTGCAGGACGGTATACGCTATTAGTCTGACAAATAACTATTTTTTGCCGCTGCAGGTGGTTGCTGCAGCGGCAAAAGCGCTTACAGATATAGCTTTAACCAGGCCGCGGTTTCGGCATCGGCCTCAACGCGGTTAGGATCTAAACCGTGATCGGCACCGGGGAAGATTACCAGTTTATGCGGATGACCTTTTTCAGATAGGGCTTTGGCAAGCCACTGAGATTGCTCGATATCAACCCTAACATCCTTGTCGCCATGTACCAGCAGAATAGGCAGCTGTGGTGGCAGTTTATCCAGCCAGTGTAAAACAGACCGCGCCGACAACTGTGCGGTCTTTTCTGCGGCATAGTTTGGCATGGCTTTAGTGTAGATATTTTCCATTTCTGGCCGTTGTACTAACTGCTTCTCCAGGTCTGCCACCCCAGCCTCGACAATAAGCGCTTTAAGCTGTGGCATATCGCGTGCCGCCAGATAGCTCATCATGCCGCCACGGCTAAAACCCTTCATCGCCAGACGCTGGTTATCAGCATTTGCCATACCTTCAACAATGGGTAGCAGGTTTTTCACGTCGTTAACGTCGATGCCGCCAAACTGATCTGCCAGTGGCCGCGCTTTAATGCCGGTTGGAAAAGCTGATGCGCCACGGTACTGGCTGGCAATTACAATATAGTTTTGCTCTGCCAGCGGCATTAAATATGCGTGGATGGCGCCATAGTTCCAAATGCCGCCTTTGGCATTGCCGCCGCGGTTGTAAATGACCACAGGTAATTTACCGGGGCCAGTCGACCGTGGTTGCAGCATCACTCCTTCAACGAGTACCCCATCGGATTCATAAACAAAGATCCGGCAATCTATCTGCTGCTGACGTTGTTCGATAACCGCTTTGGGAAAGCGCTCGGCAAAGGCTGTTGTATTAAATTTGGGTTTTTTACTTAACATGGTTAGCCAGCTGTCGTAACTGGCAAAATGGCTGATATAGCAGCTGAAATTGCTTTTTAATGTTTGCGCAGTTGAAAACGCCGGTAGCAAGTCAGGACTTTGTTTCGCTGCGACTGGATTGGCAATTAATAAAGTGCCAAGCAAAAGCCATACTGGTTTCATAGTTATCCTTTGTGAGAAACAAGCTGTATATGATGGCAGTACAGTAATTTAGCAAAATGTTACTGGCAAGAGGGAAAGTGTAACCGCCGTTTACCAAACCGGCGGCTACGCAGGGAGATCAAAACAACTGTTATTGCTGGCTTTGCAGGATCAGCAGGCCATTGGCCGATAGTGTGTTGCCATCGACATCAAAGGCCCAGCTGGCGGTTAGGCCATTCCGCTCAATAGCGCTGATATCAGCCGCGGCGTTGCTAAGGTTAAGCACAAACAGCGATTTACTGCCGTTTATCGCCCGCTCAATTTGTACCACGCCATTTTCCTGCTGTGTAACCACATAGCTACCGGCGGTTGTCAGCTCAGGCCGCTGTTTTTTCTGCGCGATTAATAACTTATATAACTGCCAGATGGAGTTCGGTTGCGCTTGCTGGGCCGCAACACTGCGATCGTCGGCTTGCAGTTGCCCGGCAAGAAACTGCGGATACCAGTTCGGGAAGTTAGCGCCAAACAGCTCCAGCTGCTCTACCCAGCTGTTGGCACTTTGGCTAAAGCCCGCCTGTGTGCTGTTGTCCCACAGCATAGGCGCGCGCTTATATACATCGTGGCCTGTGCCACCTTGTGTCAGGCCAATTTCTTCACCGTAGTAAATGTACGGCGTGCCGGGAGAGCTAAATAACATAGCGGCTGCCAGTTTGGCTTTGGCATCATGTTGTTGTAGCTGATAGCCGATACGCTCCTGATCGTGGTTAGTCAAAAACGGTGCAAAAAAGCTCAGTGGTGCCACCGAATCGGCGCGCTGCTGTACGTTCTGCTGCAATACCATTGCATCAGCGGCTTTTTGTGCGTTCGAATCCATGGTGCCAAATTGAGCGTCGCCGCTGGCATCTGGCTTTAGCAGGCCGAGAATTTTATAACCCACTTCAAAATCAAAGCCCTGATCCAGGCCGGTACCGTCGCCATAATAGCGTGCCGCTACCGGGATATCGGTCCAGGCTTCACCGACTAAGTAGGCCTCGGGGTTCACGCTTTTTACGTACTGGTTAAAATCCTGCCAGTAAGTTATGGTTTCTGCGGTATCGGCCTGTGCATCCGGCCCGCCTTCCATCGCAAAGCGCACCGCATCTAAACGAAAACCGGCCACGCCTTTATCCAGCCAGAATCTGGCCATCTTTTTCATTTCAGCTACCACATCAGGGTGGCGTAAATTCAGATCCGGCTGGCTGGCACCAAAGGCGGCATAGTAATAAGCTTTGCGCGTATCGTTGTAATGCCAGACTGCATCCGGCTTATCGTTGTTACTCCAGGCATGGCCCCAGCCGCTACCTGTTGCTGGCATATCGTCGCGCCAGACAAAGTAGTCCTTGTATGGCGCTTCGCCTGCAGCGGAGCGTTTAAACCAGTCGTGTTCACTGGAAATATGGTTAATCACCAAATCCAGAATCACCTTCATGCCGCGGCTATCAGCGGCTTTAATAAAGGCTTCAAACTCAGCCATAGTGCCGTAGTCGCTTTCTACCTGATAAAACTCGGTAAAGTCGTAACCATGGTACGATGGCGCTTCAAACATTGGCGTCAGCCATAAAGCATTAACGCCTAATTCAGCCAGATAGGGCAGTTTGGCAGTCATGCCGTTAAAGTCGCCGTGGCCATCGCCATTGGTATCATAAAAACTGCGCGGCCAGATCTGATAAAACACCGCGTCCTGCCACCAGGGGCTGCTGGTTTGCTGCGCAGCCGCAGGGTTGGTTGCTATGGCAGAGCTTTGCGGCGGGCTGGTGTCTGGTTGGCAAGCAGTCAGTAACAATGACAGCGCTATGGCACTTAACGTAAAGGTTTTCATTCTGTCCCCGTGCTATTTATTGCGTGCACCATCTTAACGCGCGGATGCACTGCTATGCTGATTAAGCTTTGGTAATAACGCCAAAATAGTGCAACAACAAGATGAATACGTATGCACAATTTTGCGCAAAATGGCCGCTATCGTGTAGCTTAGACCGATCTGTGCGCTTACACAGAATAATAAAATCATCCGGGGAGCGGGTATGAAACAACCTAAGTTATCCTTTTGGCAGATCTGGAACCTCAGCTTCGGCTTTTTAGGGGTGCAGATAGGCTTTGCACTGCAAAACGGCAACGTCAGCCGAATTTTGTCTGATCTGGGCGCCGATTTATCGTCGTTATCGTTATTCTGGCTGGCTGCGCCCATTATGGGGCTGTTGGTGCAACCTATCGTTGGTGCTGCCTCTGATCGCACCTGGAATAAACTCGGCCGCCGGCTGCCATTTATGCTTGGCGGTGCGGTTATTGCCGCAGCCGCAATGGTATTACTGCCCAACTCGTCAATGGTGGTGGCCTTTATTCCGCCGATGTTGTTTGGTTTGCTGATTTTCGCCATTAAAGATGCCGCTTTTAATGTTACTTTTCAGCCGTTTCGTTCGCTGGTATCCGACATGGTGCCGCCAGAGCAACGTAACCTGGGCTATTCGGTACAAACCCTGCTGATTAATATCGGCGCAGTATTTGGCTCAATTTTGCCGTTTGTGCTGACTAACGTGGTCGGGCTGGATAATGCCTCCAAAGCCGGCGAAGTGGCGCCGTCTGTGGTTTGGGCCTTTTATATCGGTGCTACTGTGCTGTTAGGCAGCGTGCTGTGGACAGTGTTTCGTACCAAAGAATACGCGCCAGAGCAGTACTATGCCTACAAAGGCCTGGACAGCGAAGCGCAGGCATTGGCTGAACAGGTGCGTAAAGCGCGCAGTCTGGGCGAGAAATTAACTGATTTCTGGCAAACCATGCTGAGTATGCCAAAAATTATGCGGCAGCTGGCACTGGTGCAGTTTTTTAGCTGGTTTGCGTTGTTTATTATGTGGACCTATTTTCCGGCGGCTATTGCGCAAAACACCTGGGGTGTCGGCGTTGAATGGTATAACGGTGACTATATTAACCAGATGGGCGGCGTACCGGCGCATATCGCTGCAGCCAAAGGCGCAGCCGGTGACTGGGTGGGTATTTTATATGCCGGCTACTCGCTGTTTGCCGTGTTATTCTCATTAGTGATGGCAAAACTAGCCAACCTGTTTGGCCGCAAGTTTGTCTATTCGATGGCATTGCTGGCCGGTGGCGCAGGCTATTTAAGTTTTGTGTTATTTACCGACCCGACAATGACTCATGTAAACCTGCTGATTACTCAGGTAGAAATTCCCAAAGGTGCGCTGGGGTTAATGCTGCCGATGGTCGGAGTGGGTATCGCCTGGGCGGCCATCTTGGCTATGCCGTACGCGATACTGGCTGGTGCACTACCACCAGAGAAAACCGGTGTTTATATGGGCATTTTTAACTTTACCATCGCCGCACCGCAGATTATCTCCGGTTTAATTGCCGGCTGGATCTTAGGCTCAGTGTTTGAAAACCAGGCGGTGTATATCGTGATGCTGGCCGGCGCGGCTATGGTGTTAGGTTCGCTGGCGGTATGGCTGGTACATGATAAAGAGACAGCTAGTTAGTTGTTTTGATAGCTATATGTAGCCAAAAAAAGCGCCTGATATGGCGCTTTTTTATTTCTATTTTTCAAAGGTATACCAGACTTTGTTAACAATGCGATTGTCAAAGCCGCTGTTTGCTATCAATATGCTTGAAGCAACAAAAGCGTGAGCTCAATCAATTAGCAAAGTGACATAAGGAATGTGAATGATGGACAACAAGCACTTTGTTAAAGTGACAGCACTGGATGTCGAGGCAGGCGTAGTTGAAGCGGCCATTAATGGCAACAAAATAAAGGTGCCGTTAACAGCACATTCGCTGGCAAATGGTATCCGGTTAAAAAAGCTGGGCAATGTTCCGGTAGATCTGCTTATTGAATTCTATCCGGATGTGCGCAGCTTTGAATCAGCTGCAACGCAGCACCCTAATGTGCCCGGCCACTGGTTTGTTTCAGGCACCTCAAAAAGCCATGATTCGGTCGATACATCAGAGCATGTTACAAAGCCGCAGGGTTCGCGTTTTGCCGATAAACCTCTGCTAAAAGCAATACTGGTCGGTGCTATATGTGTTGCTGGCCTTTTTGCCTTTTATCATCCTGAGAACGGTGATCATACCTTGGATGATAAGGCGCAGATAATTGACAGTGGCAACCAGCCAGATGAACAGCAGTATCGGGCATTAAGACAAGACGTCACGCAAAATGCTAAAGCGGCGCAAGATTTTGCGAAAGCGATTTACGAACAAGCATTGCAGGCTGTTGCTACTGTCATCCAAAACTACAATGCCAGTGCTTTGTCTGACCTGGAAGATGATGAGCTGCAACAGGCCTGGCAGTATCTGGTCTCAGATAACGTGGAGGCTGATCGTTATTGGCAAACAGTGGACAAGCTCTTGCCTGCGCTTGGTGATGTCGACCTGCACAAAGACAGCTGCACAGTAGGTTTGGCGCGTTGCGTAACAGAACTTAACGCATTAAATCAAAGTATTACTAAACAGCACTCGCAGTTAAAAGACATTCAGTCTGCGATGTCATTTTATATCGCCAGTACCCTGCTATTCCGAGACCGTATAAAATTTTCAGACAACTTCGTGCGGCAGGAAAGCTTTAAAACAGTGCAAAATGCGTTCAATAGTATGCCGATGCCGACATCATTGGCGCAGGTAAAGTCTCAGGAAAAGCCGCTTAATGACATTACCGCCACTGTCATGTTTCTTGTTGAAACCTTCCAGGATATGGAAAGCTGCCGCAAGCAAGCCAGTTCAAGCTGCAGCGGGTCAGAAGTCAGCCGCATTCTGGAGCAGGTAAAAAAATATCAGGCCTGGGGGCATCCGGCAGCTATGCAACAGGCATTTAAACAAGTTGACCGAATGCTGTTCCCATTGATTGAGCGCCAATTGCTACTGGGTAACCAAATGTCAGTTGGTTCCTATGCTATGGCGGCACAATTTGTAACGACTATGTGGCCTTACACCGACACGACAAAGCTAAATGAAGCGTTAAAACAGCAAGAGGTGATGGCATGGATTTCCGTACTTCGCAATTCGCCAGATAATGCACTGACAGCGGCTGTGCATGAAGCCAGTTATAAAACCGCACGGGCAAAAAACACCATTGATGGTTATCTCGATTTCCTGGATATGTGGGAAACGTCCGAACATCAGGATGATATTAATCGCAGGCTTGCGGCAGTGCCGGAGCAAACGGCACAGCGTCGCAGTGCGCGGGCAGCAAAAAAGCAACAGCAGACGCAGAAAAAAGAAGAGTTGCAGCGGCTGTGGGAGCAGTACCAGAAGTACACTTTTTATTGTTTGGCTCAGGACGCTGAAGAAACCACCTATGTTTTAAACGCCTGGCAACACGGGCAGTTTTATTTATATGACCCAAGGCCAGATGATGGAAAAGCATTGCTGCAGGCTTTATGTAGTGAAGTGGTGAGTAAATGCGAAGAAGAATATGGCGATTGCTATGTGGTCGAAAAAGGCAAAAAACTGCTCTCTGAAGTAGACAATGAAATGGATATTGATGATACCGAGCAGTATCAGGAAGACAAACGCCGTGCGCGGCGGGCTAGCCGGCATGATTACGCTGACGACGATGATCAGGTTGTGGTTGATAAAAGTCAGATGGATGATAGCCGCTACACCTGTATTGCAGAGTCCAACTCCTATCGTGCGTCTGCGACGACAGCCTGGTCTACCGGAGCCGCCTGTGAGCAAGCGATGAATACGTGTCGCAGTATGTCAAAATGGGGCGATGCCTGTCGGGAGGTTCGCAGCTGGCGATCCCGCTAGGGATTCAGTTTAACGCACGGTTTAGCATAAGCCTGTATGAACTACCGCCAGCGCAGCCGGTTGTAATTCTTTTTCGCTTTAATTACGGCGCGCCAATCGGTTTTATCGCCACTTGAAACAGCAGTTAAAAACAACTGATACAGCTGTTGCCTGGCTTCCAGGTACTGCTGTTGGCCATTAAACGCCTGGCTGTCTTCTGGCCGGTACATAGTGCAGTATGCTGCAAAGTTGGCCCTGGCTTCAGTTAGTGTGTAATTGCTGTTGGGCCCGCCGCGTAAGTCATCGGCATCATCGCTATCCTGGCCGTCATCTTCCCAGAAACATAAACTGCAAATCTCATAAGCGGCTGGAGCCGTTAACGTTGGCATAAAACAACAAGGGCAAAGGTAATGGTCGTTAAATATTGGCCGGTTTTTTCGTTTTGTTGCCTGACTAACATACCATTGCAACCATTCTAATTGCATAGCAGCTCCGTATTAATTGTCGTCTTTTTGTATAGCGTCTGAGGCCCGTTCGGCCTTTATCCGCTTTTCAGCTTCACGCATTTCATTTAGCAGTTCTTGTCTGGCGGGATCTGCCACATAACGTTTGCTTACCTCATCGGTGCAATGCTTAAACTGCTCCAAATTAACAGACCAGCACACCTCGATGCTTTTGCTTAAGGCATGTTTATCGCCTAAACAGGTTTCAAGTGCGGCTAACGCCTTTTGCTTGCATGGCTGGTAATCTTCCGAGGTGGCGGATGCCTGCACGGGCAGGCAGACTGTTAGCAGCAAAGACAGTACGTATTGCGTTATTTTGGCTACCATTGGTGTTATCCCTCGGGGCATGAGCATTAACGTCTGACTGACAGCATAAGACAACCTCGGCCGCACTGGCAATTGCGTTGTCAATGATGCAAGCTGTAGCTTTGATAGGGGAGCTGACTATGATGAAGTATCTACTGCCTTTGCTTGCTGCTGCGATGGCTTGCCAGGCGCAGGATATACCCAACCGTTTAATCGATTATGCTTTGTTTGCGCAAAACGTGTCGGAAGTTGCCACACTAAGACGGCAACACCGGATCAGTGAAACGCAGTTTATTGCCATGGCGCAACAACAGGATGTGGTGATTCTGGACGCGCGCAGTGAGCGGATGTTTAACCGTTTGCATGTAAAAGGCGCGGTTAATTTAAGTTTCCCGGATTTCACTGAGCAGGAATTGGCAAAAATAATCCCGTCAAAAAACACGACAATCCTGATTTACTGCAACAACAATTTTAATAATGCCCCTTCGTCTTTTCCGGTAAAAACGCCGGCAGCCAGCCTGAATGTGCATACCTATACGGCGCTGCATAGTTATGGTTATCAGAATATCCATGAACTTGGCCCATCGTTGGATGTGACGACCACAGCGATTGAGCTGGTCGGCACTGAGCACCCCTGACGAAAGCTGGCCGGAGTTAATACATGTTTAGAGCACTGGCAGGATTTTTTTGGTTAATTGAGATTATGTCATTTACTTTAAACCGGTCAGGAATTAAGACTATTACGACAACCACTGCGAGGCTCGCTATACAGCTTTATGCTGTCATAATGCTGTGCTTTCAGCTGATTAGCTGCCAGTCAATCAGGCCGGAGACGGCTTGGCAGGAAAAGCTCAATCAGGCTGTGTTGGGTGGGCAACCTTTTGACAATGTGCCTGGGCTGCAGCTAACCACTTTGTTGGACATCACTGCGGATAACTTTACCGAAGGTAAAATCTATACGTTAAACCTAAAGCCGGTTGCAGATGAAACTGCGTTAACCACACTACTTAACAACCCAATGTTTGTTCAAGAATTTATTGATAGTGATTACACCACGGCACGTTTCAGATTTATCAATATCATCATGTCACAGTCATTATATGACAGTGCAGGTTTTGCTTTAGTACAGCTCAATGAACATTGGTATTGGTTTTATCAGGCAGGTGTATCCAGTAAGGGGTTTTTGCCGATGTTTGCACTGAGCCAAAGTTCAGATACGCAATACACTGCCACACTGTGTGTAAGTGATTGCAGCTGGTGGGGCATAAATGCCCACGTGCTGTTAGATTTTGCTCAGCAGCAACTAACATTGCAGTACTTAACCGACGATTATTATAGGTAACGACAAACAAATGAGTTTCCGTTTGACAGCAGGCCCGGTGCGTTTACTGGTTAAACTGTTTTGCCAATTGGCAAGATTAAACTTCAAGTGATCTGACCCCTTGAAACAGGCGCCTTTGTTATTTTAACCACTGCTGCCCAGCGGCAGGCATAACCTGGCCACGGCACCGCCTTCAGCGCGGTCGAAGCGGCTGAAATAGCCGCCGTGCTGGTTGGCGACGCGGGCGACGATAGCCAGACCTATGCCGTGGTGCGACACGCCGTCGCTTACTTGCTCGTCAGTGTTCCAACCGGCGCCGTCGTCGATAATATCGATCAGGCAGTTGCTGCCATCGCTGCCCAGTTCAACCCAGACATGGCCGTGGCAGTAGCGCAGCGCATTGCTGAGTAAATTCGACAGCGCGCGTTGTAACAGCTTTTTGTCAGCCTGAATGTTAAGCGCCGGTGTTGGCCTGAGGCTTAATTGGTGTTCGCTGTTGGCAGCAAATTTATCAATCAGTTCGCTAATCAGTTCCGGCAGTTGCAGCTGGGTTAATTCCAGCTCAGAGCGGAAGCCTTTTTGTGCCAGGCGCAGGTAGTCGTATACGTTGTCTTCAATTTCCTGCAGGTTACGGCGGATTTGTTTGCTGTCAGGTTTGGCCAGCTGATCTTCCAGCCGCAGCATAATAAAGCGCAGCCGCGCCAATGGGGTTTTAATATCGTGACACACGGTGTCGGCCATTTCCCGTTGCAGCGTATTTAAGTCGGTAATGGTTTGGTTCATCCGGCTTAACGATTGCGCCAGTGGCTGCAGATATGACTGCTTACTAAGCTGAAACGCCGGTAAGCGGCCCAGTGCCACTTCGGTTAAGGCGCTCTGGCGCAGGGTTTCAACATCGCGGAACAAATTGCGGCTTAACCAGAATAAAAACAGCAGCAATAGCAGCATAAACACATGCACTAAATCGACACTGAAATCTAACCGCGCCGGCAGGGTTAATTTGCTCAGGCATAACAAGTCGTGGTTGGCCATCGCTGCACACAAAGACGCATTACCGGCGCTGTCGCGCATAATTTCCAGCTGGTAATCAAAACCGGGGATCGGTTGCCACATATCCTGCGGGTAGGTGACAAACAGGGCGTTGGGGCAGTCTTCGCTGGCGCTGATGCGACAACTTAGCTGTAAATCAGCCTGCTGATCATACACATAGGCCTGCTGCAGTATGCTTTGCGCGGCAACAACGATGTCATTGCGCTGATAAATCAGGTGATAGATCTGATTTAAGCTGAAAAACAGCAGCAGCACCAGCAGCACTATTGCCAGATAAAAGCGTAATAAGGCGGAACTCATGCCGGCTCTGCCTCGTTGTTGTGGTACGATATGCAGTAGCCTTTACCCCAGATATTGCGGATATTCCAGTGTGGATCGACTGCCTGCAGTTTGCGCCTTAGCCTTGAAGCGCGGCCATCGAAAGTGCGGTCGGCGCCATCGTATTCACGGCCCAGTTGTTCACGAAACAGCCGCTCGCGGCTGACCACCACCGGATAATTAGTTATCAGGCAAATCAGCAACTGCAGCTCGGCGCCGGTCAGGTTAATGTCCTCGCCGGCCACGCTGACGCTGCCGGCTTTTTGGTCGATCAGCAGGTTGCCTTGCTGCAGCATATCGCCACTGCTGGCGGCACTATGTTGTTCGCTGAGGAAAATGCGGATTTTCGCCAGTAAAATACGCGGATCCAGCGGTTTTAGCAGATAGTCCTGCGCGCCTAATTGCAGCCCTTCCAGCTGGGCGGCAACCGAGGTTTGCGCCGTCATAAATAAAATCGGCCCTTTAAACTGCTGACGGATTTGCCGCACTAAATCGAAGCCATTGCTGCCCGGTAGCATCACATCGCAGACCATTAAATCAAATGCCTGCGCCAGTAGCAGTTTTTTTGCGGTTAACGCATTGCCGCATTGCGTAACCTGAAAGCCCTCATGGCGCAGAAAATCTTCTACCAGTCGCGCCAGTTCCAGATCATCTTCAATTAGCAGAATATGCGCTGTCATTGCAGCAACCACCAACCGTTGCGGCTTTTATTCAGTAAATGCTCACCTGATTGTAAATCGACTGTGAGCAGCCGCAGTTGCCGTTGTGCCAGTAGCTTTCCACTGGCCTGATCTTTTAGCAGCAGCAGGGTGTCCTGTTGCAGCGGCAGCGCCAGTTTAACCTGGGCCGCTTCAGACTGGCATAGTAGCGGCCTATCGGGGGCGCTTTGCTGATACAGGCAGGCCGGTTGCCTCTGCTGCCAGCTAAGGGTCAGATGCAATACACAATCCTGGCCGGCGTGCTGTACGCACAACCTTGGCGCCACGGCAAAGTCAGCTGAGGCAAAGTCATCTGCCAGCGCCGGCAAAACCAGTAACAGAGCTGAGGCCGCAATAATTTTCATCATCGTCTTCTGCTGCTAAACGGTATAGCTAAGGGTGACGGAATAACTGAGTGTGCCGTGCGCGCGGCAATTAGTAAAGCTGCCGTGCCGGGTTGCCCTGTAAGCCCGACAGCAGACGGGGCCGGCATGTAACCGGCACCCGCTGCTAACATCAGGCTGGCAGCAGCATTACCATCAGAATTGCCATCAAACCTGCCATCAAAATTGATATCTGACATCGACACCGACAGTACGTGGCGCATTCAGGCTGGTTAGCGGTGTACCCAGTGCTGCAGCGGCAAAGCCGCCAAGCCCGCCGACAGTGGTATTGTCGGTCAGGTTTTTGCCCCAGACTGCCAGTTGCCACTGGTCGTCATGGCTGGCCCAGCTCAGGCGCGCATTAAGGTTTTTGGTATCAGCAAAATAGCCAGGGATCTGATAAGCAATATCAAGGATATCCGGATCATCTGCTTTGGTATTTTCTTCAAACACATAATCGACATGCAGTTTAAAGGCACCACCGGCCAGGCGGTAATCCGGTGCCCAGTCTGCGGTCAGAGTGTAAGAATCGGCTGCAGAACTTTTCTCCACGTCGGTGACCAGCTCGCCATCGGCATTGTAAAACTGCTGCCACTTCGACTCGGTTTTACGATACTCGGTGACCAGGCCCAGCTTAAGCGTGTCGCTGGCTTGCCAGTCCAGTACCAATTCGCCACCGCGGATTTCCTGATCGCCGTTAATAACGATTGGAATAGCCACACCGGCATCGGGTGCCTTGCTGTTAACCGAGCGCTGGCGGTTGGTTAAATCCATCTGATAAGCCACCAACTGTACGCGCAGGCTTTGCCATAAATCAGCTTTGTAACCGAGCTCAATATTGGCCACTTCCTCCGGCGCAAAGGGATTTTGCGACGACATAGGATCTAAAGAGTCATAACCACCTGATTTATAACCGGTAGCATATGATAGATACAGCATATTATTGCTGTCTACATTGTAGCGGGCTACGGCGCGGCCGGTCAGTTTGCTCCAGCTTTTGCTGGCAGTAAGTTCTGGCATCAGCGGGAACAAAAAGTTAGTAATGCCGGGCAACGGCTGGCCGAACGAGCGCTCTTTAATTTCCCAGCTAAAGTCTTTCTCGTCGCGGCTGTAGCGCAAACCGGCGGTAAAGCCCCACTGTGCGTTTAGTTGATAGTCAAGATCCGAGTACAGACCGTAGGAGGTGAAATCGCCGGTGTTGATAATATCTTCACTCCACATCTTACCGCTGTTCGACGGGCCAAATATTTCTGCCACGCCCAAGCCGCCGGCAATAGCGTCGTAAGTTAGATCGCCAGTGGCGCCAATGGCAGCGACCAACTGCGGGCTAAACGGCTCAGCGCCGAGCATTTGCAGTAAGCCGGCTACCGAGGGGTCTACCATTGCCATCACGCTTAACATGCTGGCCCAGTTCTGCGGGTTCCAGATATGGTCGGCCGGTAAGCCCATCTGGGCAATCATCTCATCCGGTAAGCCATTTTGCTGTAACGCGCCGATAAGTTGCTGGTTCAGGCTGTCGGTGGTTAAACGGGCTATGGTATCGGCCAGAATATTCAGGCTGGTTTTCTGATAGACATTTTCTTTGCTGTAGGTCATACCGCCAACAAAGCTAAGCTTGTCGTCGTTGTAGTTCAACTGCAACTCGTTGTAAAAAATATCCGAGTCTTCAAAGTTTATCGTGTCCAGATAACGGGTTTTATCGGCCGTGCCGTCGGCGTCATCGCGGCCGGAAACCTGCCACTGGCGTTTGCTGCTGATAAATTTGCCCGACCATTGATCGTTAAAATCGTGAAATAGTTTGAACGACAGCGCCGTCATATCCCGGGTTTCGTGGCCATCTACTACGTCGTTTTCAATCTTGCGATCGCCCGGGTTCAGGCTATAGGCATAGGGGCTAACGCCAACGCCCGGCGCATAACCCTGATCAACATCGTCCCAGTCGTAACTTACTTGCAGTTTAGTGGCGTCGCTTACTTGCCACAGCGCCGCTAAACGGGCCGAGCGGTGATTGACGCTGCCCAGTTCAGTGCCGCGGTAATCCGGGTTAAGGTTGTCAACATAGGCATCGCGCTGATTGCTCATCAGGTTGAAGCGCAGCGCAAAGTTATCGCTCAGCGCTTTATTGCCCATCAGCTCAAAACGTCGCAGTGCGTAATCGCCCAGCGTGGCTTTTACAAAAGCCTCATCGTCCAGCCGGGGCGCATTGGGGATCATATTTACCACACCGGCGGCAGCGTTTTTACCAAACAGGGTACCCTGCGGGCCTTTGAGAATTTCAATGCGCTGCATATCAGAAAACAGCACACTTTGTGCAGCGCGTGGCAGGTAAAAATCATCAAAGAAAATGGCTACTGACGGGTCGCCACCGGTACTGATATTGCTGCTGGAAATACCCCGTACTTCGGCCGAGGCCTGAGCTACCGCTTCTTTGCTGAATTTAAAACCCGGCGTGTAATCGGCAATATCGCCCAACAACACTGAGCTGGTGTCGGTCAGATCTTCAGCACTGACGCTGTCGATGGCCAGTGGCACATCCATCACGTTTTGCACCCGCTTTTGCGCGGTGACGGTTATGGTTTCAATTTTCGTTTCGGTCTGTTCTGCGTTGTTATTGTCCTGCGCCAATGCGGTACCCAGCGGGCTGGCCAGCGCCAGACCGATGCACCAGGCTAACGGCTTAGCGCGAAAACCTCTTGTACGTTGCTGTTGAGTTGCCATGCTTTTCCCCTGACATTTTTTGTTCTAATTATCTGCAACCCGCTGCCTGGCGCGGTAAGCGCGCAAGCCAGTTCATACAGCCTGTGCAGTAGTGCTGATAGTAAACCCACTGCGGGCGAAATAAACCGATCTGCACATTTTTGTACACTTTTGCGTTTGAACCTGGCGCCGTGAAAACGCACTCTAGCGACATTCAGACTGCATCCCGGGTGAACTATGAAAGCCATTTTTTCGCTAATGACATTGGTGTTAATAGCATTGCCGCCTATGGCAGTGCTGCTAAGCGGTAAGGCACAGGCCACCGCCGATATGCCGGCGCAGGCCGCGACCTGTCTGGCTTGCCATGGTGCGCAAACCCGTGCTGCCAGCGGCGCGCCGCAACTGGCTGGCCAGCAGGCAGCGTATCTGCAAAAGCAATTACAACAATTTCAAAACGGCCAGCGTGGCGCTGATGCCAACGATATTAAAGGCCAGCAAATGGCCGCTATGGCCGCCTCGCTAAGTGCTGATGACATCAGCCTGCTGGCGCGTTATTTCGCCAGCCAGCAGGCCGATCTGCAACCCAGCCCGGCTGATGCGGCGCTGCTGGATCAAGGCCGGCGGCACTATATTGGCAGCTGTGGTGCCTGTCACGGTGCTAAAGCCGAGGGTAATGTGGCGTTTAATGCGCCGGCGCTGCGTATGTTAAGCGCAGACTACATAGCCCTGCAGCTGCAACAGTTTAAAGCCGGCCTGCGCGGTAAGGACAAAGCCGATAAGCCGGGCCGGCAAATGGCGCTGTTTAGCCGCAACCTGAGCGAGCAGGATATGCAAGCCGTGGCTGCTTATATCGGGGCCGGCATGCCATGATGCTGTATGCGTTATTGCTGGCCACCAGCCTGAGTGCGGCCGACGGTTTTAACCTGAGCCAAAGCTGCCCGCCCAGTTTTGAGCTGGTTGCGGGTAACCGCTGCAAGCTGGTTAGCCGTTACGACATGTATGATTCGCTGCAAAATAAAGGCGTTGGTGGCACCCAAACGGCGTTGCCGGCGCGGCGTGATGGCTTTAGCCCGCAGCAAATCGATTTAGGCCGCTACTTATTTTTTGATCCGCTGCTGTCGGGTAACCATCAACAGGCCTGTGCCAGTTGCCACCAGCCCGCGCGTGGCTTTGCCGATGGCAAGGCGCTTAGCAGCGGTGCCAATGGCCAGCTGGGTAACCGCAGTGCGCCCAGTTTATGGAATGTCGGCTTTTTAAAAAAGCTGTTCTGGGATGGCCGCAGTGACACCCTGGAGCAGCAAGCGCTGATCCCGATGCTGGCCGAACATGAAATGGCCAATACACCGGCAAAATTATTAGCCGATTTGCAGGCCAATAACCATTACCCAGCGCTGTTTCGCCAGGCATTTAACACTGAGCGTATCGAACTGTCACAGGTGGCTACCGCTTTGACGGCATTTCAAAGTTCGCTGGTGTCGCTAAATAGCCGTTATGACCACTATGCCCACGGCTACCATCAGGCGCTGACCGAGCAGGAAATCAAGGGCATGAATGTGTTCCGCTCTTTTGTCGCCCGCTGCGCTGAGTGCCACACGCCACCTTTGTTCACTAATCAGCAGATAGCCGTAATTGGTACGCCGGAACCGGACGGCATGCCATTTGACGCCGGTGCCGGCGCCAAACCGGGCTGGGAAAAATTACGTGGTGGCTTTAAGGTGCCAACGCTTAGAAATATTGCCCTGACCGCACCCTATATGCACTCGGGCCGTTTTGCCACGCTGGAAGAAGCCACCGAGTTTTACAGCAAAGGCCGTGGCCATGCAGTGCCCAAAGGTGAAGATCTATTACTGCACTGGCATATCTGGGAGCCGAAACTGACAGCCGAAGAAGTGCAGCAAATTACTGCCTTTCTTGGCAGTTTGACCGACGAGAGCCTGCTACCGCAAACGCCAAAGCGGTTGCCGTCTGGCCTGGCATTACCAACAGAAATAACCACCAACAGCCAAACTTCAGGAGCGACAGAATGAAAAAAACCACTATAGCGCTGGCGCTGCTACTGCCGGTTGCCTTTTTTACCGGCCAGTATTTTAGCGGCCCGGCCATGCAGGCGCCCAGCCTGACGGCCGACGTCAGCTTTAGCGGCGGTGCAGCAGCATCGGCTAATGCAAAAAAATCGGTGATTGACCATGGCGCAGTCGGCCAGGTACATCAGGTAAAACCGGGACAGCTGATTATGGACGCGGTAAAAGCGGCGCAGCCGGGCGATGTAATTCAGGTATTTCCCGGTGACTATGTCGAAACCGTGTATATCGATAAAGACAATATCCGCTTAAGCGGCGTGATTATTGATGGCAAACGGCCCAGGTTATATGGTGAGGAGCGGCTGAATGACGCTATTTTGTATTCCGGCAATAATATCCTGATTGAGAATTTCCTGATCACCAAATACAAAGGCAACGGCATTATGGGCCAGGCCGGTAACAACTTTGAGATCCGCCACAATATTATTGAAGATACCGGCGTATACGGCATATTCCCGCAGCTGGGTATTAATGGCCTGGTTGAGCATAATGTGATTTCTGGCATTGAAGATGCCGCTATCTATGTTGGTATGAGCGACCATATTCATGTGGCCAATAACGAAGTGTTCGACAGCGTGGCCGGTATTGAAATTGAAAACAGCCGCCATGCAGTAGTTGAGAACAACTTTGTGCACAATAACACCGGCGGTATTCTGGCCTTTGTTACACCTGGCCTGCCAATTAAAGATACCGTTGATGTAATTATCCGCAATAACTGGATCAGCAATAACAATACTGCCAACTTTGGCGCGCCGGGCTCAATGGTCGCTGGCATTCCGGCCGGTACCGGCATCCTGATCATGGCGGCCGATGAAGTGATCATTGAAGATAACATTATTATCGGCAATAAAACCGCCGGTATCATTATCACTGACCATCAGAATGCGCCTAATACCACGCTGGACCCGGAGTCAGACCCAACGCCGGATAAGGTAATGATTTTAAATAACCTGATGTACAACAACGGCTACGACACTATTGCTGAAGCCAAGGTGCTGCTGGCGACGGAGTTTAAGCAGGGCCAGCCGGATATTATCCGTGTTGGTAACAGCAATGGCAGCTGTATTAATAACCCGCAGCAATATATCACTGTAGGCGTCAGTAAATGGCCGGCCTGTAGCTTTACCAATACTGACAGTGTAGTTAACTATCTGCTGGAGGAGCCCGCTGCACCGCGCACTGTGGCCGCCGATGAAAAGGGCAAGTATGTTTATCTGGGCGTTTGTACCGGCTGTCATGCCTACACTGGCCGTTTAATTGGCCCGCCGGTACAGGTTATTCAAAGCCTGTATATGGATGAGCCACAAGCGCTGGCTGACTATATTTTGAACCCGATGAAAAAGCGTGACGATTATCCGGCCATGCCGAAACAGGATTACCTGGATGCCGAAACCCGCTTAGCCGTAGCCGAATATATGCTAAAGGTAGGGAATTAAGCCGATATTGCAGCAACAGCATAACAGCTGTTGCTGCATGCTTACCTATGCTGGTCCAGCATAATCTGATTACCGTCCGGATCTTCCAGTACGATATGCGCCGGGCCAGTGCTGCTCTCATCAGCGCTTTGCAGCAAGGTAATGCCCTGCGCCAGTAAATGCTGTTGAATCGTGCGTACATCAGTAAACTCGGCCAGGTTTTGCGCGTTTTGATCCCAACCCGGGTTAAAGGTCAGGATATTTTTCTCAAACATACCCTGAAATAAACCAATAATAGTGTCGCCGTTTTTTAAAATCAGCCAGCCCTGGCTTTGCTCGCCGCCCATGGTAGTAAAGCCGAGTTTTTCATAAAAGGCTTTTGAGGCGGCAATATCTTTTACTGCTAAGCTGACCGAAAATGCTCCCAGTTCCATCTTTATTGCTCCTTGCTGTTGTGCGTTTCACCTTTTAGCGCCTGCTGGCGCTGCCGTTCATATTCTTCGTAGCTCATATCCATGCTACGCATACACCTGTCGTACTCTGCCGGCGGCGCCTGCAGGCATTCATTGCGTTTATTGCGCTGTAAGTCCTGATAAACGGCTTTATTGCTGCAAGCTGTCAGGCACAGCAACAGACAAAGGGTAAGGGTAGTTTTCATTGCGCCTCCGTTAACGCTGCAAGTCTAGCCGCGGTTATAGGCTTCTGCCAGCCAGTGTTTTACGCTGTCGTCGATATCGGCCGCTGTGCTAAGGCGAATACGGTGGCTGCACATGGCATTAAAACTACCCGAGGCTTCCAGTTTACCGGCCGGTTCAACGTCTTTTAAATTAAGGCCTAAATCCAGCCGGGTTGCAGTAGAGGGTTGCAGCAGGGCAAATTGTTTATTACGCCGCAGGCTGACATAGGCTTTTTTCGGGCTAAGCTCAATGTCCGGGCCTAAGCTTTGCACATAACTTATCAGCTGGTCATACAGTGGTTTTAACGCCGCTTTAGCGCCGCCGTATTGCGCTGCCAGCAGATCTTCTGCTGCAGGTTCACCGCCAGCGGCAGCCTGTTTGGCGCGATGGGCGATCAGGTTGGCATTACCATGGCCAATGCCAAATTCGCTTTTTAGCCAGTTCACCAGTTCACTGTGTTTGGCAAAATTCTGCTTACCGGCCAGCTCAAGCCACTGTGCCTGGCTTTTGCCACTGCTTTGCTCCAGATTACGCCACTGGCTTTGCTCTGCTGCTGTTACATCGCTCATATCGTTCTCCTAACTTACAATGGCCAATGCTCGGCGCGGGTGCGTTTGGGTAACATAAAACCCAGTTTGCTAAACAGCGCATACATAATGCGGGTGCCCAGTGTCGGCCGGCCGGTTTCTACCACAGCTTTTAATGTGTTTAAAATCATCGTACTGCCGCCTTGCATATCTTTAGCGGTGCGGCTGCCAAGCGGCAGGTTATCGACGATTAAACTGACCTCGACGCCGTGATCCAATTGCTTTAACTGATAAGTTACCGTGCATTCGGGATCGTCGTACTGGGTAAAACGAAAGGTATGTACAAAGCGGTGCGGCGGTTCAAACTCGACTACCTTGCCAATTACCAGCACATTGCGGCCATCGCCGGTGCGCATTTGCAGGCTGGCACCCGGTACCAGGGCCTGGGTATGCAGCCAGGCGTTAAACACCGCAGCTTGTGGTTCGTCACTTTTGGTCAGTTCGCGCCAGATGGTTTCCAGCGTGCCGTTAATAACAATTTTTGATACTAACCTGTTGCTATCAGTCATACCTTATCCTTTGTTTTGGTTGTTATTTTTGCCGGCACTGCCTGGTTTTCTACCGCGTATTTCAACCGGGTAAGCTGGCTGGCCCAAAAGTCGCGGTACTGCTCGCTCCAGCGCTCGTGGATCAACTGTAACGGTACCGCATTTAAATACAGCGGCCGTTCGCGCCCCTGCTTGTGGGCAATGACCAGATCGGCATCCAGCAGGACTTGCAAATGCTTCATCAGGCCAATACGGCTGATATCGAATTCACTGAGCAACTGGCTTAGCGTGCAGCCGGGCCGGGCCGCAATCAGATCCATTAACTGACGTCGGCTGCTGTTTGCCAGCGCCAGAAACACCGTATCAAGTTGTTGCTCGTTCACAGCATCTCCAACGCAGCAGTTTAAATGAGTAACCTAATGGTTACCTATTAGATTGAAACTGTCAAGTACGACCAGTGATAGCCAGAATGCAGGGACGAAATGGTTTATACCGGGCTACAGCCGCAATTCAATGCGGCGGCCAATTCTGCCAGGTAGCTGTTACCAAGCTATATAAAACGCTGGGGAAGCTAGTACGGTTGCAGATTGTGCAGGGTAGTGTATCTATTTCTATGCCAGAGTCGCGTAAAGCAAGGTAACGGCAAGCGGCAATGACAGCACAGCAAACAGCCATACCCTTGTGGTGAGTGGCGGCAGTACCGATTGGGCAAAACGTTGGTGCCAACGCCACGGTACCAGCAGCAAAACTATGCTGGTAGTAATAATCAGCCAGCCAAATAGCATAAACGCCGTTGAAAAACGCATGTCTGGCGCAGCTATTACCAGTGCGGCACCAACAATAAGCCGCAGGCCTACTTCGCTGTAATGCGCCCTGGCAGAGCTGGCAAAGCCGTGCAAAAAGCGCACTGCCAGCCGTGGATTAACTAGCGAAACCGCTGCCAGGCCGAGCAGAAATAGCGCTGCCAGAATAACAATCGCCAGGGCGGTTTGTTCTGCTTGCATAGGCTGTTACTCCAGCGAAAATGTATAGGCTTCTTTTAGCAGGGGTATCAGCTGGCTGACGTCAGCCGCACTGGCAATTTTCACAACGTGCGTAACCTGCTTGCCGTCATCAACCACTTTAATAAAAAGCGGGTTATCAACTTTGCGGCCAAGATGTATCGCCAGGCGCACCGCGTCCTTCATAATGGATAAATCGGTGAAGATACGGCGGCTACGAAACAGCACATAACGGTCGCGGGCAACGATTTCTACATCACCTAGCTGTGTGACAATGTTTTCTATTGCACGATAAACCTCAATAACCGCTGGCGGCCTGTCGCGTAGCACATCGGCGCGGTTACCGGTGCCACAGGCATGGCGCTGATTTTTGCGGCTAAAGTCGCGTTGGCATTTCGGGCATTGCCAGCTTGCTGAATTCATTTGGGCCTCTGATAGCGAATATTGTCTGGCACCAGTGTAGCTTAAGCCATTAGTTTGCCTGGAGCCATTCTTCTGAAGGTCAGGCACAAACCCCGGTTGCGTTTATCCTGTCAGCTTGCCTTTTAACCGCAGCAGACGCCGTTTATCATAAAATACACTTTGCGGGCCGACGTTGTGGTTAAGTTGGGATCTGATATACAAAAGGAGATTGATAAGTGAAAAACATAATTTTTGGCAGTGCATTATTACTGGGCAGCTTTGGCAGCCTGGCTGAAGGTTATCAGGGCCAGTGGCGCGGAGTGCTGCAACTAACACCTGAGTCGGGCATAGTACTCGGTTTAAAGCTGACGCCGGCAGGGCAAGGTTACCAACTTGAGTTGTTTAGCCCGAATCAACACGATCAGCCGATAGAGCCAAGCAGTGTGTCTATAGCCGGTGATGTGTTGACATTCAGCGTCGATGCACTGAGCGCCCGTTTTGAAGGTCGTTTTAATGGTGACAGCTTAACCGGCATCTTTACTCAAGGCCGTGAAAGACCCGTAACGTTAACGCGGCTGGGGCAGACTGACCTTGCCAGTTTGCAAAATGAGCAGCAGTGGGCCGGTGATTTGGTGCTTAGCAAAAATGCCAGCTTGCCGCTGGTACTAAATGTTGCAGTTATTGCTGGTGGTTATCATGTCACGCTGGATAGCCCTAAGCAGCAGAGTTTCGGCATACCGGTCGATGAGTTTAGCGTAAGCGCGCAGCAACTCAGTTTCAGCTCGTCAAGGATAAATGCCAGCTACCAGGGGCAGTGGCACCAAGATCAATGGCAAGGTACCTTTGTACAGGGGCAGGCGGTGCCGCTAAATTTAAAAAAAAAGCTCTGAATGACGTTGAGTTGCCCAGGCTGGAAAACCTGTCTGAGTGGCTGCAACAGGAGTTTGGCCAGCACGCCGTTGCAATTGCACTGGTGTCCGCTGCAGACGTACACTATAAGTTGCATGGCCTGGCTGATGTTGCCAGCCTACAGCCGGCTAACCGTGGCACCTTGTTTGAAATTGGTTCGGTAACAAAGCCATTAACCGCGCTGGCGGTGCTGGATGAAGTTGCAGCCGGCCGCTGGCGGCTGGATGTGCAACTGGCAGAACAGTTTAAACTACCGCTGCTGGCAACGCAGCGCTATACGCTGGCCGATTTGCTCAGCCACCGCAGTGGCTTACCGCGTCTTCCGGAAAATCTTCCGTTGCATGATCTGACTAACCCTTATGCCGGTTATGGTCGGGCCGAGCTTATTGCAGCACTTGGCAACAGCGCTGAAACGCAGCAATTTGCTTATTCAAATTTGGGTTATGGCTTGTTAGGCTGGCTGTTGTCTGAATCGCTGGCGCAGTCTTATGCCAAGCTAATGCAGCATAAGGTGTTTCATCGGTTAAATATGCGTACAGCCCGGGTGCCCGCGCCGGCCGCTGATTTGTTACCGGGTTTGGCTACCGGTTATGCTATTAACGCTGAGCCGGTATTGCATTGGCAATTTGATAGCCTGGCGGGGGCAGGGGCTGTTGTAGCCAGTATTGAGGATATGGCGGCAATGTTACAAACGATTTTTGCTAAGGCGGAAACAGATGCGGTATTGGCAGCCTGGTTAACGCCACTGCCTCTGACTGACTTGCCAGCAATGACACCTGGCTGGATGCTAAATGAGCAGGAGTGGCTGTGGCATGCCGGACAAACGGCCGGATTCAGCAGTTTAGTTGTGTTCTCGCCAAAGCAACAAAAGGGGCTGGTGATCTTAAGTAATATTGCCCGGCCAGTAACTGAAGTAGGGATGGTGTTGTTTGAACAATGGTTGTTATCGCCAGATAAGCAGGGAGCAACGCTATGAAGTTGAGCCGAAACCATGTTTATTGGTTGCTGCACACTGTGGGCTGGGGGTTGCTGTATAGTCTGATAAGTCTGGTTATATATCAGCGGCCGGTATTTGTGGCTACTGAGCTGCTATATGCACTGGTGCTGGTAGCTAGTACGGCGCTAGGGGCGCATTTACTGCGGTTGCTGTATAAGCACCGGCTGGCGCAGGCCCGGATTAGCCGCCAGGTGCTTGGTCTGTTGCTGGGCAGTGTACTGGTAGCCGCTACCGCCACGCTGATATTGCTGGCTTTTTTCTTTTTGCTGACACTGACTGATTACAGCTTCCCGGTGCCGCCGGCCCAGCGCTGGTTTGTGATTAAAACGATTTTCAGCGGCAATTTTATCAATATGCTGATGGCTATGCTGCTGTGGTCTGCCTGCTATTTTGCCGTAATCAAGGTTCGGCAGTTGCGGCAAACTACTGCTCTGTTAACTGCAACACAGCTGGATGCACTGCTTAACCAGCTTAACCCGCACTTTTTGTTTAATGTACTAAATAATATCCGCGCACTCATCCTGGAAGACCCTAATAAAGCACGGGATATGCTAAGTGTTCTGGCCGATATGCTGCGATATAACCTGGATTCACAGGCCAATGTAAAGGTTGCCCTGCGCGATGAACTTGAGGTGGTGCATCATTATCTGGCGTTGTGTGCCATACAGTTTGAACAGCGGCTTCGCTATGAAGAAAATATTCCGCCGGACTGTATGACGCTGGCAGTACCTCGGCTGTTGCTGCAGTTATGTGTGGAAAATGCAATTAAGCATGGTATCAGCACGCTGCCAGCGGGGGGGCGTATTCAGCTTACGGCCAGTATTGTCGACGATAAATTGCAGCTGCGGGTGCTTAACGATGGTCAGTTGACATCGCCGGCAACCGCACGCGGGGTCGGGCTGACAAATATCCGCCAGCGGTTGGCCTTGTTGTATCAAAGCAATGCCAGTATTAAGCTGGTGCAGCAACAACAAAACGTATTAACAGAGATATGTTTGCCGATGGAGCCATTAGATGAAAGTGGTCATTGTTGATGATAGCCGTCTTGCACGGTTAGAACTGCGAAATCAGCTGCAACATTGCCCTGGTATCGACAGCGTGGCTGAGGCGGCAGATATTAACCAGGCGTTAGCGTTGATTGCCGGCAAAACACCGGATTTGCTATTGCTCGATATTGATATGCCAGGTGGTGATGGTTTTAGCCTACTTGAGCAATTGCAAGCTGCTGGGCCCTTACCCCATGTTATTTTTGTCACGGCCTATGATCAGTATGCGTTGAAATCGTTTGATTATCATGCGACAGATTATTTATTAAAGCCGGTTACACTGTCCCGCCTGCAAGAGGCACTGGCTAAAGTACCCTTAGCGGATGGCCGCAGCCAAATGACACTGCAAAGCCAGGTTTTTCTAAAAGACGGTGAGCGTTGCTACTTTGTCACCCTGGCCGATATCTACGCCTTTGAAGCCCAGGGCAATTACACCAAGGTATATTTTAGCGGCGCTACACCACTGATTTACCGCAATCTGACATCATTGGAGCAAAAGCTGCCAACTGAGGTGTTCTTTCGGGCGAATCGTAGCTGGATTATAAATACAAAATATATTCAGCATATTGCACCTGCTGTGTCCGGTGGTTTTGACGTCAGACTGAGTAGCCTGAATGTAGAAATATCGCGGCGGCAAGCCACCGCCTTTAAACAGGGGTGGGGTTTATAGCCGTGACGTTTTGGGCGATAAGCTTGAAATTGTCAAGCGTACCCGTTTAACCGCTGCCACCGCCCCGGCACGGTAGCGCGTAGCACTCTATTGTATGAAACGGAATTTGTTTATTTCCGTTCCTTCTGGTGGTACTAGTTTTTGATCGAGCGATATAAGTTGTTGATAAACCTGAGGCCGGAACTTCTGTAATCTCGCTATACGGCTAAAGTGATTAGGTTCGGGTGCGAGGATTAGAGGCACAATGTCCCTTGCGGCCGGATGCAGCCGCTGATGCTGATAACTGTCTTCCAACAGCAAGTCAAACACATCAAGCCCCAATTTCCCTACATCGGTAGAGTAGCCGTTTGCCAGCAAAAATGTAACAGCAGCATCTGAATGCAGTATCGCAGCAGCGAACATATCATTGCCAAAGCGGTCTTGAACGGAAAAATCAAATTTATCATGGTGTAACTGCTGCCATTTTTCCAGGCTGAGGTATCTGAACATCATTAAGCTGGACGGCGCTAAAGGTGATACACGGGCTTGCCACAATGGCATTAGTTCTTCAGTAAAGTCCGGCAAACGCGCAAACAAATAATCTGTTTCCGCCTGATTAAGCGGGTTCGAGCTTACGAAATCGAAAGCTTGCTGATATTCGTTGCTTTGTAGCAGAGTAATAAAAGAACTGTCTGCGGTTGAGGGGGCGCCGGATAATCCTGATTCATAATTCTGCCAAATTTTCACTAATGCAGGGTCAATCTGATGTAGCTGTTGAGGTATATCTACACTTGTCTGTTTAATTTCTTCTATTAGCGACAAACTATGCTTATGATCTAAAAAGCCTTCTTCAGTAAGTTGCAACTCTTTTTGTCGCTGACAATCAGCGGATTTTTTCGATATCTCTGCTTGTCTTTGATTAACCAAATTTAATGCCGTTGTTATCGCCGCGTTCTGCGGCGGCGTCTGCGATTCATAGGTCTGGCTATCAATAAGTTCAATACCTTGCAGGAAAGTTCTAATCTGAGGTAGTGGCACTTGCGCGGTGTTGAAAGGCCGGTGGTTAGGGGCATGAAACATCAATTCGCTGCCAGTGGAATGAGTATACCTGCTCCCGTGAGCTCTGTAGCCTTTAGTTTTTAAGTATTGCAATGTATTCAAGTACTTTTCAGGGGAACTATCTGGCATTTCATAGCTTTCAGCATCTCTTGGAAGGTTCATTATGGCTATATCCATACCTGTAATAATGCCCGGCTCGTTGGTTGGTCTGACACCATGTTTATCAAGCATATCGAGCACTGCAATACTGTGTTTAGCCGCCGCAAGATCCGCCAGATTAGCGTAGGCATCGTGCCGGTCAAATGAGAATATCGGCATATCGCTTAATGCGGTTGTGTGCTGTAGCAATGGTTGTAGATACTCAGTTGGCAGGTTGTTATTAATGGCTACGGCGGCGTCATTTACGGTGAAAGAGCGTCTTGATACAGCCTGAGAAAATTCTTCGATAGTTAAATTTTGGGCCGTCAATACAAACAAAATAGACGGCGAAATAACCGGGCTACCAGCTATAGATAACGGGGATTGGAAGTAGGTGTTAAAAGTTTCGTCATTATCAAGTAACTGATATATATCAGCTTTGTCCACTTCTTTGCGTAGACTCAGTGCTATGTTTAGCCCTGGAGTTTGTCCTTCGATATTTGTCAGATTTTCAACAAGAATAGGTAAGACAGCTGCAGAAAACCCTTCGATAACAGTCAAACCTTGCCACTGTTTTAATATAGAAGCAGAGCTTGTTAGGTGATATTTAGCTGCCTCATTTCTGATTTGTGCTTGCCATAGTAAGTCCTGATAGCTTTTGTAGAAAGTTTTGTATTGATCAGCGTATGTCAGTAATTCCTTTACGGTTTTACCCTGCTGTAACTCCTGTTGCAGAGCGGAAATGACTACCTGATGGATATCGCCAACTTCTTGATTGAAATTTAATATATTGATATCGCATGGGTCTATTAAGTCTTGCTGCTTGTGGGATCTTGCCTGGGTTGGCTTTTCCTGCAGGGGGCTTTGCGTAGGTGCGAAATGTTGCTGATTATGTTGCCCGGACCCGGAAGTTTCGTGCACGTCAGTTTTACTCAGTTTCTTGCTAGAAAATACAAACAGAAAAAGAGCTACTAAGACTAATACGGCTAAATACGGAATGTTCTTCTTCACTAACTTGTCCTTGTTGTTTTACCCTGTTTTCCAGTCTTCTTTATCGCCGTTGTACGCCTTACCCTAATAGTGTTTCGCCAGTGGAGTAACTTAGGTAACTTGTTAAGGCTAATCGAGTTTCTCAGGTGCTAATATCACCAGCATAGAGCCAGACTTGTCAAAACTAAAAGTGGCTAGTATTTACGCCAGTGCTGAATTAACCGTCCTGACGCCCCTCTGTGAACACGGGTAAAGTCGTGTCCAGCTGACACCAATTTGCCTTATACGCAGTATAAATTTGGGCGTCTATTTTTACCGGTATATCGTCATCAAATGTTGAGATAGCTAGCTCAATGTCATCATGCATTGACCCTTTAGTGCGGAAGCCTAAACTCGAACCACAATCGGAGCAGAATGTGCGAATAGTGCCATTGGCTGCAACAAACTCTTTTAGCAACTTTTCACCTGAAAGCCACTGTAGCCCTTGTACCCCAACCAAAGTGCCAAAAGCCGCGCCATGAAATTTACGACACATTGAGCAATAACAGTTTGCGGCTTTTGCGCTAAAACCACTAACAGAAAACTGAATACCTCCGCACAAACAAGAGCCCTGATAAATTTTGCTCATCTTAAGTCTCCTTTACGTTGCATAACGCTTTGCATATTGGCCGCCGCAGCGCTGGCTATCCTGTGCAGCCCCTGATCTTGCTGTATTTCTTGCTGTATTGTAAGGGGTTAATCAGGCTAGCTGTTATAGCCCTGATGCTGTGTTGTCATAATGTCCCCTTAGCATATAAATAAACTGTATACTGCCGCGCCTGCTTCCTAATAGGAAAGACTTACAGCAACGGCTTGATCAAGCTAGACAAGTTACCCTGCTTGGCGGCATTAAGAGAAGTGAACAAGTTGTTTGCTGCTTCTGAAAACGCCGTTTTGGCTTCTTCGTACACCTGTTTGCCTGAGGCTGACAGCGTTACCAGGCTAACTCTGGCATCGCGGGCATTGGCCTCTTTCTCTACCAGGCCAATTTTTTCCAGCGGGTTGAGTAAGCGGGTAATGCCAGACGGGCTTAACCCTACGCGCTCGGCCAGTTCACTGCGGCGCATCTTCTGTGCCGGAGCTAAATACAATTGGTTTAGCACTAAGTAATCAGATAAACCCAAGCCGTGGATAGATAATGCACCACCGACTTTTTTCTGAATAATGCCCTGCAGGTTCATCAAATCGATAACCAGATTTTCTGCGATAGGGTCTGACATAATAAATTCTCTTGTGTGATATTTGACTGCACAAATATATAGTCAATTGCTTGACTGGTCAAGCATCATTCAAGCACTATGCAAGTTTGGCTAGGTGATAGTCAGGTAGAGAGCTAAATCTACTTGTTTTGTTAGGCAATTAACTTTTCGCCCATGCTCTTAGTGCCAGCTGCATACTTTTACCGATAAAGATGTTAGGCAATTTCAGAGGTTGTTTTTTTATCAATACGTCTGCCGAGTTCAGTGATGTGAATAGCGAGATATTTCGCTACTGCAATTTCCATAAAAAGCAGGTCAGGCATATTATCAGCCAGTATTTGTCAGCCGCTAACCATGCAATGCTGGACCATATCTGCCTATTGAAAGAAGGCGCTATTGTAACCGCTCACCTTGGTGGAGATGGCACAGCGCTTACAGCGCGATGTATTGAGATCCTCAGTGCCAACAAGTGCTGATCTCGACTGTCGAAAACTCAGCACAACCTGAAACTACGACAGTGCTTTGACAAGTTCAGACAAGTCATTCTGCCGTGACAGATGGAATTTGATGACCAAACAGCAGGAATAGCTCCAGCTGTGTGGCATTGATGCCGAAACCCAGCTTATGCAGTTTAGCAATAACGAGATAGTAGATTATTTACGGGTAAATAAAGGTGCGGCGGACACCACCATTTTTATGATCGTCGGCAATAGCCGTAACGTCTGCGGTTTAACGGATAACTTTAGTTCAGCTGATGTACAGCAGTGGTTTAGCTTGCTCAACGTTAATTAGCTACGACCCCTTTTTCCGAATATTCAGCAGAGAAATTTTACTGGCGCAGTATTTTTTCCAGCGCTTTGCCTTTAGCCAGCTCGTCTATCAGCTTGTCTAAGTAGCGTATTTTTTGCATCAGTGGGTCAGCAACCTCTTCTACCCGCACACCGCAAACAACGCCTTTAATCAGCACACAGTTCGGGTGCATGGCCGGGGCCTGTTCAAAAAACGTAGCAAAGTCATGTTGTTGCTCAATTTGCTGCTGCAGTTCAGCTTGGTTATAACCGGTAAGCCAGCAGATAATCTGATCCACTTCGTCTTTAGTGCGGTTTTTCCGTTCAGCCTTTTTTACATACAGTGGATAGACTTGAGCAAAAGGCATACTGAAAATACGGTGTTCGGTCATTGAGGCTGTCCTTTCAGGGTAGCTGCAACTGACGTTCACTGCGCCAGACGCGGATCAGGCTGATACAGTCTGTTTCGCGCAGGTATACCACGCGAAACGGTGGCAGGATAATTTCGCGGATATTGGCTTGATTAAACTCCGGCACCATCCGACCGGAATCTGGCTGTGCTGTCAGGCGCTGTGCTGCAGCCATAATGTCGGTAACAAAACGCTGACCAATATGCGGTACGCCTTGCTCGAGGTACCAGGCTTTTATTGCCAACAGGTCAGACAATGCCGATTGCGCAAGTTCTAGCCGCACTCAATCAATTCCCAGCAGCTGTTTAGCCTGCTCGGCAGTTACGGTATTGCCGTCACGAATATCTGCCAGGCCGGCGGCAATGGCTTTAACAAAGCGCAGTTCTTCAGCGGTGTTCTCGTAATCTTCCAATGCCTGCACCACGGCAACGCCACGGCCCCGGCTGGTTAATAATACCGGTCGGTGGGTGGTGTTGGTTTGCGTCACTACTTTGCCGGGGTTTATTTTTAAATCCGACAACGGCACGACATCTTCAGAGAATTTGGTTTGCATACTCAGCCTCCGCTGTTAATGGTGCCATTAATAGCACCTGTTAAAAGGTGCCGTCAAGCGAGTGAAAACTACACTCGCTTGCGGCCTGCCGCGAAGCACATCAGTGCTATTACCGGTGCCACAGGCATGGCGCTGATTTTTGCGGCTAAAGTTGCGTTGGCATTTTGGGCAATGCCACATGTTTTGCTGCATTTAAACCTCCACACATAACCTTGAGATGCCTGAGCATAGTGTAAGGAATATCAGAATAAATCCAGTCCCGGTATTGCTGCAGTTTCTGGATGCAGGCAGTGGTGTAAGAATATTGCCAGACCGGCATCACCGGTCCATAAGGTATATCGTCCCTGTTGGTAGCGTAAGCGGTCTCTTTGGCATTGTGCCACGGCGTACATAGCAAACTGTCTTGCTCTTTCAAGCCAAAGCGGGTTGCCCCACCTTTGGTATAAATACAACAAGGCGTAGCCGTTACCCGCAGTGCCGTGGCAGATATTAGAGCCCTTTAGCAAAGGCCCAGCTTGCCACACCAGCTCGCCGGTTTTTTCCAACAACTGCTCAAGCTGCGTCGACTGTTCAGCATCGCTGTTCGGTGTTCTTGCCATCGCGGTTACAATGCCTGCCGCGCCATGACACCATTGCACCAGCAGTTTTTCAATGTCAGGTTTAGTGCACAGCGGCCAATTGGCTAAATTAGTGTTTTGTCGTGCAGAGATAGTTAATGTGGCAATGGTACGTTGCATTACCAATTCAACCAAACCATCTGGTAGTAAGTTCGCGCCTTGCAACAGAATATTGGCGTTGCCGGCTACGCCATGACAAGCGCCGTAATAATGCCGCTTCGGCCCAAATACCTGGCTTTGCCACAACCACTCGCCGCTATCAGCATCAAGCTGCCAGTTGTCCATCAGTGATTTAGCACCTTGAACGTAAATGTCGCGCCAGCGGTTGTCAGCCGTTTTACGATACAACGCCAGCGCCGCATGCATCATGCCGGTTTGCCCGGACGTTACTTCGTACAATGGCAACGCTATAGTGGCCTGCATACAGCGCAGCACGTGCTGAGCAAGTTGCTGATCTTTCGGTTGCGCTAATATTGCTGGCATCAAGATACCAAGCTCACCAATTTGCAAGCCGGGTTCAACCGCGACATCAGGTTGTTTCAGAAAAGATTGGTAAACGGTTGCAAGTAATCCGGATAAATCAGCGGTGTTGTAGCCGTAGCGACGCAGAATTTGTAACGCATGAATAGTCCCTGCAGCTCCGGCATAGGCTGACCATTTAGGCCCCGGCCTTGGGTAGCTTTCTGCATCAAGCGGATGTGTGGGCCAGCAGGCGTCAGGTAACAACGCTTGCTCAATATCGGCAATAATAGCGCCAATTTCTGCCTGTACTACAGCTTCACACCATAAAGTATTGGTTATAGGTTCATGGCGGCTGGGATCAAACAACATTTGCGTTATCACTGAAAACGCCGCTCCGATGGCCTGCATACAAAGCTATGTGGCGGAGAAGCGGCTGCAATATGCATTGGCTTTCATGTCTTTGATTTAAGAACGTGATCAAAGCTACCTTTTTTAAAAGCTGACTCGACGTAGTAGATAGTTTTCTCATAGATCCCCATCTGTACATCATCAAATTTTGCCTCATGCTCCTCATTAAACTGAGGGTGATCTTCGTCATAAAAAGGGTACATCAGCCGGGCTTTCTTTTTTTCTATTACCGCTAAATCAATCAGCGCTTCGGCTTCTTCTTCGCTTAAAAAAATCGGTGGCACTGTATTAACGGCGGGGAAAGCTTCTTTCAACGCTTCGTAGCCTTCTTTGTGTACAATTTGAGCAATTTCTTCAACCAGTTCTACCGGCATTACGACTTCACGCTTAATCATAAATTTACCACCTTGGACAAGGCTCCAGGATACGTCTCAATTATTTTCCCATACCTGTCTATCTTTATATCACAAGGCTTCATCAATGCGGCAAGTTCAGTAAGCAATGCTGTTAGTTCAAGCACCGTCATAGGCTTAGATACGTTTAGCAAGGGATGATCTTTATCCTTTATGTTAAACACTAGATCACCCGGAATTTTGCTGCCTTTAGGTATTACCCACACCTGGCCTTCTAAAGCCTTCTTTGCCAAAGTCTCAACGCTATCTGAAAAAGACAAACCTTTGATAGGGTTGGGGTAAACCATCTCCAAGCCGGTGTCTGGATCAATACGGACATCCAAGTCTTTCCTCCGTGGTCCATCGGCACGAGCGATCTTAGGGGAACTTGAATTGCCACCTCCTCTGAAAATGCCATGCAAGTTGTTGTATATTTTCCATATTTCGTTTGGGCCGACAGTGGTGAACTGTCCTTTTGACAATAGAATTGACATAAAACCTCTTATTTTCGCAAAGTCTGAAATTTGTAAATCAAAATTAAGTTATCATAAATAACCTTGTTTTAACAAAATGAGAACATGGAATTCATATTGATTTGCGGCTGAAAATGCCGAAGCATTCAGGAATAAGATGTAATGCAAAAAACTAAACTTGCCGTTAATTGGATTGAAGATAAGCAGCCTACACAGCAGGGCATGTATTTTACGGCACAGCGTTATCCAACTGGCTTTGGGGTTTATGACATTGTCGCTTGGGATGGCGAGCAGTGGCAGCTAGATGCCTCGATTAATGTTGTTGGCTGGATAGCGTTTGAGGACTTCCTAAAAAATCTGGATATCAGCTGGCCGATATCAGATCAAAGAGCAGATGCGGCTTTTAAAGCCCGGTATGAGGCTGACAAAGATAACTTTAAGCCGGATGACTTTGTCGAGGTTGAGTAACTTTGGTTGGATACATCGACTGCTACTACTTTCGCTGTTGGCCTTGTCTGTCCGTAGCTTACAAGCACAATCAACAGTTACAGCTTGGCCGGAATTTAGCTGCAGTAATGGTGTAGTAGTTATCACTTTTGTCGATCTGAGTATTTGCAACCGCGCCGCAACTTACAGCAAGGTTGAAGTGCTGGCGGGTGCAACTCCTACCATCGTGTTTGAGCAAGGCGATAAACGCTTTGATGCGCTAAGTTATGAACCTGCTGAGAAAGCTTTATCTGGCTTACCTGCCCGCTTAGCAGTGGCAAATGCCGGTGAAGCGTTAAATACCTTATTTTCCTGGCGTGGTAATAAAAACCTGACGGCTAAACAGCAGACATTGCTGCAGGTGTTTGGTATTGAAGCTGAAACCCAGCTTATGCAGTTTACCACTGGCGATGTGGCAGCTTATGTGCGGTTAAATAAAGGTACGGCAGATAACACCATTTTTATGATCGTGGGCAATAGCAGCCATGTCTACCGTGTAATTGGTAACTTTATTTCAGTTGATGTATAGAAGTGGCTTCGCTTGCTCAATGTTAATTAGCTGCGTCCTCTTTTTCCGGAGCAGCGTAAGCCAATAATTGTTACCGATGCTGACTTCCTGGTACAATTCTATTTCTTCCATGCCATCCACTCTTCTTCAACTTGCTTGCTTACTATTTGGGCATCGTTAGCATGCTTGGTTATATATTGCTCTTTAAAGGTCTTCGCGCTTATTAATAGGTTAGCATCTGAAAGATTATCATTTTCTACTTTAGCTATTGCGTCCCATATCTGCGAGCTCAATTCGAGATCAGCTTCCTCTTGCATTGCTGCGAAATCAAGAAGGTGTGAAACAGAAACATCCCCATTTCCTTTTGCTAAAGACAGGTAGTCAATAACAGAGATGGGGTGCATTACGTAATACCCGTCATTTCCGTCAGGGTTTATCATTGAGTGAACTTTATCCCAAGTGCAAAGGAGTTTAACAATTCCTGATTGAACATAGTCGCCAGACAAATAACCAATGACTCTGGCGTCATGCTTTATTAAAACATCAGGCCTTGCGATGTTTTTATCCTCTAAGAACTGTTTAAGCTCATCAATCTTGTTAGCAAGGAATTCGAGTGAAAATTTCTCTACCTTAAAACCGTAACGGGAAGAAATGCTGGCAAGCTCTCGAACAGCCCTGTCCCTTACCGAGAAAAAAGCACTGTCTGGCATGTCGGCACTAATAGTACTGAGCCTAACGCCAAATATTTTTACATACTCATCAAACGTTATATCTGAGTTATTCTTCTTATATTTCGAGTAGTGGCTTACAAAAGCGTTACCTGAATATGATAGATCGATATCTTTCTCGATAATATGCTTGTAATCGCGGCATGCCTCTATCAGGTGGCTTGCAACTTCTTCCAAATAGTCATGTGGAACTATGGCGTTGAATCTATGACTTGAGATTAGCTTGTATAGCGAAGATCCAGATTGAGAAAACCGCCCTGATACCTTGTCAAATAATAAGCTACAGATTATTGGTATGAAAACAGACGAGTCAATGTATACGTTAAGGTTTTCCGTCCCACCCAAAGCATTTATAAGGTGAGATGAGTTTGTATTTAAGAACGCATCATATAGTTTCGCGCATGCAATATGTTTAGCAAAACCTGAGGCAGCGAAAAACTCAGTAAGCTCTTTGAATATATAGGTAGCTTTATCTGAACCACACTTGGATGAAATGATTTCCTTAATCGCGCTGTAAGCAAGGTTTTCCTTCGATGCACTATCGTATGTATTATAATTCTGTCCAGACAAATAGATCGTTAAATCCAGAAAGTTATTTATGAGTAGGATCTGGGTGGCGTCATCAATGTCTTCGCCTAATTTAGATATTTTATCTTTAAAATCGCTTTTTAACACATCAAGCTCAAGCTCAGTCGTTTTCTGCAGACCAAGAAACTTATCCTGCTCACTCTTAGATAAAGTGAGAGACCCTGTCTTGCTTATTAACTCGCCGCTTTGCAAAAGACGATCTATATTTGATTCAAGCTGAACAAGTTGAGTTTCTTGAAAATCAAAGTTTGTCCTTACTTTTGCTATTAATGCATCTCTGGTTAAGCTGCTGCTTTCTCTTGAAAGAGCCGACATTATTATCGACTGGAAAAAACGTTGTCGGAGATCCTTTGTGTTCTGATCGAACAATAGAAGAGATGAAACGGCTTCATTTTTTGGGCCAAGATATTTGGTCTGGCTCTGCGCTGAAGAAGTTAAATTGATTCCCATCAACACTAGAGCGTCATTGACCTTGTTGTTGTTTATCAAACGAGTAGCAATAGCTTGATTATCATATTTGTTAACTGTAATTCCGTGCTGCAGAAATATTTCTTCTTTTACTAGCGCGTATGGGCCTTCTGGTATTCTGCGCGAAGATAAAAAATACATCACATTTGCGCTGTAGTTATTTTTTAACTTGACTGCATCGCTTTTAAGTTTGCTTTCCCACTTTTTTTCAACAGAAATCTGAATGCCTATATTGACGCCGCTTGCTGGCATTACTGCTAAATTGAAGTCTTTTCCGCCGTCATAGGGGCCATCGCAGTAATCTGCATCTCCCAACCCTATCAATGGAACCACCATTGCAGCTAGAGAACGGAAAACCGAAACATCGGCGGCTTCAATCAATCTGGCGAATGTCTCAATATTCATATTTAACCTGTCTAGTCGAATTGTTTAATTGTCATTTATGAACAGTGGCTAACAATATTATTAGAAGGCAAAATCCCTGCTTTCACCGCGAGATTTTCCCTTCCATTCTGATTTTACATTCCGCTAAACTAACCAACATTTGCGGCTAGATCAACAACATATTGTCTGAGCTGTTTTGGTGCACAGCACGAAAGCGGGGTTTATGTTTGCGATTAATTTATTAACAAATTGAGGTATGGTTGACAGTGGTCTATCTGGTCGAGCGGTGTTGCAAATATAAATAACCACAGCGGCTTTCGCCGCTGTGGCTATTTAACACGAACTATATCCAGCACCAAAGTACCGCGGGCTGGCACACTCAGTTGCTTGTCCAGCTTGATAGTTTTACCGCTTATCACCTCTGTCGCGGTTTTGTCCTGTTGCCGTGCTTCATTAAAACGGGCTAAACCCAGCGTTACTGGCTGGTGTTGTTTATTCATTACCACCTTTACCGTTTGCTTGTCGTTATAACGGAAAAAGATATAAGTGCCACCGTCTGGTGCTAAGTGCAGTAGCTTTTTGTTGTGAAGGAGCTGGCGCTTTTGCGCCAGCTTTGTGTCTGGTTTACAGCGCTTTAAAGCGGATAGCTGCGCCGCCGCTGCTGGCCAGTGGCAGGGTTAAACTGTCGGTTGCGCTGACGCTTCGCTGTTCAATAATCATCTGATACGGTTTGGTGCGCCAGTCGGCGTCTTTGCCGTCACGGTAAATTTGCGCGGTAAAGTGTTTACCGGCTGGTAAAAAGTCCAGTTTTACCGTTACTGTGCGGGCTTGCTCGTCGGTTAACGCGCCTAAGTACCAGTCAGCGCTTTGTTTATCCTGGCGGGCAAACACCACATAGTCACCGACTTCGCCTTGCAGCGCTTTACTTTGTGCCCAGTCGGTGGGTACATCTTTAATAAACTGAAAGGCGTTGGGGTGGGCGTCGTAATGTTCGGGTAAGTCGGCCACCATCTGGATCGGGCTGTATAACACCACATACAGCGCTAATTGTTTAGCCAGCGTGGTTTGTACCCGGTTCTTTGCATCTAGCCCTTTATAGGCCAGGTTAAAAATGCCGGGGGTGAAGTCCATCGGGCCGGACAGCATGCGGGTAAAAGGCAGCATAGCGGTATGCTCCGGCGGGTTTGGTGGCGAGCCCCAGGCGTTATATTCCTGGCCACGGGCGCCTTCGCGGCTGATCCAGTTCGGGTAAGTACGGCGCAGGCCGGTGTCTTTAATCGGCTCATGGGTATTGATGCTGATTTGGCGCTTGGCGGCTTCGGTAACCGAATGCAGATAATGGTTAACCAGCAGCTGGCCGTCGTGCCATTCTTTGCGCTCTATTCCGCTTTCGTCTATGTGGGTAGCCTGGCCGCCGTCGGCGACATAGCCGGTTTTAATCTGGCTAACGCCGTGTTTGGCGTATAAGTCGTAGGCATCGGCCATTTGTGCTTCGTAATTGCTGATATGGCCGGAGGTTTCATGGTGGCCAATCAGTTTTACGCCTTTTGCTTTGCCATAAGCGCTGATAGCGGCTAAATCAAAGTCGGGGTAAGGCGTGGTAAAGTTAAACACCGCGCCGTTTAAAAACCATTCGCCGTCCCAGCCGGTATTCCAGCCTTCTACCAACACACCGTCAAAACCGTTTTTGGCGGCAAAATCGATATACGCCTTCGTGTTCGCGGTAGTGGCACCGTGCTTAGGCCCGCTGCCCCAGCTTTGTGTTTCCAGGTGCATGCCCCACCAGATACCGGCATATTTACCCGGTTTTACCCAGGACACATCGCCGAGTTTATTCGGCTCGTTCAGGTTTAAAATCAGATCAGAATTTAACAGGCCAACGGCATTGCTGGCGATCTGAATAGTGCGCCATGGCGTGGTAAAGCTGCCGCTGGTTTTTACCCGAATGCCGTCGGACCAGGGTGTTAAATCGCTTTTTAATACGCCGTCGCGCTGCTGATCCAGCACCATGCCGGCAAAATTGATCAGTGCTGCTTCATGAATACTTAAATGTACGCCGCTTTGCAGTTTAAAGGTAAAAGGCGTATGGGCGCGGTCGACCTCGTTCAGTGCTGTGGTGCGGTACAGCATTTCGTAGCGGTTCCAACCCCGGCCGGGGATCCACCAGGCGGTAGTCTGCTTGCTGTCAGCAATGCGAAACTCGGTAAGCTCGTCGATTATATCCAGCTTAGCTACACCCTGACTGGGCACCTCGTAACGAAAACCGAGGCCGTCGTTAAACAGTTTAAAACGCAGCGTAAATGGCTGCTGGCGCTGCGGGTGCTTTAACGTGACTGCCAGTTCGTTATGCTGATCGACCACGGTGGCGCGCTCGCCCCACGGCTGCTGCCAGTGCTGGTTTACGCTGTTGCGGCTATGGCCGGTAATTTTATAACCTTTAGTAAGCGCCGGTAGCTGCAGAAAACGAAAGCCCAGCGCTGATGGCGCAATAACCTGCTGCTTATGAAACTTCACCTGATAGGTAAGGGCGGTGTCATCCAGCGTCAGTTCAATATTACCATCGGGTGATGTAACACTCAGGCTGGCCGCCAGCAGTGAAAACGGCGTTAGCAGGGCTGCCAGCAGGCAGGGTTTTATAAACAGGCGCATTAGCATTTCCGGTACAGTGACAAAGCTTTTACCCTAGAGCATTGCACCAGTTTGCAGCAAGGTATTGTCGGCTATTGCATACGTATTCAGCTGCTAAGCTGACCAGTGCGCCAGTGCGCCAGTGTCAGTTTTGCAGCGCCGCAATTTGCTGCTGCAAAAATCGCTGCTCCGGTGCTTGCTGGCACAGCTGTAGTGCTTGCTGATAGGCATGTAGCGCCTCTTCATTATGGCCAAGCTGGCGCAGCAGCTCAGCCCTGGCGGCGTACAGCAGATGGTACTGGCTAAGCTCACCTTGTTGTTGCAGCTGGTTTATCAAAACCAGGCCGGCTGCCGGGCCGTCGCGCATCGCTATGGCCACCGCGCGGTTGAGTGCCACCACCGGCGACGGATCGGCTTGCAGCAGCAGGTTGTATAAACCACAAATTTCCTGCCAGTCGGTGTCTTCGGCTGTCGCGGCTTCGCTATGGATGGCCGCGATAGCGGCTTGTAAAGTGTAAGGGCCAATGCGGCGGGTGCGCAGCGCCCATTGCACTAATTCAGCGCCTTCGCGGATTTCCGCCTGTTGCCATAAACTGCGATCCTGCTGCGGCAGCAACACCAGTTCGCCTTGGGCTGAAATGCGCGCAGCACGGCGGGCATGCTGTAATAACATTAGCGCCAGCAAGCCGGCAGTTTCAGCGTCGGGCAGTAATTGCAGCATTAGCCGGCCCAGCCGTATAGCTTCATCGCCTAAGCTGCTATCCAGTAGCTGCGCGCCCATTGAGGCTGAATAACCTTCATTAAACAGCAGATAAATCACCTGCAGTACGTTATCCAGCCGCTGCGGTAATTCAGCTGGTGCCGGTACTTCGTATGGAATGCGCGCATCCCGGATTTTGCCCTTAGCGCGCACTATGCGCTGTGCTACCGTGCTGGGGCTGGTTAAAAAGGCACTGGCAATTTGCTCGGTGGTTAAGCCGCAGACTTCACGTAGCGTTAAAGCCTGCTGCGCCTCTGTAGCTAAACTGGGGTGGCAGCAGGTGAATATCAGCCGTAATTGATCATCCGCTATCTCTTCGTGTTCAGGGCTGTGTTCGGCACTTATTTGTGCCAGTAGCTCATCAGGCAGCTGAGTGAAACGAGATGATTTGCGCAGCTGGTCAATAGCTTTAAAGCGGCCAGCCGATACCAGCCAGGCCGTGGGGTTGGCCGGTATACCATCGACCGGCCATTGTTTAAGCGCGGCATGAAAAGCCTCATGCAGCGCTTCTTCGGCTAAGTCAAAATCGCCCAGCAGGCGGATCAGCGTAGCCAGCACCTTGCGCGACTCTTGTTGGTATAAGCGGCCAAGCCGGGCCTGTAGCTGGCTGTGCTGGGCGGGATTAACCGGCATCAGGGCTAAATGCCTGGCTTAGACATCAAGCTGGCGCACCGGCCGTACTTCGACCGAGCCAACCCGTGCGGCCGGTATACCGCTGGCTATTTGTATGGCCTCATTTAAGTCATGCGCTTCTACCAGATAAAAGCCGGCCAGTTGTTCTTTAGTTTCGGCAAAAGGGCCGTCGGTAATACTGACTTTGCCGCTACGTACGCGGATAGTGGTAGCAGTGCTGACCGGTTGTAAGGCCTCTGCCGCCAGCATGCGGCCGCTACCCTGTACTTTTTCCGCATAGGCGTTGCATTCGCTGTCATGCGGGCTGTCGGGCAGGCTATGCAGGGTATTTTCGTCACTGTACACCAGACACAAATATTTCATTGTTATGCTCCTTAAGGTGCCAGGTTAAATATGGCCTGGCCACTTGCTATATCAAAGGGCGCAGAAAAATGCTCGTGTACGATTTTCCAACCGTCAGCGGTGTGTTGCCAGCACTGGGTGCAGCGCATCCAACTGCTTTGCATTTCGCCCTGCTCATTGGTGCAGCCGCACAGGTTAACGCTGTGGCTAAAGGCGAGCTGTTCGCTGGCGCTGACGTTAAGCTGATGTACCTCAAAATGCATATCGCCGCTGGCATAGCCCATGCAGGTATGCCAATGCTCAATGTAGGCGGCTTTGCCTTTAAACTGCAAGGCTAAAATAGCGTCGAAGGCCACTATGTTATCTGTGTATAAGTCAGCGATGCGGTTAACATCTTTTGCCCGCACTGCATTGACATAGCGGCTAACCATATCGCGAATTTGTTGCTCGGTCTTGCTGTTGTTCGTCATGACTATGCTCCTGTTTTTAAATAAGCATAGTTAGTCGTCGTTACGCCGACTAATTCGACAGCCCAGGCTAACTTTTTAAATTTTTTACAGGCTTTTTTTCGGCGGCAGCGTTACGTTGGCAAAAATAAGCCCGGCGACTAAGGCCATTAAAATAAGGAAGGTTTGCTGGCCGACGCGGTCGGACACGACAAAATCCTGGCCGGAGATCAGTGAATTTAAGCCAATATAGGTTTTACTGCCCGGTACCAGCACTATCAGGCCGTGCATTGCAACGATAACCGCTGGCGCATTGGCCAGCCGGGTAAACAGGTTGCTGTAAATGCCGACGGCAAAAGCGCCTAAAAAGGCGCCGATAGTGGCATCAAACAAACTGGCACCGCTAATGCTAACGCCATAAGCAATAAAACCGGCTGCCAGTGACCACAGCGTATATTTGCCGCGGCTTTTAAACAACACTATTAGCGAGCTGACCAAAATGCCCACTGCCAGCCAGGCAAAATGGTGCGAAATAGGCGTTGGCTTAACAAAATCGACCACACCGAACAATGCAAAGCCGATAGCAATGCCGAGCAGGGCACCAAAATACAGCTTAAACAGCAACATTAACGCATCCATAATGCGGGCATTGCCCGATACCAGATGCCTGGCCGCCAGTTCGGCAAAGCCGATAGTCAGCGCTAAACCGGGAATAAAAGAAATAATCGCCGACAGCACCGCCAGGCGAATATTAATACCGGGATCGATATAGGCGCTGATAGCACAGGCACCGATACCGGCGGCCAGCGCCACTAAAGGTTCGAGCATATTGGCGATGCGTGGCGAGTGCGCTGCCCAAAGCATAAACAGGTATACCAGCAAGGATAACAATGACGACCACAGCACATCGTTCCAACTGGTGGCCATTAGCATGGCAAAGGCACCGCCGGAGGCCATCATCGCCACAGCAGTCGCCAGTTTGCCGTATGAGCTGGGGCGCATATCTATAGCATCAAGCAGCGCATCGGCTTCATTTATGCTGACTTTGCCCTGCAATACCTGATCGGCCAGTTCATCGGTACGTGACAGTGCGCCTAAATCCAAATCACCCGGGTTCACGCGCGAGGCGTGGGTGTATTCTTGCTCGTGGCCGTCGGTCCACAATACAAAGGTCATTGAGGTGGGCGAAATAATAAAAGAGCCCTTTAAACCCAGATGCGTGGTCAGTTCGGTTAAATGTGCCTCCAACCGGTATGCTGGCGTGCCGTACTTGTGCAGCATTTTGCCCAGTTTGACGATAAATTTACGTTTATGGTTAAAATCGGCTGTGTACACAAGTGGTATCCATTCAGTAACTAACCGCTATATTGTAATGTAAAAGCCAGCGGTTACCAGAGATAACTGCTGGCAGAACTGCTTTCGAATCAGCGGGTTTTGTAGCGTGAAATCAGTTGTTCCAATTCTGTTGCCAGCGATGCCAGCTGTTCGCTGATGCTGGCTGCCTGGCTGGTACCCGCTGCGGTTTCCTGGGCAATTTCTACGATGGCATGCACATTCTGGTTAATGGTTTCGGATACCGTGGTTTGCTCTTCGGCAGCACTGGCAATCTGGTTGTTCATGTCGTTAATGGTGCTAACGGCATTTTGAATTTCGCGCAAGGCTGCATCGACTTTGGTGGCTTCGCTAACGGTATGACTGCTGCCATCCTTAATCTGGTTTATCGCGCCAACCGCCTCTTGAGCGCCCAGCTGCAACCGGCCAATCATATCGTTAATTTCCTGCGTGCTGGCTGCGGTTCTGGCGGCCAGAGTGCGCACTTCATCCGCCACGACGGCAAAACCCCGGCCCTGATCGCCGGCGCGGGCCGCTTCTATAGCGGCATTTAACGCCAGCAGGTTGGTTTGCTCGGCAATACCGCGGATCACCTCTACTACACCGCCGATATTTTGCGACTCGCTGCCAACGCGGCCAATTACATCAACACCGGTTTGTACCTGCCGTTCCAGGCCGTGGATCACCTCGATAGCACTTTGTAAGGTTACCGCCGCCTGACTTACCTGACGGTCGGCATCGTTAGCGGCATGGGCGGCATTACTGGCACTGCTGGCCACATCCTGCGCGGTGGTGGCCATTTCATGCATAGCGGTGGCAACCTGATCGCTTTCGCTATGCTGACGTTGTACACCTTGCTCGGCTTGTTGCATCAGGCTGGACAGCTGCTCGCCAGACTGGCTTAAACTGTTTACCGAAATGCGTACATTGTCTACCAGTGCAGCCACCTGAGCGGCAAAAGCATTAAAAGCCTTGGCTAATTCGCCCAGTTCATGGCCTTGATCATCCAGCCGTTGGGTTAAATCGCCATCGCCCTGGGCAATGTCTTTCATCGCCTGCACCGCCTGCGCCAAAGGCGCCAGTATGCTGCGTGCCAGCGCATAGCCAATTGCGATAATCAGCGCCAGTAACAGTGAGGCAATCAGCACCAGGCGGATGATGCCGCCTTTTACTTCGTCATTGCTTTGCTGCTCCAGAGCGGTTAACTGCTGTTGTAAATCATCTACGTAAAAGCCGGTAGCCAGTACCCAGTCGGTGCCTGGCAGCAACGCCGCTTTAGCCAGCTTAGGTGAGGCAACAGTGCTGCCAACCCTTGGCCAGCTGTACTCGACGTAGCCGCCACCGCGCTGCGCGGCTTTAATGTAATCCTGCACCAGATGGCGGCCATCTGGCGTGGTACTCTGGTAAAAATTCTGCCCCTCGCGCGCCGGGTTGTCAGCGCTGACTACCTGCACACCGGCAGTGTTATAAACAAAGAAGTAATTGTTGCCTTGCTCGTAACGTAGCTGACGTAATATCTGTTTACGCGCATCGTCAGTGCTGGCCGAGGCGGTGGCACTGATGGCCAGTTCAACAAAGGCATCGAGCTGCGATCTGCGCTCGGCAAATAGTGAGGCTTCCAGCTGTTGTAAGCTCATTTGCGCAATGGCATTAGCCTGGCGGATAGATTGCCAGGTGAGTATCAGCGTCAGCAGAATGACCGGAATGGTGGCTAGCACCATAATTTTTTGTTTAATAGACAAGGTTTGCATCACTAGGCCTCTGCTTACTTAAGGTGCCTGTGTAGCGTAGCGCTCAGGCGGTGCTAACAAGTAAAGCTGCTATTTTTTCTAATTGCAAGCTTCTGATTTCTTTTGTATTTAACATTGTATATTGCCGATATCGGCCGGAAATAATTGGGGGAAATTGCCCGACACGGTAGCGAATAGCTTACCGTGTCGGAGTCAGCTGCTAGCGGATCAGCAGCTGTGTCTTATCCGCCTGCCAGTGCAGTTTTACACGCAGCTGTTTGTTAGCTTTATCGTACCAGGCGACATTTTGCCGGCGGTTAAAGCGTGCTTGCTGAGGTACTAACTGAATATAACGGCCGTCAACACTGATATGGCTTGGTGTGGCGCTTTGGTTATGCAGCACCAGCGTTAACTCGCGGCTTTCTGGTTTGCCGGCATAATCGCCGCTGCGGCGCAGTTCAAATTTTTGCTCATTATCCTGCTTAAGATAATAAAAGTTCAGCAGTTCAAACTGGCCGTTGGCAATGGCATCGGGTGTTTTACCGTCGTCGTCATACATTTCGCCTTTAGCGCAGTCTACACTGCTGTCGGCGTAGTAATGCAACGTCAACTTGCGGCTGGAATAGTGCTGCGTGCTTTGCACCAGTTCAGCCATCGGCACAAAGCTACCGGCTTTTACCAGCACAGGTATGGTATCCAGGGTTACCGGCACTGCAACCTTGTTTGTGCCGCTGTAGCGCTGGCCGCTGAAATAATCAAACCAGACACCACCGGGCAGCTGCACCGGCCAGCTTGTTACGCCGGGCTCGGTTACCGGGGCCACTAAGAAGGCGTCGCCCCATAAATAGCTGTTTTTTTCATCCATCAGGCTGGTGTTCGTTTCATCAGCAAAACTGTCTTTATAAAAAAATAACGGCCGCATTAATGGCATACCCGTTATGCTATTTTGATAGGCCAGCGTATAGTTGTAAGGCAGTAACTGATAACGCAGGTTTAGCCAGGGCCGCAGCGTTTCGATAGTGTGGTTGTCATGAAACACCATTTCCGGCGCTATATGCTCCTGCGCATGCGGCCGGTATACCGGTTGGAAGACGCCATATTGCAGCCAGCGGATATACAGCTCTTTATCAAACTGCTCGCCACCGGCAAAACCGCCTAAATCCGAGTGAATATAACCAAAGCCGAACAGGCCCATGCTTAGCGCCAGCTCAACCTGTGGTTTTAAGCCACCCCAGCTACGCTCTACGTCGCCTGTCCAGGGTACCATACCAAAGCGTTGGCTGCCGGGGGCTCCAGCGCGCATCATAATAAACGGTCTTTGCTGAGGGAAATCGCGGCGCATGCCGTTGTACACCATATCTGCCCATTGGTGGCCAAAAGCATTGTGTACTTCATTAGCCATGCCAATGGCATGCACGGTATCGTCCGGGTGCACTTCCGGCTCGCCTAAGTCGCCCCAGACTCCCGCCACACCCTGCTCAGCCAGCCCCTTATAAATTTGCCAGAACCATTGTTGCGCTTCAGGTTTAAATACGTCTATTAAGCCGGTATTACCAAAATAGAAATCAAAGGTTTTTGGCTTACCGTCCAGCCCCGGCGCTATGGCCCCGGCGTCAACGGCTTGCTGCCAGCGCTTAGAACTGGTCAATACAAAAGGTTCGGTGACCAGAATGGTATTCACGCCATCAGCGCTGAGATCCGCCAGCATTTTTTCCGGCTGTGGAAAGGCGTTGTTATCCCAGGCCAGGTTACCCATATGGCCTTTAATATCCGGGCCAAACCAGTATAAATCCAGCACCAAGGCATCGAGTGGCAGCTTAAGCTGACGGAATTTTTGCACCACAGCGCGGGCTTCGGCCTCGTTACGGTAACCAAAACGCGAGGCATAGTTGCCCAGTGTCCAACGCGCCGGCAACGGCTGACGGCCGGTTAAGGCGGTGTAGTTGTTGATAAGCGCGGGGTAAGTATCGCCGGCGACAACGACATAGCTGCTGCGGCCGCCTTGTGCACTAAACTGCATTATATTGGCGTTGCTGGCGCCTAAGTCGGCTTCACCTTTGGCGCTGTTATCAAACAGCAGCAGGTACTTATTGCTAGACATAACTGCCGGCAGGCTAAAGTACATCTGGCTTGACGCAGTGCTATAGCCATAATGGGCTTTGTTATACAGCGGAAATGCCTGGCCGCGTCTGTCCATACCCAGTACGCGCTGGCCGCCACCCAGCAGTTTTTCGTCTTTACTCAGCGCAAAACGAAAACCGTGCTGGTTGTCAGCCGCAAAATAGCCTTGTTCTTCGGCCAGTAACAGCGTCTCACCGCGGTAATAGCGGATCTGTAGCGGCGCTTTATTAATTTTCAGCGTCAGGCTGGCACTGCTTAACGTCAGGCTGCTGTCTGTTTCAGCCAGGGTTAATGCTACAGGCGCGGGTTGCTGGCTAATTGAAAACGACGGTAGTTGCTTTACGCCGTCGGGCTGATAAAAGGCCTCCACCACATCGTTTTGAAAAAACTGCAGGCTAAGTTTGCCGGCATCGGTTTCAATCTGCAGGCGATTGCCAACAAGCTGGTGCGCCTGATATTGCGCCGCTGCGCTGTAAAACGCGCAGCATAGGGTAACTAACGCAAAGATTAACTTCATGGCTGCAGCTCCAGAATGACCGAGGCTAACGGCGCCAGTTGCAGGGCTACTGTGCCGACGCCATCTTTAACTAACAACATATTGTCGCCGCCGTTTAACTTATCGCTAAGCGGATATTTGCCATCGGCCAGCTGCCATTGGCTAATTAATGCTGCCGGTACGACCAAGTCAAATTGCGCCGGGACGTCGGCATTAAAACTGCTGACAATTAGCAGTTTTTGCGCTGCACTGTAACGGGCAAACGCCAGTTGCTGCTCGCCATAGGCAGTGTTAGCCGCCAGATTTGCGCTGTGTAATTCAGTGTATTCGCCCATTAACGCCGGCGCGCTGGCAGTAAAGCTCAGCAGCTGTTGGTAATAGTCATGCAAGGCTTTGCTATCGCTATCCAAAACGGCGCCATCAAACTTGCCGTTATTCATCCATTTCTGATGTTGCGGCACGCCCCAGTAATCAAAAATGCTGGTGCGGCTGGCTTTACCAAAACCGGCGTCATCAGCGCCCGGCTCGCCAACATGTTGGCCAAAATACAGCATGGTGGGTGAGGTACTGATAGTGGCTGACACCACCATCGCCGGCAGACCTTTTTTCGCGTTACCGGCAAATTCCGGCGCGGCAATGCGCTGCTCGTCGTGGTTTTCTAAAAAGTGCAGCATATGATGCTCAATATCGGCCATACGCTGTTGGGTTTCGACCAGTGCCGACGTCGGGCCTTTGCCCTGCATCACCAGCTTTAAGCTATCGTAAAACTCAACCTTGTCGTACAGGTAGTCCATTTTGCCTAAGCGGATATAGTCGCGGTACAAATGTGGCTGATACACTTCGGCCAGTAAAAAGGCGTTGGGATTGGTGTGTTTAATATGCGAGTTTAAATAGCTCCAAAATTCTACCGGCACCATTTCGGCCATATCGTAGCGAAAGCCGTCGACGCCTTTGGCTAACCAGTACTGGGTAATATCGCGGAATTTAAGCCACGAATCCGGTATATCCTTGCCCTGCCAGAAGGCGTAGTGCGCCGGCCAGTCTTGGTCGGCATAATCGGCTGGCAGCGTGTCAAAGTCGTAGCTGCCATCCGGCCGTACGCCGTAGTTAATTTTTACCGTTTCATACCAGTCATCAAAGGCGGGCTGGGCCGCGCGGGCGCCATTGCCGGTCCACTTGGCCGGGTTTTCATCGAACTTGCCGTCGGCGGCCGGGTGCGTGTCACCGCCCAGCACTTTATAGTTATCCGGCCAGGTTGGCACACTAAATTCAGTGCCTGGTACATAGTAAAAGTTATTATCGCGGGCATATTCCACGCTGGTGTCGTCATTGGCACCAAAGTCGGAAACGCCCGCAGGGTTGGACAGCGACTGATACTGGCGGGCGACATGGTTGGGCACTATGTCAATTAACACCTTCATGCCGTGCTGATGGGTACGGGCAATCAGAGCTTCAAATTCGGCCAGCCGGTTGGCCGGGTCAAGGGCCAGATCCGGATTGACGTTGTAATAGTCTTTTACCGCATAAGGTGAGCCGGCGCGGCCTTTAATCACGTCCGGGTCGTCATTGCTAATGCCGTAGGCGCTGTAATCTCGCACCAGCGCATGGTGCGGCACGCCGGTATACCAGACGTGGCTGACGCCCATGGCTTTAATGGCCTGTAATGCTTGCGGGGTAAAGTCGGCAAATTTGCCAACGCCATTTTCGTCTAAGCTGCCCCAGGGTTTATTGGTGTTGTTTGTGTTACCAAATAAACGGGTAAACACCTGATACACCACCACTTTGTGTGATGATGTGATGGCGGTGTTTTCGCTTGCCTCTGGCATGGCGGGCTCCGGTGCTTTGCTGCATGACAGCAACAGGCTGCCAGCGACACTTAGCAGCAGTATGGTGGCGGTATGGCGCATAAGTCTACCCTGTCTGGATTATGGTTATATTGTCATTTCAGCCAGTGTATTACAGCTTGATGCCATTAAGCTGTTGCATACGTATGCAAAGGCCTGGCATCGCGCCTATCAACTATGGTCGTAGGCTACTTTCTTTCGTGCTTGTTTCCACTATGCTGTAACAGAATCTTTTTGCGGTAGCTAGATAGCGGAGCGCGTCTATGTTTAACTTTTCTTTGAAAAACAAAATGTTGCTATTGGCAGTGTTGCCCATGCTCACCGTGGTGCTGGCGTTAATGTTGTTGGTATATAGCCAGATGCGCGCCTTGGGGCAAGAAGAAGTACAGCAGTTTCGTGCCGATATGATGCAGGAAAAACGTGCTGCACTGGAACACCATGTGGCGATAGCCGCAACCGCAGTGGCGCCTTACATTGATAATGCTGCGCCAACCGCCGAGCAACTGGAAGCGGCAAAGGCGGTGCTGCGGGCGATGAAGTTTAGCGATGATGGCTATATGTTTGTTTATGATTTGCAGGGCGTAAATATAGTGCACGGCTCAAATCAGGCACTGGAAGGCCGCAATTTGATTGATCTGAAAGATCCCAATGGCATTTTGCTGATCCGTGACTTGATTGACGCCGGCAAGCAAGGCGGCGGCTTTGTCGAGTATATGTGGGATGAGAAAACCCGTGGCGGTTTAACGCCTAAGCTGGGTTATGCCACTGCTATTTATGCCAAGCGCTGGATTTTAGGTTCCGGCTTTTACATTGACGATATTGACCGGCGTGTCGCGCAGCAACAGACTGAAATTAGCAGTCGTATCCGCAACACCTTGTTGATGATCGTCGGCAGCGCCATAGTGTTATTGGCACTGGTTATTGCGCTGGCGCTGTTTGTCGCCAATTTGGTGATTAAACCACTGCATAATGCCTCAGCTGCGCTCATTAACATTGGCCAGGGCGAAGGTGATTTAACCCAGCGACTGCAGGTAGATACCGCCGATGAAGTCGGTGAGGTTGCGCGCGGCTTTAACGAGTTTGCGCAAAAAATTCAACAGCTTATCAGCGAAGTAAAACAGGTGGTGGCGGCGCTGAGCCACGCCGCGTCGACCATGCAACAAATAGTGCAGCTAACTGATAATGACGCCGGAACACAAAAAGCCGAGACCACGCAGGTAGCGGCGGCAGTGTATCAAATGTCGACGGCGGTGCAGGAAGTGGCCACCAGTGCTGGTTTAGCGGCCACTGCAGCGCAGGAGGCGGACAAAGAAGCCGGTGGCGGCCAGCAAAGTGTGGCGCAAACTATTGCTTCAATCAATAAACTGGCCGATGAAGTAAACAGTGCCGGTGACACTATAGAAAAACTCGGCGTGGATGCTGATCAAATAGGCTCGGTAGTGAATGTGATCCGTGGTATTGCCGAGCAGACTAACTTACTGGCATTAAATGCCGCCATTGAAGCGGCTCGCGCCGGCGAGCAGGGCCGCGGTTTTGCCGTGGTGGCCGATGAAGTGCGTACTCTGGCCACCCGCACCCAGCAAAGCACCAACGAAATTCAGCAGATGATAAATCAGTTTCAGCAGGGTACCAAAGAGGCGGTGCTGGTTATGCAGCGTGGTAAAGAGCAGTCGGTGCAAACGGTGGCCCAGGCCGATAAAGCCAGCGAATCACTGCAAACCATTACCAAATCGGTAAGCACCATTACCCAGATGAATATTCAGATTGCCACCGCCGCTGAGCAACAAACGGCAGTAGCAGCCGATATCAGCCGCAGTATTCATGAAATTGCCCAGTTGGCCGATCAAGCGGCCAACAATGCGTCTGAGCTGGCTAAATCGACCGGCGAGCTAACCGGGCTGGAGCAACGGCTTAGCGCACTGGTATCGCGCTTTCGGGTGTAACAGGGGCAGCCAGCGGCCGGCGTACAAACCAGCGGCCCAGCTGCCACAACAGGTAAAGTGACAGCAAGGGAAAGATTAGCGTTTGCAAACTGTACACCACGATAAGTTGAATCAGCTTTTCTACCATGCTGTCGGAAAAGCTTTTAACGGCGGCAAACATATCATTGGCCTGTGCTGCCATCTGGCGTAACCAGCTAAATGAGCCCTCATCGACACTGTGTAACGGCTGATCTACCCGCTGCAGGGCGGCGGTTTCGCCGCTTAACGCCGCCTCAGCAGCAATACGCTGTGGCTCCAGTACCCAGTCAGATAATTCTGCTACACCAAAGGCCGCCAATGGCACACCTATGCGGATAACCAAGAGCAGGGCAACAAAAATACGTAACAGTTGCGTGCAGCTGCTACGCCAGCTGGCTGGGCCTAACAGTAGTAAAACGGCAGATAACAAAATACCGCTGCCAAACAGCGGCAAAGCCGCGACCTTGCCAAACTCGAGTAAAAACAGCTGCAGGCCAACCGATGTCATCGCCAATACCATTAGATCAGAGTAGCGCACCGCCATATCCTGCAGCGGCTTTAATAATTGGCCGGGTTTAACACTGGCCACACCAACGCCGACTTCAGCTTCCGACACAAAGGCTATGCCACGGTCAATTAAGCGCGCGGTGGCAAAAGAAGCGCTACTGAGCAGCAGGCTGTGCTGCAGGGCGCTGTTTGCTCTGTCATCCAAGGGGGCCAATGCCGGGTTAACTATCCGTTGCTGCAACAGGCCACTGTAGATACCGGCGGCAAGTGCCAGTAAGCAGAGTAGCAGCGCAAAGATACGCTGAATGGCGCTGAGTTTGTGCAGGTAGTTCATTTAAATCTCCGGCCGACAGTATGCAAGGCTAAGCTGACGTCAGTATTAACGATTTGGCGGCACAGATAAAGTAAAGGCGCCGAATGGCGCCTTTACTGCAGTTGCAATTGTTATCGGCTGAGATAGTTACGACGACGTAACAAAACTAATGTCAGCATTGCCAGCAGCCAGTGACCCAAACTACCGCCGGAAGATTTTTCCTGCGGTGGCGGCGGTGGTATCACCACCGGCACGGCCTGCACGGTTACCAACACCGTTGCAGTAGCCACACCGCCACGGCCATCACTGATTTGCACATTAATTTTATCAGTGCCGCTAAAACCGGCTTTAGGCGTATAACGCAACTGCTGCGCCGCGCTAATGCTAACGCTACCGGTTTGCGCCGTAGCACTACTGATGCTTAACGTGTCGCCGTCGGCATCGCTGGCATGTTGTAACACATTAATGTCAATTGGGGTTTGATCATTTGTGCTGGCGCTGCTGTCTGTGATTACCGGTGCCGTGTTGTAATACAGTGCAATTGTTGCTGTAGTACTGGCGCTGCCGTTGTTGCCATCATTGATAGTGTAACTCAGTGTGTCATTACCAATGAAATCCTGCGGCGCGGTATACCACAGGCTTAAGCCATCCTCGCTAATCGTTACCACACCAAAGGCGACAGATGCCTGGCTTATGGTTAAGCTGTCGCCATCTGCATCGATATCATTATCCAGCACCATCAACTGATGCGTCTGATTCCATTGCTGGTTGTAGCTGTCTGCATTAGCGACAGGTTTGCTATTGTCGCTGCGTTGCATAGATACGGCGCCCGGATCGACAACGGCTGCGTTGATCAGGCCATCATCATCGTTCGGGCCGCCATCTTCAATGGTAAGCTGCACACACCAATGACCAGCTGTCAGGCCGGGTAGCCAATCCGCCGCGCCCGGTGGCGGGCAATAGCCTGGATTGCCTGCCGCAGAATGGATACTGTTATTTGCATCAGTGACAAAGTTCACCCAGCGGCCTTGCTGGAATTTACGGTAGACCGCATTCGTTGGTATCGCTGCGCGCTGTGGTAGCACTATCCGAACAGATTGACCCGGTGTAGGCAGGCTCCTGATAGCGAAGTCAAAAATACCGCCAACAGGCTCAAAGGCCGGGTCGGTTATTAAATCATTCAGCGTACCGAGTTCTTCATCGAGAATTTGCACGCCGCCCGAGTTACCGCTGCGGGCAAATAAGCCCAGGCCACAGCGCACGCCAGGGTCGCATTCAACCAGGAAGCTGCTGGTGGTATTGCTTTGCTGCGGCAGAATATTAGGCGACGGCATATTATCCAGATAGTCCGGAATACCGTTGTCATCGCTATCGTCACTGCCTTCAAGCGCGTCGTTAATACCGTCGTTGTCAGTATCGCTGATGGCATCCAGTACAGGTAAGGCGACGATAACGCGGAAGTAGGCCGACGCCTGTACCGCAGCACCGGCCGAATCAGTTACCGACACCTGCACCTGATGCGCACCTGTCAAGTCAGCCGGGTCGAAGCTTATGCCGGCAGCGTCTTCGCTAAAGGCGATGTTGTCAGGCAGTTGCCAGGTAAGGCTATGCGTATCCGCTGTGTTGGCATCGGTGATGGTTGCCATGACGGTGACCGGACCACCGGTTGGTGTCACCAGTGACGTGGTGATGCCTTGTTGCATTACTGCCAGATTAACCTGTGGTGGCAGATTGCCTTCGGTAATAGTGACGCTGGTTCTGGCATCGGCAGCCAGGTTAGGGCCACTCACCAGGGTGATCAACAGGTCTTTTGTCGCGTCGGTTGTCAGGTCAGCAAAGACGTTAAAGCTAATGCTGGCGCGCGTTCCGGCGTTAATACGTACAGTACCGGCGATTAAATCATGCTCGCCTGCTCCGGCAGAGCCGCCAACGCTGTAACCCACGTCTAGCGGATAAATGGGCGATTCACCATTAAGAATGACGTCCACACTTACCGTACTGTGATTGGCAACCGTCTGCGCTTTACTCAGTGATACCCGTGGCTGCACACGTAACAACTGAGTTGTGGTGCTGCTTAGGCCATCTGCATCGGTAGCTGACCAGTAAAGCAGGTGCTCACCCGGGCTAAATAACAAGGTGTTTTTATCCAGTTGCACCGCTATCCGGTTGCCGTTGCGGTCGAGCGCTATGGCGACACCCACATCCACTTTAGTGAACAGGCCAGTGGCGTTAACGGTTAAATCATCTGGCACGGTAATCACCGGAGCATCCGGGTTAACGCCGTCAATTTGCAGCGAAACATTGGCACTGGCGTTAAACTCGCCGTCGGTAATGCTGTAACGCAAGCTGACTAAGCCGTTAAAGTTATCTGGCGCACTAAAACGCAGTTTATTATCCACGATCGTGACACTGCCAATGCTGGCCGTAGCGAACGTAATCGTCAGCGTATCGCCATCCGGGTCGGTATCGTTGGCCAACACGCCCAGCTGATAGACGCCGTCTGGGCTAAACGGCAGGCTGAAGTTGTCATCAATGGCAGACGGGGCTTCATTAACATTGACTACCTGCAGGTTAAACGCCGGCAGTGCAGCAGAAAGCTCGCCATCCGACACACTAATGACAATATCATTGCTGCTACCGACATGCTCTTTAAGCGGCGTGCCGGTTAAAGCGCCGGTTGCGTTATCAAAGCTGGCCCAAACGGGTTTATTGCTAATGCTAAAGGTTAATGTATCGTTATCCGCGTCGGTTGCTGTGGGAGTAAAGCTGTAGGCTTCACTCTGATTAACCGATGTAGCGGGTGTACCGCTGATTGTCGGTGCGGCATTAACCGCCGTGACGCTAAGGCTAAAAGCAGGTAATGCGGCGGTTAAACTGCCGTCAGATACGCTGATCACGATACCTGCAGTAGTACCAACATGCTCTGCTGTCGGCGTGCCGGTTAAAGCGCCGGTTGCGGTATCAAACGCGGCCCATACCGGTTTGTTACTGATGCTAAAGGTAAGGGGGTCATTATCGGCATCATTAGCGGTTGGCACAAAACTGTATGCCGTACCTTGCAGCACGCTTGTCGACGCCGTTCCGCCAATAGTAGGTGTCCGGTTAGCCTGCTCTGGTGTCACGCTGTTAGACGCTGCTGATGCTGCACTGGTGCCGGCAGCGTTAGTTGCGGTAACGGTAAAGGTGTAAGCCGTGCCGTTAGTTAAACCGGTAATGATTAGCGGGGTGCTGGCACCGGAAGCCGTCAGATTGCCCGGGGTCGATATCGCGGTATAGCCGCTTATCGCTGTGCCACCATTGGAGGCTGGCGCGGCAAAGTTTACCGTTGCCTGGGCGTTGCCAGCAGTTGCTGTACCGATAGTTGGTGCGCTTGGTATTACCGCATTCACGGTAAAAGTGTGGCTAATCTGGCTAGCAGCTAAATAACTGGCGTTGCCCGCCTGATCAGCATTAATAGTGCAGTTGCCTGCCGTAACAAAAGTCAGAGCACCACCGCTGGTAATAGTACAAACCCCGGTAGTTGAAGAGGTAAAGGTCGGCGTTAAACCTGAATCCGATGTCGCGGTCAGTGTTGGTGTAGTGCCAAAATTTTGCGCACCCGGATTAGTAAACGTAATCGTTTGAACTGCCGCCGGTGTTATTGCGTTGGAGGCGGCCGATGCCGGTCCGGTGCCGGCGCTGTTAGTTGCCGTGATGGTAAAAGTATAAGGAGTGCCGTTAGTTAAACCGTTGACGACTATCGGTGATCCGGCACCAACACCGGTAAAGCCGCCCGGATTTGATGTTACGGTATAACCGGTAACAGTAATGCCGCCGTTGAATGCCGGCGCACTAAAAGCGACTGATGCCAGGGTATCGCCGGCAGTTGCCAGTGCAGCAGTTGGCGCTCCGGGTACTATCGGGTTAACGCTGAAAGAGCGGCTTACTTGCGACGCAGGCAAGAAAGAGGAATCGCCGGCCTGATCGGCATTAATAGTACAGGTGCCGGCAGTGACGAATGTTAGTGCACCACCGCTGGTGACGGTACAAACACCGGTTGTCGATGACGTAAATGTTACCGTATAGCCAGCGCCGGCTGATGATGTCGCCGTTAGCGTTGGTGTGGTACCAAAATTCTGTGCACCAGGATTATTAAAGGTAATAGTCTGCGGTGAGGCTGGTGTTATCGCATTAGATGCAGCAGACGCAGCACCAGTGCCTGCTGAGTTAGTGGCCGTGGCGGTAAAGGTATAGCTAACACCGTTGGTTAACCCGGTTACCGTAATCGGAGAGCCTGCACCGGTGCTGGTTAAGCCGCCGGGCGAGGACGTTACGGTATAACCGGTAATATTGGCGCCCCCCGCGCTGGCGGGTGCGACAAAGCTGATACTTGCCTCGCTATCACCTGCAGTTGCAGTGCCGATGGTCGGTGCACCGGGCACTATGGCATTCACCGCAAAAGAATGGGTTACGGTTGTCGCCGCATTGGTTACGGCATCACCTGCCTGGTCGGCGTCAATGGTACAGGTACCCGCGGTAACAAAGGTTAGGGCGCCGCCGGTGGTAACAGTACAAACCCCGGTAGTTGTGCTGGTAAACGAGACAGTGTATCCGATGCCGGCAGATGAAGTTGCTGTCAGTGTTGGCGCCGTACCAAAATTTTGTGCCCCCGGATTGGCAAAGGTAATTATCTGATTAGCTTTGGGGGTGACGGCGTTGGATGCACCGGAAGCAACACTGGTTCCAATGGCATTGGTCGCGGTAACGGTGAAGGTATAAGCAGTACCGTTGTTAAGCCCGGACACCGTAGCTGTACAAGCTGCCGGACCGGCGCAGGTGCCAAAGGCGCCATCAGGGCTGGCTGTGGCGGTATAAGTGGTAATGGCTGAGCCACCGTTATTGCCAGGGGCAGTAAAGGTGACATTCGCCTGGCCATCACCTGCAGTAGCAGTGCCTATGGCTGGCGCGTCGGGGGCAGTTGGAATAGCAACGGTATGGGCTGAACCGCTGCTATAAGCCGCAGGGCCAACGTTGCCTGCTGCATCGGTAATGTTGGTTGCGCCATTCAGGTTTAATTTAATTGAGCCGTTGCCACTAATGCTGACCACAGTTACCGTTACAGCACTGCCGCTGCTGGCTGATACACTGGCGATAGTTCCTGCAGCACTGCCCGTGGTGCTAAGCGAAAAGTCGTCGCTGGATATGTTGCTGACCGACTCATTGAAATTTACGCTGAAATCAACACTGAGATCTGTTGATACAGCCCCACCTGTCGGCGCGGTGCTGGTTACTGTTGGTATCACACCGTCGACTATCAAGGCTTTGTTAGCGCCCAAAGAGTTGGCCGCACCCGGCGAAGCCAGGGTAAGTGCCGCACTATTGCCGGCAGCGTCGCGAATAGTGCCGGCATTAAAGGCCAGTGAGTTGGTTGCGACATAATCTAAATCGGCAGAGTTATCGCCGGCCTGTATGGTATAGCTAAATGTGAGAGTGCTTGTACCTGTGCCGCTGGTGTAATCGATAGCGCGATCCGTACTGCCGGTTTCCAGGGTTAGCTGCGGTGTGCCCGTTACTGTAACCGCTTCACTAAAGTTAACCTGTACACTGACCGTATCACCTATCTTGTAGCTGCCATCGGCAGTGGAGGAGTTAACGGATGTCACTGCTGGTACTACACCATCAACAACAATCGCTTTATTTGCACCTAATGAGTTGGCTGCCCCGGGGCTTGCCAGCGTCAGAATTGCATTATTGCTGGATCCATCACGAATGGTGCCGCCGTTCACGGCTAGGGAATTAGTCGCAACATAATCTAAATCTGCCGTGGTATCGCCTGCTTGTACCGTGTAGTTAAATGTTAGTGTGCTTGTTCCACTGCCGCTGGAATAATTAATCGTGCGATCTGTAGTGCCGGTTTCCAGTGTCAGTTGCGGTGTGCCGGTGACGATAACGTTTTCACTGAAATTCACCTGAAGGCTAATCACATCACCAACTTTATAAGTGCCGTTGGCAGTACTGGATGTTACAGAAGATATAGTGGGCGGCGTTACGTCCTGAATGGCATCAAAGCTCAGCAACCGCATACCCGTGGACCAGGTACCGTTCTGATTACGGTATAACAACCGGAACTTTCTAATGTTTACTCCGGCAAAATTGGCGAGCTCAGTACTGCCAAAGGTGAAAGTTGTCTGGGCCCCCTGGGTATCAGTATCAATTGCAGTGGAGGTTGCAACGACACTTCCGCCAGCATTGTACCCAACGACACGCACATTTCTTAACTCGTAACCATTACTCCAGACTGGATTTGCCGGAAACTCATTCGCAGTTAACTGGGTTAGCTGGAAGTCAGTTGTGTTGGTAACTTCAATTGCATTGGTGCCAGCGTTTTGAGCCGTTGAATTAAAGCCGTGATAAAAATAAGCCCCGCTATTTGTCTTCAAATGTACAGCAGTAGCCGTGGGGCCGAAATAACCATTGCCTACCCCATTATCCAACCCCATAAAACCACAGGCTTTATAAGTACCACTGGTCAACCCGTAATACATATATCCAGGGGCATCTCCGTTGCTGGCGCAAGTAGAATCAAGATTGAAACTATTCAGGGTATAAGTTGCCAGCACCGCCGAAAAATCTTTTAATGCCTTTTCTGAAAAGGCCAATTCAGTTTCAATATTGCCGCGCTGGATTTCCAAATCCCAATCGCCCTGCTGCTGGATATTTCCGGTTAAGTCGTTTGATGCAGCCACATCCAAGTGCGTATTGCGCTGCACTATATCCAGTAATTCCTCGCCCGCTTCGGTGGATGCTAAATCACAACCGTATAACAACAAATCGCCGCCTTCGCGCACTGCGCCATTCAGGGCAGCAAATGTTTCTACTTCCGTCTTAAGTGTTTCTGCACTAATTGTCGAATTACCCAGCTGCAAACTACCGGCCTGGGCGTGTGACACTATATGCACCGCTGCCAGGTTGTTATAATTCGCCAAAATCGCTTTCAACTGGCTCAATCCGGCAGATGAAGAGTCAATTTCAATAATATCCACACCTGGTTTTACTGCACGATAAAATTGCTGTTTATCAGGCACTGCCGTATCAATGATGACCAGTTCTTGAACCCGGGTTGCCTGCACCAACTGAAGTTCATCCTCTGCAGTTTTGGCGATGGGCTTAGCCTTGTTTTTTACCGTATGGCTATGCGCTGCAAGATCTGTAGCTGGAGCTTGTCGGGCAGCAGCCAGGTAGCTGCGTTGATAAGTATTGCTGCTGGCCGCTGGCATAGCATAGCCGGCCAAAGGTAGCATCAGGCCGGATAACGCGGTAAGAATATTTCTTTGCATTGCTATGTTCCTTTACTCAGCACTTACAGATGTTTTAGTTGCGGCAATAATATGGGCGGCGGTGCCGGTTGTGTCTTGCCAGAAATCCATGTCCTGATATTTAGCGAATAAATCCGGCGGCAAAATGCTACGGCGTGATTTGAACTCCACTTTTTTTCTGACGGAGTGCAAACCTTTAACGCCGAGCTTTTGGTCAAACTCGCTTTCTTCGTAATCTACCTGGTCGAAGTTGTGCGCAAATGGCACTTCGCCGAGAAACTGATACAGTAATTCGACTGCGCGCGCCGGGTGGCGGGTTAGAATATCGTAATCAATCAACAGCAACCGCTCAGAGAATTCACCGTAATAGGCTTCTTTCAACGCTGTCCAGGCGGAACCTACTGCGCCCGCGCCGTTAATCAACGAATCGCAACGGCTGTATACCGTTTGTCGGTTGGCGGCATTAAACATCCGGCTATAATCAAACGGGTTCTTGCGGTAGATCACCTCAAAACTATCCATAATCCACGCCGGGTTACGCACACAGCAAATCACTTTAAAGTCGTCAAACAACTCTACCAATTGGTGCAGCCTGGCTGTCCAACTGCGATTGGTGTCGAAAACCACCGGTTGTGTGTTATCGGCGTAGTAGGCATCGAACAACGCCCGGCAAATTGTCTTACGTTTGGTTTCATCAAAAAACGAATAGGATTCGCTGGCAGCGCCCATTTGCTCTAAAGCACCATTAACCAAACCGGCGACCGGACTGCTCATTGCAGCATGAAAACGCGGATTTTGCTTCAGAATACCGGCAAGCAGAGTGGAGCCGGAGCGAGGCAGACCGGAGATAAAGTGAAACTGTCGGGACATAATGGCGGACAATCTTGTTTTAATTTTGGGCAATTGTCTGCTAATTAAGCATTAGCTGCAAGATATAAGTTCAGGCCGCGTTCAGTTATTGTGAAGTGAACGGGTGATACTTATTTTGCCGCTTTTTTACTGCTATCTGACTAAAATCAGCACAGTGCCGGCAACTGTAAGCAAGGCTCCTAACCAGGCGCCCCAGGCGGGGCTGCGTTTGTATACCAGCCATAGCAGTGGCAGCACCAGCACAGGGCTTACTGAGGATAAAATCGCCACCATGCCGGCATCGCCATAACGTAGCGCATACAAGATTAATGTCATGCCCAGCACCATCGACAGGGCGGCATTGGCTAGCACCAGTAAAAACACTTTTTTCGTCATGGGTAAATACGCCTGGGCGACACGAAGCCCCAGCATAAAAATCAGCTGGTGCAGCACAAAGGCCGTTGTCATGCGTACCGCACTGGCGGCTACCGCGTCTATATCGGTTTCCATCACCGGCTTTAGCATTAAGGTAGCCACCGCCTGGCAAAGCGCCGATAGTAACCCCAGTGCAATGCCAGATTTCAGCTGGCTCTGGTTGGCTTCCCAGGCATGTTGCTCGGCTTTGCGCTTGCCAAATAAAATCGCCACCATTACGCCGCTCATCAGCAGGCTGCTACCGACTAAGGTTAGGCCCCACTGGGTTTCGCCAAGAAATATGTAGGCCAGTATTACCGAAAACAGCGCGTGGGTAGCAAACAGCACACCGGCACGGCGTGGGCCCAGCCGGTTCATCGCGGCAAATAAGGCGGTATCACCAATAAAAATGCCGATAACGCCTGATAACACCAGCACGGTGCTGCTGCTAAGTGACAGGCTGACCCAGCCGCCGCTGCTCAGTGCAATGCACCACAAGATGCTACCGGCACACAGCATACGCCAGCGGGTAAAGTAAAAGGCGCCTAAGTGGGTTGAAGCCTGAGCCGACATTAAGCTGCCCAATGCCCAGCAGGTTGCAGCGGCGAGAGCGAGATACTCGTAAGACAAAAGGTTAGTCCGGCAAAAAACAGGATGGCGGCATTATACGCTAGCCGCCGCCGGCCAAAGAGACTATTCCGCTATACCTTAGCGTTTTTTCGGGATCCAGGCCCAGGTCATCTTAGCGTTAACCGGCTCGACACCGGCGCTGTCGGTGATGGTTACTGCTACCGTCACTTCGCCTTTATCGTCGCTGTGCATAGCCGCAATTTGCTCGTCGGTTAGCGTGGCTACCGCGGTTAAGTCACCGCTGGAGCGTTTGATATAGTCAATCTGCATTTGTTTTAGCAATGGCAACTTGCTGTCGGGCAGATGAATACCGACTAAAAAGCCGGTGGCCGATTCGGCCAGCAAACCTGTGGCCGCCGCATGCACCGAGCCGATATGATTTTGCGCCTTTTTACGGTTTTTCAGCCGCAGCACCGAGCGGCTGCCTTTTAGCTCTAATACTTCTACTCCGGCGGTACCGGCAAATTTAATTACCCGGCCAAATACTGTGCTTAGGGCAAAGGCCTGCAATGATTTTGGCAGCTGATAGCACTTAGATACGATGCGCTGAAGTTTGTTGGGTTTGGTTTGGCTCATTGTGGTCTGACCTGTTGTGGATTTTGCGCACTATGCCAACTGGCTGCAATAAATGCAAGCGCCTAACACCATAGCTGGCTAACCGGCGTGTCGGGGCTAAACCGCGCTGCCAGCTGGGCGCGAAATAACTCGGCACAGGCCAGCGCATCGGTGGCGGCATGGTGCGGCCGGTAGGGCGGTAAGCCATAGCGTAAGCGGCTGTCGGCCAGGCGGATAGACAGCCGCTGTTTACCACGCAGTTGCTGCCACAGGCTTAATGTTTTACGCCGGTGTAACCGTGCTTCCAGCGCCATGGTATCAATAACCGGAAAGTAAATACCGTGGCCCAACCGGGCGCTGAGGGCAACATGCAAAAATGGCCGCTCAATGCCACGGTAATGCACTATCACCACTTTACCTGCCATCACTGCCAGCAATTGCGGTAATACTGCAGTGAGGTCCGGCGCCTGGGCAATATCTGAATGAGTAATACGGTGCAGCGTAACCGACTCGTCGCTAAGGGCATAGCGGGGCTTTAACAGCCATTGCCGGGCCTTTGAGGCATAAATTTGGCTTAGATCCATTGGCAGCAGGCCAATACTGACAATGCCGCTGTTAGCCGGGTTAAGCCCGGTGGTTTCAATATCCAGCGCCAGTAACGGCACCTGGCTGATGGGTGTGTCGGCCCCCACCATGCCGGCCCGATAAAACTGCTGTAGCAGCGGATGCTGGCTGTGCTCCGCCTGCTGCTGGTAGTATTGCTGCCAGTCGCTGATGGCCGGGTCTTGCTGTTGTCCGGCAGGTTGCTTTAATGCCGAAGCGCCTAAATACAACATGCTTAGGCCCGCATGTGAAATTTAAGGAATTTTTGCGCATTGCTCAGCACTGAAAACGCCTCTTTTAAGTGCTTGCGCTCAAATTCAGATAGCCGCTCCGGCACTACGTTGTTGTCTGGTGTTTCGCCGGCTTGCAAGGCCAGTGCCTGCTGGCGAATGCGTGTCATGGCGATCACTTCATAGGCGTCGCGTAAATCTTCGCCGCGGCCATTGGGCAGCACTTTAGCGGCGATAATATCGCGCAGCCGCTCAAACGAGTTGGTTGCTACCGAGCCAATGGCCAGCGAATGCACGCGAATAAGATCGGCCATCGGCGCCGTGCCGCGGCGTTTAATATTCAGGCTGTTATTTTGCCGGCCGTCGTTTTCCATCACAAAGTCTTTAAAAAAGCCCAGCGGCGGTGTGCGCTGCAGCGCATTACGTGTCATGCAGGCGAGAAACTGTGGCCGGGTTTTTGCTGTGCCGGCGATTAGCTGATTTAACTCATCGGCCCAGCGGCTTTCACCCCAGACGGCGTCCAGGTCGAAAAAGATATTGGCGTGCAGCAAACGTTCGGCATCAGGCTTTGCTATCCAGTCAGTAAAGTACTGCTGCCATACCCGCAGCGGTTGGCGCCACTGTGAGTTGGTGGCCATAATATTACCGCTGCAATAACTGTAACCGCAGGCTGCCAGGCCATCGCAGACAAAGGCCGCCAGTTGCTGAAAATACGCATCGTGCTGTGCCGGGTCAAAGTTGTTGTGCAGGATCAGCGCATTATCCTGATCGGTAACAATAAGCTGCTCATCGCGGGCCATTGAGCCCAGCGCTAAAAAGCAATACGGCACCGGCGGCGGGCCAAGCTGCTGCTCGGCCAGCTCTAACAGCCGTTGTTTAAAGCTGCGGCCGATGGCGGCCATGGCACTGCCAATCATATGTGAGTTGGCGTCTTCATTTACCATCCGCACAAAGCAGGCTTTAACATCTTTACCCAGCGCACTGAGCTCGCTTACCGAGTGCTGGCGGAATATACCGCTTACTACATACAAACTGTTTTGTGACTCGTAGCGGATAATATCCGACAACGCCAGCACGCCCACCGGCCTGGCCTGTTTTAACACCGGCAGATGATGCACATTGTGGCGCAGCATCAGCATCATGGCTTCAAACAGATACTGCTGTTGGTCAATGGTGACCAATTTGGTTGTCATAATGTCGCGTACGCTGGTTTCTGACTTCAGCCTGGGCGCCACTAAACGTGAGCGGATATCCCGATCGGTAATAATGCCGGCCAAAGTACCTGGTTCTGCACCGGTTTCAGCGCTGCTAACATGCAAAATAAGCAAGCATGACACGCTGTGCTCTGTCATGGTTTGTGCTGCCTGCCAGACATTGGCGCTACTGGCCAGGCACACCGGCTCGCGTTGCAGTAAAGTGCTGATTTTTGCGCTGAGTAAGTCGGCTTCGGCCTGTTTTGCTGCCTTGGTAGATTTGCGCCGCTCGGTATCGCCTACCTCTACGTAATCAGCGAAAAACTCATTGCTGTCAAACAGCTGCTGAAATACCTGGTCGGGAATAAAGTAGATTAAAGTGTCTTCCAGTGCGCTGGCCGGAAAGCGCACCTTGCCGCCACGCAGCAGGCCCTGCTCACCAAAAATACCGCCTTCGCTTAAACGGTTGTATAAGTCACCGTTGCGGCGAAAGGTTTCTACCGCGCCACTGCGGATAAGATGCAGCGCCTGCAGCGGCTCGTTAAAGCGCAGTATTTCGCTGCCGGCCTGAAAGTAGCCGACATTAATACTCTGCGCTAACTGCAGCTGCTGCTCTGGTGGCAACTCCTGAAACGGCGAATGCCGCTGCAGAAATTGCAGGATTTCAATTTGCTCTATTTCCAAGCGGCTCTATTCCCCGGCTGTTCTGTTTTCAATCTGCTCTATTGCTGACGTACTCAGGCTCTGGGTTCCGGCAGCAGGCCTTTTACCACCGCCACGCAGGCGGCCAGTAATACCAGCGTAAATGGCAAGCCGGTAGACACCGCCATCGCCTGCAGCGCGACCAGGCCACCACCTAATATCAGTGCGATGGCTACCAGACCTTCAAAGGTACACCAAAACACCCGCTGTGGTGTCGGCGCATTAACTTTACCGCCGGCGGCTATGGTATCTATTACCAGCGAGCCCGAATCAGATGAGGTAACAAAAAACACCACCACCAGAATAATGGCAATAAAAGAGCTGATTTGCGCCAGTGGCAATACATCTAACATGGCAAACAGTTGCAGTGGCAACTCAGCACTGGCCGCCGCCTGATAGCCTTGCCGCACTACCTGGCTGATGGCGGTGCCACCAAATACCGTCATCCATAATACGCAGGCCAGCGAGGGGATCAGCAATACCGAGATCAGAAATTCGCGTACGGTACGGCCGCGCGATACCCGGGCGATAAACATGCCGACAAAAGGCGACCAGCTGATCCACCAGGCCCAGTAAAAGGCGGTCCAGCCCTGCGAGAAATTAACATCTTCGCGGCCAAGCGGGTTAGCCAACGCCGGTAAATGCTGCAGATAAGCCGCCAGGTTAGCGACAAAGCCGGTAGCAATAGCCAGAGTTGGTCCGACAATAATCACAAACAGCAGCAACAATGCCGCCAGCAGCATATTAATTTCGGACAGGCGTTTTACCCCGGCTTCCAGCCCGGCCAATACCGATATCAGTGCTATGGCAGTAATGCCGATAACCAGCAGGATTTGCGTGGTGCTGCCCTGCGGCCAGTCAAACAGATAATGTAAGCCGGCAGCGGCCTGCGATGCGCCCAACCCCAAGGACGTGGCTAAACCAAACAGCGTGGCAAACACAGCCAGAATATCAATAATATGCCCCGGCCAGCCCCAGATACGCTCGCCCAGTAGCGGATAAAACACCGAGCGGATGGTCAGCGGTAAGCCTTTATTAAAAGAAAACAGCGCCAGGCCAAGCGCCAAAATGGCGTAAATGGCCCAGGGGTGCAGCGCCCAGTGGTAAATAGTGGCCGCCATGCCTAAGCGCTCTGCCGCTAACGCATCGCCGGCAGCACCGGCCAGCGGCGCCCAGTCGGTGCGCACACCGTCGGTAACGCTAACGCCGCCGTAAGCGCTGCTAAAGTGTGATAACGGCTCAGAGACACCGTAAAACATCAGGCCGATACCCATACCGGCGGCAAACAGCATAGAGAACCAACCGGCGTAGCCAAAATCCGGTGTGGCTTCAGTACCACCCAGGCGCACCTTGCCCAGCGGTGACACTATTAACCCCAGACACAGCAGCACAAAAATATTGGCGGCGGAAATAAAAAACCAGTCAAGGTTGCTGGTAAGCCAGCCACGCATGCTGCTGAATACCGGTTCGGCCTGTTGCTGAAAGCTGATGGTTAACACCACAAACAGCACCACCACCAGCGCAGAGATTAAAAACACTCTGTTATGTATATCCAGGCCGAAGGGGCCCACTTTTACCAGGATATTATCCTGGCCTACCTGGTAATCGGTGTCTATCGGGTTAACTTTGCCATCCGGGATCATCGGATCTTTATAATCTGTCATGCTGTTGTCCTTGTTTTATCTGCAAAGCCGCAGCAGCGGTTAAAAGTAGTAGCCGATGTTAATGTTGAAGCGGCGTTCGGTATCATTGCTGTCGCCGGCAGCACTGCCTCCGACAAAAGGCTGATTCTTAGCATGTACCAGATCAAAATAGGTAAATAAACCACCGGCAGCGACCGAAACGCCGGTGACGTTCATCATGGTATCGCGGCTGTTGTCTGACTTGTCATACACCAAACCGTAGTTGTTATAAAACTGCAACCCGGTAACCGGCCCCCATTCAATGGGCAGGCTGTACGCCAGGTTAAAGGTGCTGGTTTTGGCCTTGGCGGCAATGCTGTCGTAAAAGGCATAAGCGCCTACCGCCATACGATCGATATCGTCAATGTCGTAATGGTATTCGCCATGTTGCAGTTGCAGGTTCCAGCGCTGGTAATGGCTATTTAAGTGCAGTGCCCAGGCGTTGTAACTGCCGGCGCGCGAACGGCCGTTATGCAAGCCACCGGCCAGTGCAGATAACCCCAGCTCGGTGCTAAAGTCGCTGCAGTGTTCAAATTGATAAGCAAAACGACCGGCAAAGGTGTTGTATTCGCCCAGAGGGTGCGCCGGATCGTCATAGATGCCCTCTTCGCCCTGACGGTAACCGACGATGTCGTAGGAATAACGATCGGCGCGGCTGCTAACGTAGCCATCGATGCCACCGAGTTCATCATTTTTAAAAAAGCCTAAATCCAGTTGCCAGTTGTCGGCCAGTCGGCGTTTAAACAACAGGCCCAGGTCATGATCATCTTCCAGCCCGAGATAATAATTGGTACTGAAGAAATAGTTATGCGAATTGTACGGCCAGTTGCCAAAAGGCACCTGAGTAATGCCGGCCTGCACCTGCCAGTCTTCGTTCAGCTGATAGCCGACGTAGGCGTATTTAACGGCGGTCATATAATCGAAAAAGCGGATCTCGGCGTTTAGCAGCACATCACCGATGCTACCGTTTAAATTCAGCCGGAAAATATCAAAGGCAAAGTCGCCACCGCGGTTTTTATTGCCGTCGCTGTACGAGGTATGGCTGTAGTTGGTACGGATAGCGCCACCCAGTTTAATGCCGTCTTGTGGTTTTTTACTGTCGTCAGCTGCTGCAAGCTGTTGTTGTGCCTCGATTGCAGCGGCTTTCTCGCTGGCAACTTCCTGTTCGGCCAGCCGTTGTTCCAGCGCCGCAATTTGTGCCTTTAATGCCGCCAGTTGTTGTTTTATATCGTCGGTTTCAGTGGCAAGGGCAGAAAAATGACATAGCCCCATGGCAGCAATCAGACTGATACTGCGAAGTGAGAACATAGTAAATCCTTATTTTGTATCAGATTTAAAGCAGAAGGGCTTTAAAGGATAGCGCAATCTGGCGCTAAGGCCAAATTACGCGGCCAACTCGTCCGGCCAAAAAGTTGGCCACAAGGCTGGCCAACACGCCCTAGAAAATAGCCGAGGATAAATAGCGATCGCCTCTGTCACAAATAATCGCCACTATCACGGCATTGTCGAGTTGTTCAGCCAGTTGTATTGCCGCATGCACGGCGCCGCCTGAGCTGACACCGGCAAAAATACCTTCTTCACGCGCTAAGCGGCGCATGGCGGTTAACGCATCATCTTGAGTAATATCAATGATCTGATCAACCCGGCTTTTATCAAAAAAGCCGGGCAAATAGGCCTCGGGCCAGCGGCGGATACCGGGAATGCTGGCGCCTTCGGCCGGTTGCAGGCCAATAATCTGTATCGCCGGGTTTTGCTGTTTTAAATAACGCGACACACCCATAATGGTGCCGGTTGTGCCCATGCTGGATACAAAGTGCGAAACCTGCTGCTGGCTTTGCTGCCAAATCTCCGGCCCGGTACTGGCATAATGTGCCGCCGGGTTGTCCGGGTTGTTAAACTGGTCCAGCACTATGCCTTTGCCGTCGGCCTGCATTTGCAATGCTAAATCGCGCGCACCTTCCATGCCTTGCTCTTTGGTCACCAGAATTAGCTCAGCACCATAAGCGCGCATGCCGCTTTTACGCTCTTCAGTGGCGTTATCCGGCATAATCAGCGTCATGTTGTAGCCTTTAATGGCCGCCGCCATCGCCAGTGCAATACCGGTATTACCGCTGGTGGCTTCAATAATACGGTCGCCGGGTTTAATATCACCGCGCAGTTCAGCCTGCACTATCATATTCAGCGCCGGCCGGTCTTTTACCGAACCGGCCGGGTTATCGCCTTCCAGCTTTAACAGTACTGTGCTGTTGGTGTGCGCTGCCATGCGTTGCAGCTTTACCAAACGGGTATTACCGACAGCATGTTCAATAGTTGGGAAAGTCATAGCCAGCACCACAATTCAATAAGCAAAAAACTGCCGCCAGTGTAGCGCAAAGCCGCTTAGCTGTTAATGCTTAAGCGCAGCCTGGCCAATAGCAGCGTATTTGTTTATTGGCCAAAATAATAAATATACTAATTGATAGTTGTATATAGCGAAATTTGCTATACCGAGCTATACATTGCAGTCAAATAAGGGGGCGGAGCTAATATTTGCATATGCCTATGCAAGAGGCTGATGCTTCGATATATCTGTTGGACTGGATAAATTTTATGCCTACAATCTCAATGTTCTACGGCATCATTGTTCGGATGTACTTTGCGCCCAAAGAGCATCCGCCGCCACATTTCCATGTCTACTATGGCGAACATAAGGCAACAATTGATATCCGTACATGCGAGGTAAATTATGTATCCGTCTGTGAAAACGGTAGCGCCGCTGGATAATTATCTGTTGGCAGTGAGCTTTGATAACGGCGAAAAGGGCATTTTGGATATGAAACCCTATTTGGATTTCGGTGTATTTAAGCGGTTGCAAGATTTGGCAGTATTTAACCGGGTTCGGGTTTCATTTGACACCATAGAGTGGGATGCCGGTGTAGATCTTGCCCCTGAGTTTGTTTACAGCAAAAGCCAACGTTCAGCAGCTGAAAAAGTGACGACAGTTACCGCTTAGAAAAAGGCTGTTGAATGAGAAC
>JAHJZX010000027.1 GCA_018826295.1 Gammaproteobacteria bacterium
TACAAAAAGACCATATTTTAGTGATAACGGGACAGGTCAGCTTTGATGATTTTAATGGCGGCCTTACAATGACCGGCCGCGATGTTAACGAGATCACGGCAGTACGGGAAAAGTCTCTGCGATCTCTGAATATCACTGTACAATCGCAGCAAATAGACCACAATTACCTGCAAAGATTACAGCAGGTACTGGGCGAGTTTAACGCCGGTACAGTACCGGTTAAACTATGCTATCAACGCCAGGAAGGCGAAGTCACGTTACAGCTTGGAACGCAGTGGTGGGTAACGCCGGCCGATGCTCTGTTGCATCAGTTAAAGCAACTGGCAACAATAGAACTGGAATTTAATTAATTAGGTAGTGACAGTCGATGATGCTGAATTATTTAGAGTTTGAGCAACCAATTGCTGAACTTGAAGCAAAAATAGACGAATTACGTAACGTCAGCCGTAATGGTGACTACGATCTGGGCCTGGAAGAAGAGATCAACAAACTAAAAGAAAAAAGCCAGGGATTGACCAAGAAAATTTTCTCTGAGCTCGGTGCCTGGCAAGTGGCGCAGCTGGCGCGTCATCCACTACGGCCTTATACGCTGGATTACCTGCAGTATATGTTTACCGATTTCGACGAGCTCTGTGGTGACCGCACTTTTGCTAATGACCAAGCCATCGTTGGTGGTACCGCCCGGCTGGGTGATACCGCTGTAATGGTGATAGGTCATCAGAAAGGCCGGGATACGCGCGAAAAGATTAAGCGTAACTTTGGTATGCCACGCCCGGAAGGTTACCGTAAAGCTTTACGCTTAATGGAAATGGCAGAACGCTTTAATTTGCCGATAGTCACCTTTATCGACACGCCTGGCGCTTATCCGGGCATTGGTGCTGAAGAGCGTGGCCAATCTGAAGCTATTGCCCGCAACTTAAAAGTGATGGCAGGCTTAAAGGTGCCGATTATTTGTACTGTTATCGGTGAAGGCGGCTCTGGCGGCGCACTGGCTATTGGTGTTGGCGACAAAGTTAATATGTTGCAGTACAGCACGTACTCAGTAATTTCACCGGAAGGCTGTGCATCCATCCTGTGGAAAAGTGCCGAAAAAGCTCCCTTGGCTGCCGAAGCCATGGGTATTACAGCCGGCCGTATTAAAGAGCTGAAACTGATTGACGAAGTGGTGCCAGAGCCACTTGGTGGCGCCCATCGTTCGCCGGAGCAAATGGCGCAAACCTTGAAGCAAGCGTTGTTAAAAGATCTGCAGAAGCTGCAAAAGCTCAGCAGTAAAGAATTGCTCGACAGTCGTTATCAACGCTTAATGTCTTACGGCTATTGTTAAACCGAAAAGACAACAAAAAACCAGTGCCACTGCACTGGTTTTTTATTTTATGCTAGCCTGTCGGCCTTATCTTAATCTCAGAATTAACTATGCCTGAACTCAGTAGCCAATTTTTGCTGCAGCAGCTGTCTTTAACACCAGAGCATTGTGTAGTACTGGCGCTTAGTGGTGGCCTGGACTCAATGGTGTTACTGCACTTGCTTAGCCAGGCCCGGGCTGAGCAGCCTTTTGATTTACAGGCGGTGTATATTAATCATGGTATCAGTCAGCATGCCGATGTCTGGGCGGCGTTTTGTGCCCAGCAGTGTGCTGTGCGTAACGTTCGTTTTAGTCAGCGCACGGTAGAGCTGGCTGGCCGGGACAATCTCGAATTTAAGGCACGCACTGCCCGCTATGGCGCTCTGGCTGAATTTATCAGCTCAGCACAGCATATACTGCTAACGGCTCACCATGCCGATGACCAGTTTGAAAGTTTGTTATTGGCTATTAAACGCGGTGCCGGAGTTAGCGGTATGGGCGGTATTAAACCGGTGCGGTCTTTTGCAGCAGGGCAGTTACAGCGGCCGTTGCTGAACGTTAGCCGCCAGCAGCTGCAGCAATATGCTTTAGCGCAGCAGCTTAGCTGGGTTGAAGATGACAGCAATAGCGACCAGCGCTTTGAACGTAATTTTATCCGCAAGCAGATTACGCCATTGTTAACTGAGCGTTGGCCGCATTTTATCAGTAGCGTTGGCCGCAGCATGGATAATATGCAGCAACTAGAGCAGTTGTTACAGGAATACAGTGACGCCGATCTGCAACGCTGTGTGGTAAATGGCAATTTATGTCTAGCTGAACTGCGCCAGTTTAGTGTTGTGCGGCAGAACTATATTATCCGCCGCTGGCTAAAGCAGTGGCAGCTGAACCCGTCCAGCCAGTGGCTGGATATTCTGCACTCTGATGTCATAGCGGCCAGAGAGGACGCCAGCCCGGTGTTGCAGTTAGAGCAATACCAGTTGCGCCGCTTTGCTCAGCAACTGCATCTGCTGAGCGAGCAGCAGTGCCGGCCGTCTTTGCAACAGCTAATTTGGCAAGGCGAAGCTGAAGTCGTGTTAGCTAATCAGTGCGGTAGCCTGCATTTTGCGACTGAACCTGGCGATAAGGCCATGCCACTTGGTGCCGGCAACACCGAAATAGTATTTGGCCAGTTAAACTTGCGTTTTAAGCCTTATGGTGCAGCGCATAGCAAGCCGTTAAAGCAATGGTTTAAACTGTGGCAGGTAGCGCCCTGGCAACGCGCACGCATACCACTGTTGCTGGTTGATGGGCAGTTACAGCTGGTGGCCGGTTATGGCTCGGCTGTAGCGGCGGAACAGGCCAGCTGCTGGGTGAGCTGGCATTGTTGAATGCTAGGCCACCCGTACTGTGCTTTTGCCGGCATTTTTTGCCTGATACAGGGCTGCATCAGCGGCGCTAAACAATTGCCCTTTGTCCTGCTCCGGTTTTAAAACGGCCAGGCCAGCACTGGCGCTTACCTTATAGTCCTGACAGATATGATGCTGATTAATCGCCTTAACAACCCGTCGGGCTACCAGCTCAGCGCTGTCTGCTTCCTGACCTGCCAGCAGTACGGCAAATTCGTCGCCGCCAAAGCGAAACAATTGATCAGAAGCACGCAGGGTATCACGCATAATGTTGGCAACAGCCAGTAATACTTCGTCGCCAGCGGCATGACCGGCATTGTCATTAACTTGTTTAAAGTTATCCAGATCCAGCAGTAGCAGTGCCAGATGGCTGTTATTTCGTCTGGCCAGCTGGGTGGCACTATTAAAAGCATCGTCAAAATACCGGCGGTTTCCCAGGCCGGTCAGGGTGTCGCGCATTGCCAGTTGCTGTAGTCGCACCACAACCAGGGCATTGCGCAGCGCAAAGAGCCACTCACTTTCCAGCAACAGCAATTCGCGCTGGATCAGCGGCGTAAATGCGTACTCGCTATGGTAGGTGACTTCGGCCAGACATTGTTGGTTTAACACCAGCACGGAACGGTATTCAAACTCTGCTGGCTGCGATCCGCTGGCTGAAAAGCTACCAACCGAGGTTTTTAACTGCATAGATGAGAGCGGCAAAACTTTGCCTGCGGCCATCGACATTATATTCAGTTGTTGTTGCAGATCCAAAGTGGTTTGTAACTGGCTAACCAGGCTTTGCTCCGCACACTGGGGTAAATCCTGCCAGTGCTGCAGCTTGGATAGTGCTGCGTAGCTGGGCGCTGAATTTAACGCGACATCTTGAACTAACAGGTATTCCATAGTGAAAATCCGCTATTTGTTTTGTCTTTACGAAGCAAATAGCGGGCCAATAATATTTTGTGTTTAAATACAGCTATTTATGTCGTGATGTCGCTGCGATTGGCTAATGTCGTCAAGCTATTGGCGGCTTATTCGGCAAGAAACTGCATAATAGTTTCCATCTGATTACAGGCATCTTCATAGCCCAGTTGGATCAAACGGCGGGTGTATTGTTGCTCAAATAACAGATAACTGGCCAGGCTTGAGTCTGAATGTTGGCGAATACCGGTTAAACGTAGCAGGGTGCGCACTGGCATCGGTAGTTGCAAAAAATGCTCACTGGCCAGTTGCGCCAAATTCTGGCTTGGGTTAATCAGTAAGCTTTGGATCGGTTTTAAGTCGGACGCTACATTGTGTTTTTGCATTAACGCGATGGTGTTATTTACCCGTTGCATGCGCTCTAAATCAGAATTCAGCGTATCGGCAAAGACAGTATCAAGCAAATGGCCAGCAATACTGGCCAAGTCCGGATGATGTAGCATGCGCTGGCTCAGTTCATTTTTACGCGGATCGGCCAGGCCAATGATCATAATTTTATCGGCGCCCAGATGAATAGGCGCGCTTAGCGGGGCCAGCTGATTTACTGAGCCATCGCCAAAATACTGCTGATGAATACGCACTGACGGAAATACCAGCGGAATAGCGGCCGAGGCCATCAGGTGATGTACACCAAGTAAAGTGCGTTGGCCACAACGTTTGGCGCGGCGCCATTCGCTGGCGTTGTCGGACTGAAAAAATGTAATAGAATCGCCACTGCTATAACATGAAGCGGTAACCGACACACTGGATAAGTAGCCACCGACGATATTACGGTCGATACGCTTTAAATCCAGAACCTTAGTTAACAGCTGACGCAGCGGTTTATTGTCGAGCAAACTTATCGCCGTTTTGTTGGCGTAGTCAGCCTGAAAGGCACTGAACATACCGCGCATAATTTGCCGGAACACCCGCAGATAATCGGAATAATACACCTGATTAGTATGGAAATTGCGCCAGATCCATTCCACCTTTTTTACACCCAGGTGAAAACAGGATGCATAGCAGGCCAGAGCAGTGCCATTTATCGCACCGGCTGATGTACCGCAGATGATCTGAAACGGCAGTTTACTGCTACGGGGGTATTGCTGCGCGATGGCTTTAAGTACCCCAACCTGATAGGCGGCACGGGCACCACCGCCGGTAAGCATTAAAGCCGTTTTGCGGCGCGGGTTTACGTCGTTGTCTGACATAGCAAGGTTGAACTTTTTTCCCTTTACAGGCTCATTGCTAAGTATATTGCTGGATTTAATAAAGAATGCAATGCTTTCTCACCATATTGCTGGCACCAGACACAGAGGTCGTTATGACAGAGCAAAAAACAGGCAACAACCAGACTTTCTTTTACCTTGGCATTTTCGTTGTCATTATCGCGATTGTGGTTGCGCTGTGGTTATTACTGGCCAAAGACGAGCCGACTCCGATCTTGCCGGCTGAGACACCACCTATAGTGACGCAGCCGGTGACGCCTTCTGAGCCGGCAGCTGATACAACCACAGAGCCTGTCGTTGCAACTGAGCGCGCTACTCAACCAGAGCCAGACCCTGTTGTAGCGGTTGAACCTGAGGCTATTGCTGAGCCACCTTTGCCTGCATTGGATAACTCTGATGCTGAAGTAACCCAGCGGCTGTTAGCTTTGAACTGGCGGCCCGGACTGGCCAATTTATTTGTAACTGAAGAGATGTTGCGCAACCTGGTTGTACAAGCAGACAATATTGCCCAGGGCCAATTGGCAAGCGGTCATCCACTGCTGCAACCTTTATCACAGCGCTTTAGTGTACCGCCAGGTAAACCTTTGCAGCTTGATGAAACCAGTTTTGCGCGCTACCAGCCTTATATTCAGTTACTGGAAAGTGTGCCGCCGCAGCAGATGGTTGCTTTGTTTAACCGTTACGAGCCGTTGTTGCAACAAGCCTTTGCTGATCTGGGCTACCCGGATGAGTTGTTTAAAAACCGTCTGTTGCAGGCGATAGACCTATTGTTAGCCACACCTGAGCTGAAGTATCCGTTGCAACTGCAAAGGCCGTCAGTGATGTATGAGTTTGCCGATCCGCAGTTAGAACAGCTGCCTGCAGCGCAAAAGCTGATGTTGCGTCTGGGGCCGGATAACCAGCAGCGGGTAAAAGTGTTGCTGCAGCGTTACCGGCAGGTGTTAGCGTCCGGCGATTGAATCGCTTTGGACCGGGCTTTGGTAATAACCGATGTTATTCAAGCGGGAAAATTTTTTATAAAGTACTGAAAAACAAATGGTCGAATGACAGAACTGGCCTATGCTAAATGTTAACAGCTAACATAGGTAAGGAAGGTCAGCAGATGTTAAATAATTTTTCGGTAAAAAGCCGGCTGTCGGTATTGGCAGCAGTACCGCTGGTTATCTTGCTGTTTGTCACCTGGGTGGCGCTGCAACAAATGCAGCTGTTAAATCAGGGGATTAATAGCCTGTACATGGACAGGGTAAAGCCGCTGCAGCAAATTAAACAGGTGTCTGATGCTTATGCGGTAACCGCAGTAGACACCTTGCACAAATATCGCGGCCAAATTCAGGATAGTACTACCGCACTGGCTAATCTTAACCAGGCGTTAAGCAGCGCAGACGCAGCCTGGCGCGCTTACAAACAAACCGAACTTACTGCTGAAGAATCCCGTCTTGTTACCGATGCAGAGCAGAAATTGACGCCCTTTCTGTCAGCTATTGCCCGCTATCAGCGTCAGCTTAGTGACAACAGCTTGCGCAGTGAAAACGCCGACGCGTTTAATCAGGCGCTGTACCAGGTCGCCGATCCACTCAGCAGTGCACTGGATAAACTTATTATGTTGCAACTGGAAGAAGCCGATAAGTTTCGCCTGCTAGCCCAGCAGCAATATCAAAGCTTTAGTTTACTCTTCGGTATCATTTTGGTGGTGGTCTTTGTTTGCCTGGCGTTATTAGGCTGGTTTATTTACCGCTCTATTCAGCATCCGTTGCGGTTACTACAAGGCTGTATTGCCGGTGTGGGTAATGACCTGGATTTGCGCTTACGAGCCGAGGTGCGCGGCAAGGATGAAATTGCTGCCACGTCGCAGGCGCTAAACCAGACCTTGCAGCGACTACAGCAGTTTTTTGCCGATTTAGGTCAGGCCATTACCCAACTTGCCGCTGCCTCAGAGGAAATGAGCCATATCAGTGAACAAGTAAGCAGTACTGCGATGGAGCAGGAGCAAAAAGCGAATTTAATTGCCACAGCAGTAACGCAGATGTCGGCCGCTATTCAGGAAGTAGCCAATAGCGCATTGCGCACTTCTGAACAAGCCAATGAAGCAGACAGCTATTCGCAGGATGGTTTTACCCGTGTCATGCAGAATATGAGCTCGATTGAGCAACTGTCCGTTACCCTGACCGATGCCGGCAACGTAATTGGCCAGCTTAATTCCGAATCCGAAAAGATTACCCAGGTGCTGGCCGTTATCCGTACTATAGCCGAGCAAACGAATCTGTTGGCGCTCAATGCCGCGATTGAAGCGGCCAGGGCAGGAGATGCCGGTCGCGGTTTTGCCGTAGTTGCCGATGAGGTCAGACAATTGGCCACTAACACGCAAAAAGCCACTGAGTCAATTAAAGGGATGATAGATAACTTGCAAAGCTCTTCTAAACAAGCGGTGGTGTCAATGAGTGAGTCAGGTCGCTTTGCTGACAGCAGTGTCGAAAATGCCAGCAGTGCCGCCGCCGTTATTGAGCAAATAAAAAACTCGGTTGCAGCTATCGTGGACATGAATGTGCAAATTTCCACCGCTACCGAGCAGCAAACTATCGTCGCCGAGGACATCAGTAAAAATATCAGTGAGTTTACCGTCAGTATCAGTGAAGTAACCCACAGCGCACGACAAAGCGCCGAAGCGAGCGATATGCTGGCGCAATTGGCGGCGAAGTTGCAGTCGCAAGCTGCCGCATTTAAGGTTTAACACTTTACGCTCTTGCAACGGCAAGGGCTTTTTAGCATAATGCGCGCCTGCTGAATATTCAGCAGCGCAATGGTAACCCCATTGGTCCTCTCGCAATACTAGTAGGCGAACCTGGTCAGGTCCGGAAGGAAGCAGCCACAGTTTATGACGTATGTGCCGGGATGTGGCTGGTGGGGTTGCCACCCAAATTTAGCTTTCGGCTAAAATCCTGTTTAACAATCTCCAGCGCATCCAATACCAGTGCAGCGTCCAGCTGATGCTGTTCCAGCAGCATAATCAGGTCAACCGCCAATTGGATCTGTGGCGGTGCCTCTGACAGTACTGGTTTTTTGTCGTGCTCAGGCATTGCTGTCAAGAAATTGTCTGGCTCGTGTTACCGCTTCTTTTACTTTCATCTGCATTTCAAAGCGCTCACTTTGTGGCAGATAAAACGCCATATCCACTTCGTAGCGAATATAACGCGGCGGTAATAGATTCAGCGAGATACAACATAAATCTGCCAGATATTCGTCGTCTTTTTCGCTATCCAGCCCCAATTCAACAATATGATCCAGCGTTAGTTTTTCGTAATAGTTATGAATATCGTCATCCAGTTTCATGTTTTGCTCCGCATTAGCTGTTGCTCAGGCAAGCATAATCAGCTTTTGCCTAAAACTCCACCGAAAGATTGAGTTGCGCTGCGCGGCTGCTACAATGCGCGCAGTACTTTTTAAGTGAAGAATAACAATGCAAAAAAATACCACTCCCTGTTACTACGGTGATTATCTGCAACTGGATAAAATACTAACAGCACAGGCACCAGAGAGCGCCAAATACGCGAATGAAGCCCATGATGAAACCTTATTTATTATCGTGCATCAGGTATACGAGCTGTGGTTTAAACAAATACTGCATGAACTGGAAGCCGTGCTGCAGGTTTTTGCCGGCGAAGCAGTTAAAGATGAACAACTGACCGGCATAGTGCATAAACTAAAACGCGTTATTACTATTCAACAGCTGTTGAACCAGCAGATCGGCGTGATGGAAACCATGACTGCTCAGGACTTTATGTCGTTTCGCGACTATCTGGTGCCGGCCTCCGGCTTTCAGAGTATTCAGTTTAAAATGCTCGAAATTGGTCTGGGTTTAAAGAGTGAATTCCGCATAGATTTTGATAAAAACTCTTTTTATAGCCGGCTGAATGAAAAAGACCGTACTTTTTTACAACAACTGGAACATCAGCCGAGCTTGTTTGAACGCATTGAAAAATGGCTGGAGCGTATGCCGTTTCTTGAACTGGACGGCTTTAGCTTCTGGCAAATGTATCAACAAGCTACCGCAGCTATGCTCGCTGAAGACAAAAGTACTGTGCAGGGCATAGTACAAATTGCAGAGCACGAGCGTGAACTGCAACTGGCTGAAATTGAACGTACCGCAGAGAAATTTGCTGCTTTACTGGATAAAGACAAATATCAGCAGCTGCAGCAGAATGGCACTTTCCGTCTAAGCCAGCGCGCGATGTTAAGCGCATTATTTATCAGCCTGTATCAGGAAGAGCCGGTATTTAATTTGCCGTTTCAATTGCTTACCTGCCTGACTGAAATAGACGAGCTGCTGACAATTTGGCGCTATAAGCACGCTATGATGGTACAGCGCATGCTCGGTACCAAAATAGGCACCGGTGGCTCGTCCGGCCACGACTATTTAAAACGCACTACCGAGAAAAACCGTATATTTACTGACTTGTTTAATATGGCAACCTTTTTATTACCCAAGGCTGACTTGCCGGTATTACCGCCACAGATAAAACGGCGTTTAGGTTTCTATTTTGCCGGCGAAGTGTGAACCGCACAGCGAAAAGGCGGCTTTAAATAACTGCATATGCAGTTGCACCAGCGCCGCGATATCGCGCTGGTAACCGCCGCCTATTACCGCTGCCACCGGCGTTTGTTGTGCTGTACAGTGCTGTAGCACCAGTAAATCACGCTGATACAATGCTGTGGTAGAAATATCCAGCAAGCCAAGCTCGTCATCACGGTGAATATCAACTCCGGCGTCATATAGCACCAAATCTGGTTTATGCCACTGCAGCAAAGTGCTCAGGCTTTGCTCAACCGCTTGCAGGTATTCAGCGTCATGGCAGTTTTTTGCCAGGCCGATATCCCAGTCAGAGGTTTGTTTGTGGTAAGGAAAATTTTTATCGCAGTGGAGCGAGCAACTGATAATGCCCGGCTCATCTGCTAACAACAACGCTGAGCCATCGCCCTGGTGTACATCCAGATCAATCAGCAGGATTTTATCGACGCCTTGCTGCAGCAAAGTCTTAGCGGCCACGACTAAATCATTAAACAGACAAAACCCTGAGCCTTCGGCATAAAATGCATGATGATAACCACCGCTTAAGTGCAGTGCTATACCATGTTGCAATGCCAATTGTGCCGTTAGCACTGTGCCGCCAACAGAATAGAGTGAACGTTGATATAGCTGTGCAGACCAGGGGAAACCAATGCGGCGCATCGCTCTGCTATCAATACTGCCATCTGACAAGCTTTGAATATAACGGTGGCAATGCACTGCGCAGAGCTCGTCGGGCGTTATCGCTGCCGGGGTTGTAAACTGTTGTGCCGGGATCCCCAGATGCAACAAGCGTTGATACAGCTGGCGATACTTCTCTATTGGGTAGCGATGGCGCTCAGGCAGTGCCAGTTCGCTGTAACAGGGGTGGTAAACCATTGCCGGTAAGTCGGGCAGCGCAAAATCAGCCACGGCGCTCCAGATCCTGTATTTGCCGCTCTATTTCAGCCAAGGCTTTGCGGCAGCGGCCCAGTCTGGCGTGTAATGCCAGCGTTCTGGCCACAGCATCCGGGGCATTGTCACGGTTAGCCAGCGCTATCATGTCCAACAGGCGGCGCTCAAACTGCTGTGTATCGCTAAGTTGTTGGTACAGTTGCTGGCTGCTGGCGCTAACCTGCTGCAGTACGGCCTTGGCTTTGGTGAGTTTAGCGCCTGGTGTGCGGCGGGTATCGACATTACGAAAAGCCCGGGTCAGGGCGCTGGTTTGTTCGCTCAGACGCTGCACCAGACGCTGCCGGCTGGCATTGCTGAGTGTGTTGTCGCTCAGATGTCGCAAGTTGCGCTGGGCATCGGCGACATAATCGGCTAAATGCGGCGAGCGACAGCTGAACAGGCTGCTGTCAAACCAGTTTTGCGGTTTACCAGCATTGGGCTTGGCATCTAATTGTTCGGCCTGTTGCCTGAGCTGTTGCAGTTGATGCTTTAGCGTAGCCAGCAAATCCATTTAGTTACTCCAGGCCTGCCAGGCTAGCCGCACGGCAATGGCAATAACCACGCAAATAAATACCGGCCGGATAAAGCGGCCGCCAAATTTAATTGCCGAATGTGCACCAATCCAGGCGCCCAGCATCAGGCACAGACCCATTGCAATGCCCAAACCAAAGTTAACATGGCCCAGCATAATAAAGGCAACCAGCGAAAAGCCATTGCTGATAAAATTCATGCTGCGTGCCACACCACAGGTTAGCAGCAGATTAATACGATACAACGCCATAGTTGACACCATCCAGAACGCACCGGCGCCCGGGCCTGCTATGCCGTCATAAAAACCCAGCGTCAGGCCTTGCACACGTTGCTGCCAAAACAGCTTTTTATCTGGCAGCGGTAAGTCCAGTTTGTCATCTGGCTGCATACGGCTAAACAAGCTGTAAACTGCCGCCAGTAAAATAACGACCGGCAGGATTTTTTCCAACGCCTCTTTGCTTAGTAGGTCTACCGCTATAGTACCCAGTATTGCGCCTATCGCGGTGTAAAGCAGGCTGCGGCGCCAGAACACGGGGTTAAATAATTTTTTCCGGTAATACGCCAGTGACGCAGTAAAAGAGCCAAAGGTTGAGGCCAGTTTATTGGTGCCCAACGCCACATGTGGTGGCAAACCGGCGGTAAGTAGTGCAGGCACCGTAAGTAACCCACCCCCACCGGCTATAGCGTCGATAAAACCAGCGGTAAAGGCAACCGCACATAAAATAGCCAACAGATTGGGATCAGCTGCCAAAACGTCAAACACGGCGTTGTCCTGTTATTTAGTAATCAATGTTACGGGAAAAGGGGGGCAGTGCGTTTAACATGGCGCTGCCATACGACTTACTCACCAGCCGGCGATCAAGAATTACGATACGGCCCTGGTCTTGTTCTTGCCGCAGCAGTCTACCACAGGCTTGCACCAATTTTCTCGACGTTGCTGGTATTGTCAGTTGTAAAAAGGCATTACCGCCTTTTTTAGTGACGGCTTCAGCCAGGGCTTCTTCCAGTGGGGACGTCGGTACCGCAAACGGCAACTTGGTAATAACTAAATTTGTCAGCAAATTTCCCGGCAAATCTAAACCTTCGGAAAAACTTTGCGTACCAAATAATATACTTGTCCTGTTATGTTTACAGTTTTCGCCATGCAATTGTAATAACGCTTGCCGTGATGCTTCGCCTTGTACCAATAACGACAGGCCAGCCTTACGCAACGCCTCGGCAACCTGTTGCATTTGCCAGTACGAGGCAAATAGCACCAGGCTGGCCTGATTATCGGGTAAAAAATCAGGCAATAAGCTGATTAATTCAGCGGTATAAGCTTGCTCTGTTGGCTCTGTGTTCATTTTAGGGATCACAATGCGGCCTTTTTCTGCATAAGCAAAAGGTGAAGCGACCTGCAATGTTTTTACACCTTCAAAGCTGGTTAAGCCCAGATCATATTTAATGTATTGGAAAGAATTCAGCGCTGTGAGGGTGGCAGAGCACAGCACTACAGCAAAAGCATCATTAAACAGCAGTTGTTCCAGTTTGCCTGCCACGCCTAAAGGGCTGGCATGGCCAATAAGCTGTTGGTTATTTAACTGCTCAACCCAGCGCGCTTGCTGCACGTTTTTATCCTGGGCTACGGCATAAAGCTGCCAAAGCGCTTGTTGTTGCTCCAGTTTTTGCTGCAGATAACCCAGTTCTTGTAACAAGTTAAGGCTTTGTTTTAACGGTAAATTTTGTCCAGTGATATGTTCCTGCAAATGTTGTTGCACTTTTTCCAGTTGATTTAAAGCCTTTTGGCTACAGCTTGCTAACTCTTCAGCTTGTTGCTGAATAACCTTTGGTAAGGCGGCATCAACAAAACGAAAACTATTGTTATCGGCAAACCAGCGAGCTTGAAAAGCTTTTACGCAGTGTTCAACAGGCTTTAACAATGCTGCCAGCTCATTGCAGCTATCTGCCAGCCGTACGATGTCTTTCATAACCGTAGCGCTGAGTAGCGCAATCAGTTGTTGCAACATAATTCCAGCTTTGTCCAGCCAGCTGTCATTGTGGTTAAGTTGGGCTTGAGCTGCAAAAAATTCACGGGCGCTGTGCGGTAAATGATGAGCTTCATCAATGACATAAATGGTATCTGCCGGTGCGGGCAAAATGCTGTTGCCGCGGGCTAAGTCTGCCAGCAGCAAGGCATGATTAACCACTAACACATCGGCCGATTCCAGCTCAGCCCGGGCCAGGTGAAACGGGCAATTGGCATGGCGGCGGTTAGCTTTACTGCAATGTAACGGGTCGGCAACGATGCGCTGCCACAATGGCTCTGCCAGTGGCTCTGCAAGTGTATCCCTGTCACCCAGCCATTGCCGCTGCTGCCACTTATCTAGCAATACCTGCCAGTCGAACTCTGCAGTCGTTACTGTGGCAAACAATTCAGGGTGTTTTTGCTGCTGACGCAGCCGTTCTATGCAGGCATAACGCTGTCGGCCTTTAACCAGGCTGAATTCGAACAATAATTTGCTATGTTTTTGAAAAAAAGGCAGATCTTTATTAACAAGTTGCTCTTGCAGTGCCACGGTTGCAGTTGCTATCACCAGTTTTTTCTTTTGCGCCAGTGCATAGGGGATCGCCGCCAGCATATAGGCCAGGGACTTACCGGTGCCAGTGCCGGCTTCAATCAGGCCGATTCGTTCATGCTTGTGGTAAGTACCGGCAATAATCTTACTTATCTCCGCTACCAGCTGATTTTGACCAGCCCTTGGCTGATAGTTGGGTAAAGCAGTTTTAATATTACTGTGAATGGCCCGGATCTGATTTTTAAGCGACTCTGTTAACATAACGTCTATGTGTATTTATACAGTTGTTTTAGTGTATATGTTATTCAGATGTTGAGCGACAATTTTAATTGCAATTTGTTCCGTAAAGCTGTTGACCCTACGGAAAAGTTACGTTTATTATCTGGGAGCGACAAATCGGAGGTTTTCCGAGACGAGCTGAGTACCAGGCGCTATGAACGGTTGGTAACTGAGAAAAACAGAATCACTAGCTAAGAGTGATCCAGGGAGAAATACATGTATACGAATAATAAATTAAGCAAAGCAGTGCGTTTGGCGATCGCCTTTGGTGCTGCATCTGCTACCGCGTTTACCGCATCAGTCAATGCAGCTGAAGAAGATGTAGTTGAAAAAGTAGAACGGATCGAAGTTACTGGTTCGCGTATTAAACGTACCGACCTGGAAACTGCCAGCCCGATTTCAGTTTTCTCTGCTGAAGATCTGGAAACTGCCGGTTTTGCCACGTTAGAAAAATTCGTTCAGTCACTGCCAGCTGTGAACGGTGCTGCTCAGGGTTCAAACATCAACAACGGTAGTAATGGTAGTGCAACAGTATCACTGCGTGGTCTGGGTGCTGGCCGTACGCTGTTACTGGTAAATGGTCGCCGTACTGCATTTAGCGATCTGAACGCCATCCCAATGTCATTCGTTGAACGGGTTGAAGTGCTGCGTGACGGTGCATCAACGGTATACGGTTCTGACGCTATCGCTGGTGTTGTTAACTTTATCACTAAAACTGACTTCGAAGGTGCTGAGTTCGTTGCTCAATACGATATGACAGGTGAAGCTGATGGTGAAACCACCAAGCTGGCTGCGACTGTTGGTACGTCAAGTGACAAAGGCAACGTAGTACTGTCACTGGAATACACTAACCGTAACCCTATCGGTCAGAAAGACCGTGCCTTCTCTGAATGTCCTTTAGCTGATGACGGTAACGGTGGCGTAGCGTGTTTCGGTTCTGGTACAACCGCTATGGGTACCTGGACGTCATTAACACCAGGCACTACTTTCACAGGTATGGTAGTTGACCCGACTACTGGCCAACCGCGTAAGTTTAACGCAGCAACAGATGCGTTTAACTTTGCAACTGCCAGTTACATGGTTACACCACAAGAAGTATTTTCTATTAACGCCGCAGCTAGCTACCAGTTAACTGATGATACTCGTGTGTTTATGGAAGGTGGTTTTACTAACCGTCAATCAGATCAGTTAATGGGTGCTGAAGGTACTTTCTGGGGTCAGGTAGTATCTGCAGACCACCCGAACAACCCTATCGGTGAGCGTCTGGTTATTAACCGTCGTCTGGAAGAAACCGGTGGCCGTGCTTTCACACAGGATTTCTCTGACTACCGCATGGTGCTGGGCTTAGATGGCTTCCTGGATAATGGCTGGTCATGGGATGTGTCATATAACTATACTCGTTTTGTTGATACCCGCGTTGACTTCGGTCGTGCTAACCCGAAACGTTTTGCTAACCTGACTGATCCTACACTGTGTGCAGCAGATGCAGCTTGTCCTGGCCTGTGGAACCCGTTTGTTGCAGGTACATTGACCTCTGACATGATCGATTACGCCTTCCTGCCAAACTCACCGGTAGTGCGTGGCGGTACCAGACAGTTTAACGCTAACTTATCTGGTGATTTAGGTTCAATTGAATTACCTGCTGGTCCGGTTGCCTGGGCTGCTGGTGTAGAAAAACGTTGGACAGAGTATCTGTTCCAGCCTGACGGCGCTGCTCTTATCGGTGAAATTTACTCGGTAGCGGGCGAGAAAACGGAAGGTGCTTACGATGTAGAAGAAGCTTACGTCGAAGTTAGCGTACCTTTATTAGCTGATTTACCAGGTGTAGAATCTCTGAACCTGTCTGCAGCGATACGTAGCTCAGACTACAACTTCCTTGATCGCACTAACAACACTAAAATCGGTCTGGAATATAAGCCGTTTTCAGGTTTATTAGTACGTGCAACCCGTGCTGATGGTTTCCGTGCACCAAGCATCACTGAACTGTTTGCGCCGCAACAAGAGTCTAACCTGCCGTACAACGAGCCGTGTATCGGTTATGGCTTACCAGGTGCAACGCAAAGCGCCAATGTAAAAGCAAACTGTGCGGCCGATGGCCTGCCAGCTAACTTTACACTGTCGTCTAACCAGTCTTCTTCTCTGACAGGTGGTAACCCTAACCTGACACCAGAAGAGTCTGAAAGCTTAACTTTCGGTGTGGTTTACACGCCTGAGTTCATCGAAAACTTCAGCATCGCGTTAGATTACTTCGATATCGAAATCACTAACGGTATCGGTACCGCTGGTACCAGTAACATCATCAACGGCTGTTACGAAAGTGCTAACTTCAGCAGCCCACTGTGTGCTCTGTTAATTGGTGCAGCGGCAGTTGACCGTATTCCGTTACCAACTTCACCACGTCGTGATGTGTTAGGTGCGATGTCTGGTATCCTGGTAACAAATGCTAACTTATCAACATTCAATACCACTGGTATTGACTTTGACGTTAACTATGCATTTGATGCCGCTGGCGGCCGCGTAAAACTGCGTTTAGATGGTACTTATCTGAACGAGTATAACTACGAACCGTTTGCTGGTGCTGAGACTGTTGAACTGGCAGGTTTCTACGGTGAAGATAACTGGGAACAAACCACAGCAGCATTTGCTGAATGGCGCGCTAACTTCACTGCTGGCTACACCGCTGATAACTGGAGCTTGAACTGGACTGCCCGCTTTATGTCAGGCACCTATGATCAGACCGTTGATCTGGAAACCAGTACAAACACCAGTAACTATGCAAACTCTGTGATTTATCATGATGTGCAGGGTAGTTACTACTTTGACAACTACACCTTTACTTTTGGTGTGCGTAACTTGTTCGACAAGCAGCCTCCATACACCACTAACAACAACGACATGAACACCGTAAGCCCGTCTTACGACTTAGCCGGTACTTACATGTACGGCCGCGTTGTAGTTAAGTTCTAATGTGACTGCAGGCAAGCTAATTGCCAAATGAAAAAGGAGCCGCAAGGCTCCTTTTTATTATCTGTTCTGGTCAGAAATTTTTCGTTTTATTGATGTACATTAAAGCGGTTTGGCTGGTATACCCTGCACAATAGCGGGATGATAAGTTTGCATAGCAACCTTTTAAAATGCAGTTCTGTGAAGGTATGTAAATGACATTACAGCAATTATTTCAACAGGCTCTGTCGTGCTATCAACGTAACAACCTTGCTGAAGCCGCAGAATTGCTCAGAGCTATTACTAAGACAGCTCCGCGGCATCCGGCGGGTTGGCATTTACTGGCGCTGACATTACGTAAGCAGGGAAACTTAGTCGACAGCGAGCGTTGCTTTAATACTTGTATGCAGCTCAATCCGGCTGATGCCGACGTCTTAAATAATTTTGCTAATCTGAAACGGCAACAACAAAAGACGGTAGAAGCTGAGCAGTTATTCCGCCGCGCTATTAAGTTAAAGCCCGGTTTTGTTGATGCCTGGTACAACCTCGGTTTGCTATTAAGTGTGGCACAACGTTATGACGCATCGACTGAATGCCTGCGTAAAGTGCTTAGTTTACAACCCGGGCATAAATCTGCCTTGCTGGCCTTGGCCGCGCAATATATGCGTATCGGCCAACTTGATGAAGCCAGTGCATTACTGCAGCATGGCGCTGCGCAGCATTTGCCTGACGGCGATATTTGCTTACTTACGGCAGAGTTATTGCGTAAGCAAGGTCATTTTACTGCTGCTATTGAAATGCTGAAGCCCTGGCAACAGCCGGCAGCAATCAAGGAGCTGGCTCTGTGTTACTGCGCTGTGGGGCAGGCTGATCGAGCAAAACAGTTGATTAACCAGCAGCTTGAGCTAACGCCAGCTGATCCCGCCTGGCTGCACTTATATGCAGAGATAGGCTGGCAAACTGCAGATACTCACTGGTTGGATGCCTATAAAACAGCGTTGCAGCATCAGAATGTATCCGATCTGGTTTATCTGGAGTATGCCAACAAGTTACAGAAAACCGGCGATTTTGGTACTGCGGAGCACATAGTTGATACAGGGCTAAAGCGTAACGCAGCGCATAGCGGCCTGCTATTGTTAAAGGGCTATTTGCGCCGTGAAGCCGGAGCTTTTACCGATGCATTAACTTGGTTAGCGAAAAGTGCGGCAGCTGCAACTGACGCTACAGAAGCGCGGAGTGAACAAGTGCCGGCTTTGCTGGCTTTACAACAATTTTCGCAAGCAAAGTTGTTAGTGCAACAACTATGTGCAGAGAAGCCGCTAGATCAGGCACGCTGGGCTTTAGTTGCCGCTTGCTACAAATTTGGCCAGGAAAGCGAGCACTATAGACGGCTCTATAACTTTGATCACTTTATCGCGGCTTATGAGCTGATGCCACCGCCAGGCTTTAGCGATATAGCTGACTTTAACCAGCAGTTACTACAAAAGCTGCATAGTTTGCATGTTAGCAGTCAACACCCTTTGCAACAGTCGTTGCGTCAGGGGACCCAGACTGAAGATCATTTATTTTGTCTGCAGGACGCCACTATACAGTCTCTGCAACAACAAATATCTGCTGCTGTCGTGGAGTACATTAAGTCCTTGCCAGACGACAAACAGCACCCGTTTTTACAACGTAAGACTAAACATTTTTTATACAGTGGTGCCTGGTCTGTACGCTTACGACAACAGGGTTTTCATCGCAACCACTATCATGGCGATGGGTGGATTAGCGGTTGTTACTATGTCAGCATTCCTTCAGCGGTCAACACCGCTGGCAGTGGTTGGATAAAATTTGGTCAGCCTGAACTGGGTAAGCATCTGGTCAGTCAGCCAGACTACTTAGTTAAGCCCGCAGCCGGCTTGTTGGTGCTGTTTCCTTCCATGATGTGGCATGGCACCGAGCCGTTTAATGATGAACAATACCGTGTTACCGTGGCGTTTGACATAGTGCCGCAATCGCAAGAGGACGTATGATGGATCAAAATAAGAATATGTTCTGGGGGAGCTTCAGTGCCGGACAGGCATCGGATGACAAACTCAGGCGTCATCCGGAAGCTATTGAGATGTCGCGCGCGGAAATGTTTCTGGCGTCATGCAATAACATTTTGCGCAATGTCTATGGTTTTGCTACAGCAGTGGAAAAAGGCTATGCCACCGATGCTGCCGGCAAACCCTTACCGCTGTTTACCTATCCGGCCATAGAATATTTACAGCAGTTTGATTTAAGCAATAAGGCTATTTTTGAATACGGTGCCGGTGGTTCGACATTGTTCTGGCAACAACGCGCTAAGGCGGTGGTGAGTGTGGAAAATAATGCCGGCTGGTATAACCATCTTAAGCCGCAATTAGCAGCAAACGTACAGTTGCACCTGGCTGAGGGGGATCAGTTCCCGTGGTTTATTGAGCAACAAGCAAACAATTTTGACATCATTATTATCGACAGTGCCGGTTATCGCTATGACTGCGCTTCGGTGGCTGTGAGTAAGCTAAACAGTGGCGGCTTGATCATTTTGGATAACGCCGACTGGCATCCAAATACTGCGGCCTTGTTGCGACAGCAAGGGCTATTGCAGGTTGATATGACAGGTTTTAAACCTGGCGAGTGTCATACGTCTACCACTTCGTTGTTTTTCCACCGCGAGTTTAATTTTACTGCCAGCGCCGGACGGCAACCTCATTTCGGCATGGGCGCTAAATTGATCCATTCCGCTGACTGGGACAAGCCCTATGCTAAGCGTTAAGGTTCACCAAACAACAATGTTATCAGGCGGTTTGGGCTGCCGGAGTGCTTTAATATGACATCTACTACAGAGCTCAGCAAGGCGGCTTTAGTGCAGCAGTTGCATTCGCGGTTACAGCAGGCTGTTGCAGCTAAGGACAGCTTTGACGTCATTTGTCTGACTGAGCAAATCCTCAACTTAACGCCGGCTGATGTTGGTTTGCATCAGCTACTTGGTGAAGCTTTTCCGTTGCTGTCAACACGGGACGATGCCGCGGTTAAGCTACAGAGTTTGGTAGATAGCTATCCGTATGCCTATTCCAGCCGATTAGTGCTGGCCCGTTATCTGGAAATGGCTAACGAGGTTGAGCAGGCATTTCGGCAGTATTTGATTGCGATAAAATCAGCGAACCTACGAGGATTCTGGCTCAATCAGGCCTCAACGGCGCCTTGGGCCAGGCCCTTTGTTGGCCATGCCAACAGCTTTACTGAGACGCACCGCCAGCAGCAAATCAGAGAGTGGCTGGAGCCGTTACAACAGCGCTTTGGTCATGAAGCCATGCAGCGAGTGCGCAAAGCTATGCTGATGTATAGTGGCGAACTGCCACTACAAATTGCAGACAGCCGTCAGGCGCCAACATTTTTATATATTCCGGATTTACCTGTAGCACCGGTGTTTGACCGTAGTTTGCTGCCTTTTGCCGAACAATATGAATCCGCATTTAACGATATAAAATCTGAGATGCAGGCCGTGCTGGGCAGTAAAGATAAGTTCAGTCCGTTCCAGCAAGAGCAGCATGGTAATTCTCTGACGGCTGGTGGAGACTGGGATGCCTATTTTTTCCACCGTCATGGCGAGACCTATAAGCCACATCATCAGCAGTGTGCTAAAACATCCTCAGCCCTTGCTGAATTGCCATTGGTACATATAGCAGCGCATGCACCGGAAGTGTGCTTCTCGTTAATGACACCAGGGGCGCATATTCTGCCGCACCGCGGTGTCACTAACAGCAGGGCAGTGTTGCACTTTGCGCTGCAGGTGCCGCCTCAGTGCCGGTTAAATTTGTGTGACATAGGCGAACTGCAGTGGCAGGACGGCAAAATATTTGCTTTTGATGACACCTACCTGCACGAAGCCTGGAACCGCAGTCAGCAGCAACGTATCGTATTATTGGCAGATATCTGGAATCCGTATCTTGAAATGGAAGAACAAATTGCCATTACGCAACTTATTGAAAATATTGGAGTGTTAAATAAAAGTACTGCAGGGATTGCTACAATAGATAGTTAATTGTAAGCAATTGTATACGTGAGTTGCATAACTGACACAGTGTTAAGCAACAGTTCATTTGCTAATTCCCGAAAATGTATTGACCCCTTCGAAAACTTACGTTTATTATCAGACAGCTCCGTAATGTGTGACTAGCGGAGCTTTTTCCGGGTCAGGCGGTTGCGCTGCGGGAGATAACTCAATAAACGTACAAAAACGTACAAATAGAATCACTATAGAGTGGTCCAGGGAGAACATGATATATGTACAACAATAACAAAATTAGCAAAGCCGTGCGCTTAGCTATTGCGTTAGGTGCTGCATCGGCAATGGCATTTAGTGCAACAGCTGCAGCACAAGCAGCCGAAGAACAAACGGCTCAGCAAACGGCGGTAGATTTAAAAGAAGTTGAAAAAGCTGAAAGTGCGCCTGAACGTATTTCTGTAACAGGTTCTCGTTTAAGACGCGCTGAGTTTTCTAATGCCTCACCTATCCAGGTTATCAGTGGTGATATTTCTCGCGAAATGGGTTTAATGGACACAGCATCAATGCTGCAGTCATCAAACCAGGCGTCAGGTTTGCAGATAGATAACTCCTTTGGCGGTTTTGTACTGGACAATGGTCCGGGTGCAAGCACTATCGCGTTTCGTGGTTTAGGTGCTGACCGTACTTTAGTATTGATCAATGGCCGCCGTATGGCGCCTGCAGGGGTGGGTGGTGCACCAAGTTCGCCAGACTTGAACTTAATTCCTGGTGTTATGGTTCAGCGCATTGAAAACTTATTTGACGGCGCATCAACAGTATATGGTTCTGACGCCATTGCTGGTGTGTCCAACGTCATTTTAAAGAAAGATGTTGAAGGGTTTGAGTTTGCAGCATCTTACAGGCAGCCAAAAGGTGTAGGTGGCCAGGAAAAAGTGGTTTCGGCAATGTGGGGTACCACAACCGACAATGGCTTTATCACTATTGGTGCTGAACTTTTAGACCAACAACGTCAGACCAATGCTGGTTTTGCTTTTAACAATGGTTGTGATAACCGCATTTATGAAGCAGAAGATGGCAGAATTATTAAACGTTCCAGTGGCTACGGTCCGGCGCCACAAGGTGACGTTGAAACCTGTGATGTTTTCCCGCTAACAAACCGTATTCAATTAAATGATGGTTTCTTTGGCTCACTATATGCCACGCCGGGCTCGAGCAACGTTGGCATTCCGGGCTTTTCTGAAAACTCACTGCCGTTGAGTCTGGCTGGACGTTTCCCTGGTTGGGTTGGCGCAGATTCAAACTACGATGGTATAAACGACTTCACCATGATTGATGCCAACGGTGATGGTTTTAACGATGTAGATTTAACCGACCCGTTTTATGCCTATCAGAAGACTGACACCTACCGTAATGGTGATCATATCGCTGGTCTGGAGCGTTTAAGCGTCATGTTAAATGGCGAGCACAATTTGCAAGACGCCAATGACACCGTAGTATATTTTGAAGGCTTATATGCAAGACGCGAAACTGAAGTAAATAGTGGCGGTGGTGGCCAATTTTTTCAATGGGTAGAAGCGGATAACCCGTTTAACCCTTGTGGTGAGTTCAGTGATATTAACTGTCGGGCTGCCTATGGTGCCACTCAGGCCGCTATGGCCGTACGGCCAATTTTAAACATTCGGGGTGATCGCGATTTTACTGACGTATCAGTAGAGCAGTATCGTGCGGTTGTGGGTGTTACTGCCAGTTTACCTGGTTTAGAGTCTTTAGGCCTGAATAACTGGGTGTATGACGTTTATGCTTCGCACAGCGCTTCTACCGGTAAAGACCGTCGCCAGGGTATCAGCCAAGAACGCCTGGATTATTCATTAAACACCAGCCGTATCATTGGTGAAGGTGATGATGCTTATGTGGTCTGTGGTACAGGTAACGATGGTTGTGTGCCAGTAAATCTTTTTGGTGCTAATTTGTATCAGTTAGGTGGCGGTCAATTCACTGACGCTGAAGCGGCATATTTGTTTGTCGATCGGTCAATGAAAACCCGCGTCGCTCAAACTATAGTGAATGGTTATGTTACAGGTGATCTGTTCACCTTACCTTGGAATGACGAAGCTGTGCCGTTAGTATTGGGTGCTGAGTATCGCCGCGATCGTATTTCTACTGAAGCAAACGATATTACTACACAAGGTGGTTTACATAACTATTTCTCTGACGGTGGCGCTGATGGCTCGCGTAGCTTGAAAGAGTTTTTCGCCGAAATGGAACTGCCGTTGTTAAAAGGTGCTAAGTTTGCAGAAGAGCTGACGGTAACGGCTGCAATTCGCAGCTCAAACGAATCGTTTTATGATGCGGCAACCACCCACAGTTTGAAAGCGGTATACCGCCCGGTTGATTGGTTAACATTACGCGCGACGAAAGGTACGTCTTTCCGTGCACCTAACCTGCGCGAGCGTTTTTTAAACGGTACAACTGGTTTTAATACCATTACCGACCCTTGTGTTGTGCCGGAAGCTGCACGTATTGTTGACCCGAATAACCCTCAGGGTGCGGCAGGTTACGATGCAACAAAAGATACCCGTACTGATGCAGTAAAAACTGCTTGTACAGCTGCGGGCCTTGATCCGACTAAACTGGGTATTTCCGGTTCAGGTTCGTTGAACTTCCTGCCAGGTACAAGCACAGAGATTGTTACTGGTGGTACTACCGAGCTGAGTGAAGAAACGTCAACCGCTAAAACCTTTGGTTTTATCTTAGATCAGAAATTTAGTGATGACTTTGAATTAACCTTCTCTTATACGCGTTTTGATATCGAAATTACCAACAGTATTGTAGAGCCATCAGCACCATATTCTGTGTCACAGTGTTATGGCGCCGATGTTAACCCTGCATTCTGTAATCGTATCACCCGTGATCCGGTAACTAACCGTATTACGATGATCGATAGCAGCTTTATCAACGTTGGTTTAGAAACCTCTAAAGGTGACGACTATAACTTGTTTTATAAGCAAGATTTTGTTGTCGCTGAGAAAAACCTGACGGTTTCTTTAGATTTACAAGCGACCAAGATGCGTGAAGCAGTGACCGATATACTGGGTACTGTGGATGACAACGTAGGTGAAGCGGCATTCCCGGAATGGCGCGGTATGGCGTTATTAACCACGCGTTATGACGATTTCCGCTTAAGCTGGAAGGCGCGTTATATCAGTGGCGGTCAGTTAGATGATCAAGGTACCTTTACAGCTAATACTGTGGCTTGTACCGGCTTAACTAACTCTGCTGGCGAACCATTGAAATGCCGTCCACTGTCGTACACAGAAGATTACTATGTGCATGACGTTTCGTTCGGTTATAGCTTCGATAACTTTGAAATTTCTGCCGGCTTACGTAACGTGTTTAACGAGCGTCCGCCACTGGCTGATCCTTCAGGCGTGTTCTCTAACAACAATATCCCATTGGGTGTTGGTTATGAAGCGCCAAGAAGTGCTTTTGTTAACTTCAGTATGAAGCTGTAACAGCTGTTTACTTAACAAATGGCCTCTTTTGAGGCCATTTTTTTGTACACATAATTAATGACGTTAAGCGGTTGAGTTGTTAGTTGTACGACCGCTTAAAATTATTTTTGAAAACGGAAACACAAAATGAAAACATTACCCATCTTAGTTGCATTGGTCGGGTTGGTATCAATGCCAGATAGCTATGCTAAGGACGTAACTGTGCCAGCTGTTGCGCCATCAGTTGAGCCTTTTACTATAATGCCAGCCTTGCGGACGGTTTCTGTATCTCCCAATGGTAAGAAGCTGGCCGTAGTAAGAGCCACCAGTAAAGACGGCGACTACATTATTGAAATAATTGACGTAACAAAAAAGTCGGCCGACCCTGTCCGGTTGGGCGCAGATCATATGTTAATCTCGGGAGTTAACTGGCTTAGCGACGACAAAGTATTAGTGCTGTTTCGCCAACTGATGAAAAGCGGCGCCACTAAGCGATGGGTTAACAAAGTGGCTATTACCAACGCTGACGGTAAAGGTGGCTGGTTAGTGCCATTTAAGGATAACCCAAGAGCAGGTTTTACCGTTGTCGATCTGCTGCCTGATAATCCGAAAGAAATTTTAGTTGAAGCAGATTTGGATGACAGTAAAGGCCATCCGAATGTTGTCAGATTCAATGTCAATACCGGACGCAGTGTGACGGTATTCCGAGGAAACGATAAAGTTAACGGTGGCTTTGTCACGGATGCAGACGGTGATATCAGAGCAGGTTCAGGATTTAACTTATCCGAAAATGGAATTAACCTGTTTATCCGCGCTAAGGGCAGTGACGATTGGAAATTGCTGAAAACTGTATCGCCGAAAAGTCGTGAAACTTTTGATGTGGTAGGGTTTAGCAACGAAAATGCTAACGAAGTTTACGTTATTGCCAATATGGGCGAAGATACAACAGGTCTCTACATTTACGATATTCAAAAAGATAGCTACTCTGAGCGTTTATTCGGGCTTAAAGATATTGATATCGATAATATTACTTTAGATAGAAAAGACAACTTGCTTGGTGTGCGTTATACCGATAAATGGCCAACACATTATCATGTTGATGAACGTGCTGCGCAGCTACATGCCAGTATGGAAGCGCAATTTCCCGACCAGCTAATCAATATTGTAAGTACCTCGTTGGATGAAAAAACGGCTGTTGTGATGGTTGTTTCACCAAAGAATCCAGGTACCTATTATTTGTTTAGAGAAAATAAGTTGCTGGAGTTGGGTAAGCGGCATCCATTGCTAACCGAAGATAGGTTATCTGAGGTGAAGTATGTGTCATATAAAGCCCGCGATGGTTTGGAGATTAAAGCTTATATTACCGTACCAGCTGGTAAAGGTCCGTTTCCGGCGGTTGTGTTACCACATGGTGGTCCCTGGGTACGTGACACTGTTGTATATGATGAGTGGTCTCAGTTATTAGCAGCTCATGGTTATGTGGTAATACAACCAAATTATCGTGGATCTACCGGCTATGGACTGGCGCATTGGACAGCCGGCGACAATAATTGGGGCCTGAAAATGCAAGACGATTTAGATGATGCGGCTAACTTTTTAGTCAGCGTTGGTCTGGCAGAAAAAGACAAACTGGCTATGTTTGGCTGGAGTTACGGTGGTTATGCCGCTTTTGCTGCGTCGTCCAGAGAGAACAATATTTACCGCTGTGCAATCGCCGGAGCAGGCGTCGCTGATCTCAGTAAAATAAACGCCACATTAAATGACAATAGGTTTTTAGCGCGTCTGCAGCGGCCGACAATTTCTGGTGTAAACCCAATTGAGCGCACGCAGCAGGTTAATATTCCTCTGCTGGTTGTGCACGGTGATATCGACGTCAGAGTGCCTGTGAGCCACAGCCGTGATTTTATGGAAAAAATAGATAAAGCCAATAAGAACGTACGCTATGTTGAACTGGCTGATGCAGATCATTTTTCTGATACGTTGTTTCGCGAGCACAAGGTTGAATTTTACGGCGCTTTGTTAGGTTGGTTGGCAAACGAATGTACAATGCCTACCGCTAATAATAAAGCCAAATAAAATTATCCGGGCGAGAACAGACATTTAATCAATGTCGAACCGACTGCCGACGACAGGCTGATTTAACAGCCCGGCAGCTGTTACTCCAGGGCCTACAGATTTGCTGCTGTAGGCCCTTTTCTTTAGATACTTACTTGCTACTTGTTGAGGCCCTATTGATAACTGACGTCGCCGGTTTTATGTGCACAGGGTTTTGATAGACAGACTAACTACAAGTGTCTACTCTTAATTATTTTCCGGCCTGCTGAAATAGGCTGTTTGTTGTGCCGGTCTTAAGTCTGTGAAAGTACAACCACTTAAAGGAAGACATTATGAAACATTCGCAAATTACAATGACTGTTGGCGCTTTCGTAGTTGGTGCGCTGTCTGCAGTGACGACAAGTGCCAGCGCTAACCCTTTTACTGCCGTAGAGTTAGCGTCAGGTTACGAGATGGTAGCCGGTGAAGGCAAATGCGGCGAAGGAAAGTGCGGTGAAGATAAAGCCAAAAAAGCCAAAGAGAAAATGCAAGACGGCAAATGCGGTGAAGGTAAGTGTGGCGAAGACAAGATGAAAGATAAAGCCGCCAAAATGAAAGACAAAGCCAAAGAAGGTAAATGTGGTGAAGGCAAATGCGGCGAAGGTAAATGTGGTGCTGACAAAGCGAAGGACCAGATGAGCGACAAAGCCAAAGAGGCAAAAGCCAAAGCAAAAGATAAAGCCAAAGAAGCAAAATGTGGCGAAGGTAAATGCGGCGAAGGTAAGTGCGGCGGCAGCATTTGATTGAGTGTGCCTGGGCCTGCGCTTGCAGGCCTTTTGCTGTTTGGAGTACAGATAGATGATCAAAGCACCGGCAACCGTATTGTCTGGCGCAGGGTTGGGCCTGCGGCGCGAAATGTTGGCTGATGTGTTAGTCGGTACACCGCAACAGATTGACTTTTTTGAGGTGGCGCCGGAAAACTGGTTGCCCTTTGGTGGCAAGTTGCAAAAGCAGTTTCGCAGCCTCACCGAGCAGCATCGTTTTATCTGTCATGGTTTATCGCTGTCGATTGGCAGCCCGGATCCGCTGGATGTTGCGTTCGTACAGCAAGTGAAGCAGTTTTTACGCCAGCACAATATCAGTTTATACAGTGAGCACCTCAGTTATTGCTCGGGTGGTGGCCATTTATATGATTTAATGCCGATCCCTTTCACCGAGGAGGCAGTGCAATACGTTGCCAGTAGGGTCCGGCAGGTGCAGGATATATTAGAGCAGCCTTTGGTGCTGGAAAACGTATCCTATTATGCGGCGCCGGGGCAGCAGCTGTCCGAACGCGATTTTACCCTGGCGGTATTACAGGAAGCCGATTGCCAGTTGTTGCTGGACGTGAACAATATTTATGTCAATTCGGTAAACCACGGCTACGATGCGCACGCCTTTTTACGCGCTATGCCAACAGAGCGCATTGCCTACTACCATATCGCCGGACACTATCAGGAAGCAACTGACTTACTGATAGATACCCATGGAGCGGCGGTTATTGACCCGGTCTGGCAACTATTAACACAGGCATATCAGCTACTCGGTGTTAAACCAACATTGTTAGAGCGCGACTTTAATATCCCATCACTTGATGTATTGTGCCAGGAGCTGGATCACATCAAAGCATTACAGCGCAGTGCCGGTGATGAAAGCCGGGCATTAAGGGCGTAAAAATATGCATTTTCAGCAAACGCAGCAGGCGTTCATCGCTCATATCAAAGACCCACAGCAGCCGCTACCTGCGGGTATTGAAGAGCGGCGGATGGCGGTTTATCGCGAACTGTTTTTTAGTAACGTGCAAAGTTTTGTCAGTGCGGCATTACCGGTACTACAGTCGCTGTATGACGAAACCGCATGGCAGCAACTGATAAGACAGTTTTTTCGTGCTTGCCCCTGTAGCAGCCCGTATTTTCTGCACATAGCGCGTCATTTTGTCGATTTTTTGCAACAGGATTATCAATTGCAACCGCATGATCCGGTATTTATGCGTGAGTTGGCGCATTATGAATGGGCCGAACTGTATCTGGCTACTACACCGCAGACTGGCGAGGAAACGGCAGTCAGTGACGAGCAGATTGGCACAGGCGCATTGCAATTGTCACAGCTGAGTATGCTGCTGGCTTATCCGTATGCGGTGCATCAGATCAGTACCGATTACCAGCCTGCGCAAGCCGGTGAGATGCAGTATTATTTGTTGTACCGCAATACTGCAGACGACGTGAAGTTTGTGCTGGTAAATCAGCTAACGGCAGCGCTATTGCAAATACTGCAGCAAGCGCCGGGTAGCACCCTGGCGCAACTGGTGCAGCAGATGCAAATTTTGATGCCAACATTTAATACCACGCAGTTGCAGCAGGGCGCCAGTAGCATATTGCAGGACTTTGCCAGAAAAGGTGTAGTGGTGTCTTTTCAAGCAGAACAAAATTCATTACCATAAGCGCCCGCTAAATTCAGATGACAAAGAGTAGTACAATGGCAAACGAAAATTTTAAAGAGTCGTTTAACCTGTGGCAGTTTTGTGCCCTGGTTGCTGTATTCGTATCTTTACTGTGCCTGGCGCCTATTGTGCGTTGGTTTCAGATCCTGGCATAACATTAATCCAGGTTTGCAGGCCGCCTGAGGGCGGCTTTTTTGTCGCGGCAATGATCGCATAAAAAAGGTTTAATAAAATGGATAAGCAGGCATTAGCCACTGAGCTAAAACAGGTAATTAAAGCAGTAAATGATTATCCCAAACCGGGTATAGTGTTTCGTGACGTCACCAGCCTGATGCAGGATGGGGCCGCGTTTAAAAAGGTGATCGACGCTTTTGCTCAGGCCTATGCCAATAAAGGTATTGATAAGGTTGTCGGCACAGAGTCGCGGGGTTTTATCTTTGGTGCTCCTTTAGCATATGCGCTTGGCTTGCCGTTTGTACCCGTGCGTAAACCAGGTAAATTACCACGTGAGCGTATTGCACAAAGTTATCAACTGGAATACGGCGAAGACACGCTGGAAATTCACCGCGACGCCATAACTGCGGGTGATAAGGTGCTGCTGGTAGACGATTTACTGGCAACCGGCGGTACTATCGACGCTACGGTTAAGCTGGTACGTCAGCTTGGCGGAGTGGTTGAAGACGCTGCCTTTGTGATTGCCTTACCTGAGTTGGGTGGCGTTGTCAGATTACAACAAGCAGGATTAAATCTGCTGAGTCTGGTTGAGTATAGCGGCGATTAAGTTTAGTCTGTGACAGACTAGCACAACCAAGACAATAGTAGCCGTTATGAGTTATCAGGTATTAGCCCGCAAATGGCGCCCACAGCACTTTTCCCAGTTAGTGGGGCAAGAGCATGTCAAAAGCGCCCTTGGCAATGCGCTTACCAATAACCGGCTGCATCATGCCTATTTGTTTACCGGCACCCGAGGGGTGGGTAAAACCACTATAGCGCGTATCTTTGCTAAAAGTCTGAACTGTGAGCAGGGCATTACCGCTACGCCCTGCGGCCAGTGTTCTGCCTGCACCGAAATAGATGCCGGTAACTTTGTCGACTTGCTGGAGATAGATGCCGCGTCGCGCACTAAGGTAGAAGATACACGCGACTTGCTCGATAACGTGCAGTATGCGCCCAGCCGCGGCCGCTTTAAAGTGTATCTGATAGATGAAGTGCATATGCTGTCCCGGCACAGCTTTAATGCACTATTGAAAACGCTGGAAGAGCCGCCGCCACATGTAAAGTTTTTACTGGCCACTACCGATCCGCAGAAATTGCCGGTAACGGTGTTGTCGCGCTGTCTGCAATTTAATTTGCTGGCACTTAGCCCACAGCAAATCGAACAGCATCTGGCTTATGTCTTAACGCAAGAGCAAATCCCTTATGCGCAGGGCGCACTGGCAATGTTGGCCAAAGCAGCCAAGGGCAGCTTACGTGATTCCCTGAGTTTGACAGATCAAGCCATAGCGCAAAGCAATGCCAATATCAGTGAAGACACAGTACGAGCCATGCTGGGTTTGCTGGAGCAAAGCTGGGCCAGATTACTGCTGCAGGCGGTGCTGGCGCAAGACGCCGCTGCGCTGCACAGCATTCTGGCAGAGCTGATCCAGCAGCAAAGTAATTTTGGCCAGGTGCTGGATGATATGTTGTCACTGTTGCATCTGACCGCCCTTAGCCAGTTTAGCCACACTGCAGCCGTTTTCAGTGATCAACAGGCTTATGTCACCCAGTTGGCTGAGTCCCTCGCACCCGCTCAGGTGCAGTTGTACTATCAACTGCTTATTAGCGGCAAGAAAGAATTGCCTTACGCGCCGGATCCGTTAACCGGTCTGCAAATGGCGTTGCTGCGTGCCATGGCTTTTGCACCAGACAGCCAGATATCACAGCCTGTGGCGCAGCATAGCAATCCAGCAACGCCAGCAGTAATGATGGCCAAACCGCAGCCGGTAAGTGGCGAAGCAATGCCAGCACCGGCAACATCTGACCTGACTGCTGTGCCAGCGGATACCGCACAGGCAAGCAACCAAATCAGCAACGGCCAAATGGCTGCAGTACAGCCGACACCCGAACATACAGCGCAACTGCACACGCCGCTACAAGTTGAGCCAGCAAAGCCAGCCAGTGCTGAGCATGAAGCACAACAAGCCCCGGTGGCTACTGCTGATTACAGCAGCGGTATCGACCCGGTAACGGCCCGTATTATGGCGCGTCGGGGTGTAGCATTAACCGGTGCTGCAACGCAAAAAAAGACTGAGCGCCAGCAGGCGCCAGTAGCAGTCACCGCAATTGCAGACCCAATTCAGCCGCCAGCAGCTAGCCCAGGTGCCACATTACAATCTGCAATGCCGCAGCCTGATGTAGCAACTAAAGTGCCGCCAGCTGAGGCTACAGGATCCGCTCCGGCTGCGCCAACAAAGCCTGATGAAATGCAGAGCGCGGCGACTAATGCCTATTTCGCCAGCGACGACAACGGCCCGGATGAGCAGGAAAATATTGAAGCACAATATGACGCCGAGGCCAGCGTAGCGCTGTGGCAGCAATATCAGCAGGATGCTGCGCAGCCAATATCAGCTGAACACAAGCCAGAGCCTGAACTGACACCCTTTGACGGCAGTATAAACGAGCAAAATTTTTCGGTACGCTTTGCCGCACAGGTGGATGCCTGGGCTGCCAGAGTCGAAACGCTGGATACCGGCGGCTTAAGCCGGTTGTTTTTGCTGAATTCAGCTATGACACTGGACGGCGACAAGCTGAGCCTGGTGGTGGCGCAAAGCCAGCAACATCTGGATAGCGGTAACTTTCGCAGTAAACTGCAACAAGTGTTGGAACTGAGTTTTAATCAGCCGTTGCAAATTGATATTACTTATCAGCCTGAGGTGGCGCAAAGCCCGTTGTCAATCCAGCAACATATCGTACAGCAACGGTTTGACTACGTGCGTAATTTGCTGCAGCAGGATGAAAAAGTACTGCAATTACAGCAATTGTTTCATGCGCAATTGTTGTCCGACACCATCAAGGTTAACTGAGCACAACTTGTATTTTGGCGCTGAAGTTATTATCTTGTCGCCACTAACCCGCCTGTACCATGGTACGGGCAACACAGCTTAATTTCAGACAGAGAGTACTATTATGTTTAAAGGCGGTATGGGCAATATTATGAAGCAGGCGCAAGCCATGCAGGACAAAATGCAGAAGATGCAGGCCGAAATTGCCACTATGGAAGTGACAGGCGAAGCCGGTGCCGGCCTGGTAAAAGTGACCATGTTAGGTAACCACAATGTGCGCCGGGTTAGCATTGATGACAGCTTAATGCAGGACGATAAAGACATGCTGGAAGATTTAATTGCCGCTGCAATTAATGACGCAGTACGCCGGGTAGATGAAACCAGCAAAGAAAAAATGGCCGCAGTTACCGGTGGCCTGCAGTTGCCACCTGGTATGAAAATGCCATTCTGATGAACCGACATACGCCACTGTTACAACAGCTAATAGATGCACTGCGCATTTTGCCCGGAGTGGGGCCTAAATCCGCGCAGCGCATGGCGTTTTCACTGCTGGAGCGTAACCGCGAAGCTGGCTTGCAGCTTGGCGCTGCGCTCACGGCGGCGATGACACAGGTTGGCCATTGCCAGCAGTGCCGTACCTTTTGTGAAACCGACTTATGCCGTATTTGCAGCGATCCTAAACGCGCCGCTGCCGGCTTAATCTGTGTGGTAGGCTCGGCGGCAGATCAATTGGCAATTGAGCAAACCGGCCAGTTTGCTGGCCTGTATTTTGTATTGCAAGGTTACCTATCCCCATTGGATGGTATAGGCCCACATGATTTGGGCTTAGATAAATTGCAGCAGTTGCTGCAAAGTGGCTTAGTTAAAGAACTTATTCTGGCTACCAACCCTACCGTGGAAGGCGATGCCACGGCATTTTATATTGCTGAGCTGTGCCATAAATTTCAGGTTAATGTGTCGCGTATCGCTCAGGGCATACCTGTTGGCGGTGAGCTGGAATTTGTTGATGGTACCACCTTGTCGCATGCGTTTAGTGGCCGTAAGGCATTTTAAGCGTAATATCCCTGCTTGAAATCCGGTTAATGCTCCCCATATTAGTGGACAGTGTCTGGCTGTTTTAACAGCCAATGTTTTAATTGTCTAACTTTGATGTTCGAGGATAACCACAATGAGTGATACCACAGCCACTTCCGCTGGCCAAAAGCAAACCCACGGCTTTCAGGCAGAAGTCAAGCAGCTGCTGCAGCTGATGATCCATTCACTGTATTCTAATAAAGA
>JAHJZX010000028.1 GCA_018826295.1 Gammaproteobacteria bacterium
CTTAGGTTTAGAAGTTACCCTGGTTGAAGCGCGCAGCACCTTAGGTGGCGTGTGCTTAAACGTAGGTTGTATCCCATCTAAAGCCTTATTACACGTTGCTAAGGTTATTGACGATGCCCGCGATATGGCATCACACGGTGTAACCTTTGGTGCGCCGCAAATTGATTTAGATAAAATCCGCGCCTGGAAAGACAAAGTCGTCGGCCAACTGACCAACGGCCTGGCCGGTATGTCGAAAATGCGTAAAGTGAAGGTCGTTACCGGCTACGGTAAATTTACCGGCGCTAACACCTTACAGGTTGGCGACACCACTATTACCTTTGAACACGCTATTATTGCTGCAGGTTCAGAGCCGGTATCACTGCCGTTTATTCCAAAAGATGACGACCGTATTATCGACTCTACCGGCGCACTGGAATTAAAAGACATTCCGGGTGAAATGCTGGTATTAGGCGGCGGTATTATCGGCCTGGAAATGGGCACCGTATACCGCGCGCTGGGCTCTAAAGTATCAGTAGTAGAATTTGCTGATCAGTTAGTACCAGCTGCAGACGCTGACATCGTTAAAGCTTACACCAAGTACAACAAAGACAATTACAACATCATGTTGTCTACTAAGGTTGTTGGCGTAGAAGCGAAGAAAGACGGTTTATACGTGACTTTTGAAGGCAAAAACGCGCCAGAAAAAGCAGTACGTTACGACAAGATCCTGGTTGCGGTTGGCCGTAAGCCAAATGGCGCGCTGTTAGATGCAGCTAAAGCCGGTGTTAACGTAGACGAGCGTGGCTTTATCAATGTAGATAAGCAACTGCGCACCAACGTTGGCCATATCTATGCGATCGGTGACGTTATCGGTCAGCCAATGTTAGCGCACAAAGCGGTACACGAAGGCCACGTAGCAGCTGAAGTGATCGCCGGCCAGAAGCACTACTTCGACCCGCGCTGCATTCCATCAGTAGCCTACACCGACCCGGAAATGGCCTGGACTGGCGTTACCGAGAAAGAAGCCAAAGAGCAGGGCTTAAAAATTGAAACCGCTACCTTCCCATGGGCAGCGTCTGGCCGTGCTATCGCTTCAGCCCGTACTGAAGGCTTCACTAAGCTGATTTTCGACAAAGAAACCCACCGTATCCTGGGTGGCGCTATTGTTGGTATCAACGCCGGTGAAATGTTAGGTGAAATCTGCTTAGCAGTTGAGATGGGTGCTGACGCCGAAGATATCGCGTTAACCATCCACGCGCACCCAACGCTGAACGAGTCTATCGGTTTAGCAGCAGAGATTTACGAAGGTTCAATCACCGACCTGCCAAACCCGAAAGCGAAGAAGAAGTAAGCTTCTCTTTACTGAATAAAACAGAAGGCCGCGAATGCGGCCTTTTTTACGTGAAAAAGAATCGCTGAGCTTCAGTTTTTGAAAAGTAATCTTCGGTTACAAGTGGACATTTAGCTATTTCAGTTCGATAAAGCTCATCTAGACAATTGCCCTGTTTCTGGTCGATTTCATCCCACAGACCAGAGTAATAAAGACGAAGAACTTTTAAAAAAAAAGACATCGGTGTCATTACTCTTCTAGATGGCCAGCGATTCTCAGAGAAGAAGCCAATGTGGAAGTGCGCAGTTGGGTGTCTCATTTCACAATATTGTTTTTGTGACAAGTCATACCTGATTATCGGAATGTCACAAGAGAAGGTTTCTTCTGAGATAATCTGTTCAAACTCATCGAGTGAAATTTCACTTCTTTCAAGCATTTCGTTAGCAGCTTGCCGATGAGCCAAAGATTCGGAAAACGAGTATGGATTTGGAAAATACGCCAGCCTCACTTCCTGCTCTTTTGCCATTTCGGAAAATTGAAAAAAAGACTTATCAAACAGCATCAAATTAAAATCCTGATAGCAAATGGCACAATCGTAGAGTTCTCTGTAGCTATTTGCTTTAAGGCTCATCTTCTTGAAGTTGTCTGTCGGGATCAGAGAGCTAGGGCAGCCGGCCTGATACAACAAATTGTTTTCATTAGCAAATTGAATGCTTTGGAAAACACTTTTTCCGAAATCATTACTCATCTTTATTGTCTGTATTTACCAGTCCAAGTTTCATTTGTATTTGTTCTTGGGTATAACCTTTTTCTATCAATTTACTCACTGCGCCTTCTATTACTTCAAATTCATTAGGTTGTGAGCTCAAGTCTCTTTGAATCGTTTCAATAATGCGTGCGTCTGGAACAGTAAACTTCAAACTAGGCGAATTTTTAATACTGATAGATACTTCGTGAAAAAAGTACTGGGCTCTAGATCCAATTCCACTGATTTTTAACCATGCTTTTGTTCTCGTAAATGCAGTAAAAATTTTATTCCTACCGTTCCGTGTTCCTCTACTTGGGAAAAGAGCGTCAATTCCGGCTGCAAAGACGAGTGGGGCTTCATTGCCCTTAGCGCGATGGACAGTAGATAGAGTAACCATGTCATCTAGTGTAAATGGTGGTGCAGCAGAGCTGGCTATTAATAAATTGTTAGACCTGACACCATATTTTGATAAGTCATAAGATATTTTCGTAAAGTAGTGCTTTGCATTCATATCATCAAGGCAAATCACCAGAACGTCATGTGCTTTTAAGCCTTCATCAAGTGCTTTAATAATTGTTGAAACAATCCATTGACATTCGTTGTCAATATTGCTTGCAGCATGACATTCGATTACATCAGATATCTCTTGATGTTGGTATATCGAAAGAGGGCTATTTTCCCTATCTCTGGTAATCGTAACATCTTGACCAACAACAAGTGAGCTACCAGCTTCTAATCTATAACCTACGTCTTTCCAGTGCTCCTCATTTTCTAGCATTTGTACTGGGCGTTCTGAATAAACTCCAAAACCTAACGCATGTGCTGTCAGCAGAACCTCTAACGGATTTCTATAACATTTATAAAGAACTAAATCATTACTTTGGCCGAAACTTAAATCTTGCGCGAATTTATCTAAATCGATCAGTGGTTTGTTGCTAGGATTTAATCCGAATAGCTCTTTTGGAGTGCGCTGGTATACGTTAAATATTGATTGAAGTTCATCATAAGCCCAAACAATATTTTTATTTCTTCCATGCTCTCCTTTTGCAAGTTTGTAACATATTGAAAAGAATTCGTTTGGAAGGTCCTGAGCTTCATCTATTAAAATGTAGTCGTACTTTTGATAAATTTTATTTTTTGATACTTGATGGCATACGGCTTTAAATGGATCATCTGAATTGACTAACTTAGCCTCTGAGAACGTCATTGGCCTTATACTATTGTCTGCACAGGTATTATAAATAACTCCATCGATGGTTCGACCTCCCCATGAGTGAAGTACATCAATATTTTCCCAGTTCGGTTCTGTACCTGAAAAATGCCTGTAAAAACGAGCTATTGATTCTCTTATTAACCCATATAAGCTTTTTGTATAAAATGTGAAAAGAATTTTCTTGCCAGAGTGCTGTAAGTGAATGTGTGCAGCTTTCATTGCAAGAACGATAGTCTTTCCTGAGCCTGCTAAACCTCTAATTCTTTGCGGTCCATTTATCAGGCTAATTGCAATTTTTCTTTGTTCAATATCAAAATTTGAAATTTCTTTCTCTAAGTCTATAAGGATGTTTAGCTTTGTTTTTGGATCGTCCGATATTTTGTTTCGCTTACTTTGCTTTGATAGTGCTTTGGCGCCTTCTATAATAGATCGTGCTTCGTCTATGATATTTTGTGGGGTAGGATCTTCTACTTCAATGCTTTTAAAATATTCGGATAGCTCTTTTAACGAAGATATTGTTTCGTTATCATCTGATTCATCAATTTCCTCACCGAATACCACACAATGTATATCAAGATGAAGTTCTTTTTTGCTCTTTCTTAAAATCTTGCTTTTTTTCATGGCAGCTTCAATGAAGCTAAATAATTCTGACAGATTATCATCATCTTCTTTTTGAGAATGTTTGTCAGTAGTTTGGATTAATATCAACCCATGATTTTTGGAAAGCAAAGCAATTTTTGACTTTATAGAATAATCTTCATAATCTTTGAATACGGGGAAGCCGTAATATAAAACAGATTCTTCAATGCCTAGATCGTTTTTTATTTGTTCAAGATGAAGTATGATTTGATTATCTAATCCATGCGGAGTTATTTCTGTCGCTATTATTTTTTCCAAGCTTCCTCCAAACAATCTGTTAAATCATTAATCAAAATAACGATCAGTTTTAAATGTACCGGTAAGACTGAGGTGCCAAGCCATTTGGGACTATCATACTAAGATTTAATGGTTCTCTGTAGCGAATGACATTGCCGACTTTTATCGCGTGAGCCATTTCTCTACCTTCAAAATACTCTTCGAAAAAATCTTGCGAAATTCCTGAGTAGCTCTCTGTCTGTGACCAAACTACTTTAGGTGTGCCTGATACAACTCCGTCAAACTCGAACTCGCCAACAACTTTACCCACTGGCATAGTCGCGTAAATAACAACCGTTTTAACGTCTTTATTTTTAAATAGTGCTTTTCTAAATTCAAAACGTTTTTCACCACTTAGGATTTTTTCCGCATATTCCGGCTTAATCGATAATAATACTTTCATTTAATAGACCTGCCTGGGTGATTGCTTTTAGTTGTTGTTTTGATAACGGCATAAAGCCCCAATACGCATTTGGATCCAATCCAAAATTCTCTATCATTGCACCGCGTGTGACTCTGCGCTTCAAGGCCGCATTATAGGTGAATCTGAAAACATGCGGGTAATTTTTGCGTGCCCAAAAAGTGCTTAGCTCTTTCTCTGAAAATACGCTATACGGTTTACAGTACTCCATAAACTCTTGAAGAGATGCAAACGAATTAATATTCCGGTACTCTTCGACCACACCAACAGACGTTGCTACAGAACGATAATGTGCAGGCCCTTGCCCATCGGATGTCCGGTATATCAACAGTGTATCCCCTGCCTGCAGCCGTTCTGTACCACGCATATTCGTTAAGTAGACTTTGTGAATGCTATTTGTGTGCGAAATGTCTTCGATAATGTCTGAAGTTTCGGTTTTTAGAATTGAGTCAGGGAGGAGTCTGGTGTGCCATTCTGGCCATAGCGACAGGAGATACACATTCCCACGTTTTAAATCGATTCTCGGATAGTCTCTAACGATATGGTTGTTAACACTGCTAAAGTGTTTACTTAAAACAAGTTCGGTACCGTTATTAGTAGCTTTAGTTGCAATCTTCACGAAGCCATATTTTTCGTATAAATAGATTAGCGACTCGTGTTTAGCAAAAACCGTCACATAGATCTCAGGAACTGAGTAATGCAACGCGTGATCGAAAATCTTTTTCAGAAACCGCTCACCAAGCTTTGTGCCGTGGGCATTTATCTTCATCGTACCTACTTTAAGGCGAGGTGAGGCAGGTATCGGTGGAGTGGTATTTGGGATCGGCTCGTTTTCTAACTTTAGATAAAGAAATCCATTGATGTTGCCTGCGCTATCCTCAAACACATAGGCTGAATCATCACTTTTACGTATGAACCAATCGGAGAACTCACTGTAATCCTGTTTCAGGCTATCAAAAAATGGGTCGTTTAGATTAATATCTTTAAAGTTCTTAAGTTTCAATTCCATATGAACGGATCATCCTTACAGTCATTGCATTTTCATTTTTTTAATAAAATTACCCATAAACTCCCTGCGGTCAAGACTTTATTTGTTGCCTTATCTGCTCTAATTGGGGGTTAAATCTCAGGGTGATGCCTCAAGAGTTGATTTTGGGTAACATCATATGCTTTTGGTTGCCGCTTACTCTTTCCCTTGCTAGCATCAGTATTCCACATTTCAGGGACGACTTATGCGCTGGATGCGTTTTACTTTACCGCTATTACTGCTTATCTCCCCGCTGGCCTTTGGCCAAAAGCAATACACCGAGGGCGCGTGTTTGCTGCTGCAGCACCAGATGGTGCAATTTGCTGCGCAGCCGAATAGCCATAACTACCAAAGCGCCAAGCGTGAAGTGGATAACCACTGCCAAAACCCGATACCGGCTCCGGAGCACGAGCTTAACCTGACGAATGCTCCGGCAAAAGCCAATGCCGCAACGCCAGTACAAACCGCAAGCAATAATACGGTTGTAACGCCTCAACCTGCGTCAACGGTAACGCCCAGCACACCGTTGCAAACTAAACAGTTACCGCCGAAATTTGATATGGGCGCGATGATGTTTGGCCTGTTTACGCCTTATCTGCCGTACATCATTGGTTTTGTATTACTTGGCCTATTGCCGGGGCTGGTAATTACTGTGCTGTTTGGCAATAAAGCCAAGTTTTTAGGTGCGATGGCTGAGCGCAGTTTGCATAAACTGCTATTGAAGCAACTGCCCATGAGTTATAAACATTACCGCAACTTGGTGCTGCAAACGGCGCAGGGTGATTTAACTGAGGTGGATCATCTAATTATCAGCCCGTTTGGCATCTTTGTGCTGGAAGTAAAAAACTATCAGGGCTGGATTTTCGGTAATGAAAAGCAGCCCGAGTGGACGGTGCAGCATTTTCGCCGCAAGCACCGCTTTATGAACCCACTGCGGCAAAACTACAAACATACCGAAGCGGTAAAACATGTGCTTGGATTAACGGCCGACGATGCCGGTAAAGTCCACCCGCTGGTGGTATTTAGCCCACGGGCGGCGTTTAAAACCCCGATGCCAGATAATGTGCTGCATCTCGACCAGACAGGCGATTATATCAATCAGTATTATCAGCAGTGTTTTAGCGATGAGCAATTGCGCCAGTTTAGTGCCAGGTTAAATATCGCCGCCACTAGTAGAAAAGCCCTGAGCAAGCTGCATTTAGAACAGGTAAAAGCAAAAAAGGCCGCTTAGCCCGCGGCCAGTATCGTTAGCTTAGCTGAACATAACCCAACAGCAGTGCCGCCAGAACAATAGCGGCCAACCGCAGCCGGTTAGTTGGTCTACCGACGAAAAACAGCGGATAGTATACTGCGGCAACCGGTATCGCCAGATACACCAATAGCATCAGCGGTGAGCTGCCAAGTTCATTGCCTGGTTGATTGGCGATATGGAAGCTGTAGCCATACAGCAATATTACTTGCAGCAAACCAGCCAACATATAGCTTTTGCCAAGGCTTATCTTGCTAAAGGCGCTGACTAAGGTTGCCAGCAAGGCCGGTACAAAGCACCAGATACTCAGAAACCCTGCAACTAAGTACCAGTCGTCGCTCGCCAGCGGGTAATGTACATCCTGACTAACACCTCTTAGCAGAGCAATAACGGCAACAATAACAAACAAGATTGCTGTTGTTGAAACTGCGCGAATAAGGGTGTCAGAAACTAGCGATATGCCGGATTTTGTACTGTACATGGCTTACATAGCCCCTTGAAATACATTTGATGAATACGAACATCGTGTGCAGCATCTGCGCCATTGAAATCACCAAGCTGGCGTCTTGCCTTTGCATTGTCAGGCAAATCAGCAGGCACTACATCAAGAATAGAGTTTGTCCAGCTGTTACTGTTCTTGCCAAACCATGGCGGCGGATATGCTATGGGCTGACTGCCTTCATTTACAACATAGAAATCTATTGCTGTCAGAATTGCCTGAGCCAATTGTTGTTCTGTGTAACCTTGCCGGGGAAGGATGCGCCTTGCCTCAGCCTTTTGATAGCCAAACTGGCCAGATAAGATCGAGGGCTCGCCACCAAAGTACTCAATGGCACATGACAAGTCTGCCCGTTCGAACGGCACAAAAGTAAGCCGGTTATATTTAGTTGTCGATGTTCCGGTAGATGCGACATTTTGAGCGCCCAATACGAGACCGTATTGCTTGCCAATTCTACGGCTGCTCAGTGTCTGATTGGAGTGCGACAAACGAAAAGTTTGTTGCGAATCGCCGGTTAAAATAACAAAGAATTGGTGCCGGCCAATCGGTACACCATTTAAATCTCGTGCTAACAAATAGGTTTCCAATGTGGCCTCCTTGCAACCATAAGAAAACATTTAAAGACCGGCAAAGCTTAATTTAGGATTGCATAAATGTAAAATAAAGGTTTGTATTGTGGGGCGTCTTCTAGAAAGACAGGTCAGATTAGGTTTCACGGGATTGCTATGACAACGCTAAAAGGTGACTAAATATGAGGGATAAAAAGGTTGTAGCTCAAGCAGTTGTTATGCTGGTTATTTCTGGTTCGGCTCATGCGGAATTGGCGTTTAAGCATCAAAGTGGCGTCAGGTTATTTCAGCACTATGCTCAGGCCAGTTGTTTAGCTACCGCTTTTACTGAAGGTGAGATTTACGACCAAGCGATAAGTGCGCTAAACGGCTACCGCGAGTTTGGTGCTATGCCGCTGGAAGCTTATGAAGAGTTGAACGAGCCGATACAGCAATGGTTGAAAAAAGACTACGCAACCCAAGCGGGTAAGCAAAATAACCTGATGAAGTGCATCGATTTTTCTGAGTCTGAGTTGGTGACAAAAATCTACCACGGCTACGCTGCTGAATTGCCGGATATGAGTAAAAATAATTAACTTCTTCGTGAGTAGAAGAATTCACCAAAGGCCGCAAATGCGGCCTTTGTTGTTTTATAACAGCGACAGCCACGTTGGACCGATGTTTTGCCTGTAGCGTTTTTACCGCAGTTGTGCTCGGCTGTGGCATACTGCGCTGACACATACCGTAGCAGGAGGATGCTTTGCCGATAACTGACAATACCGATCTAAGTAGCTTGCTCCTGCGCATGTTAACGCAGTGCCAGCCATTGTACAGCAGCGGCAAAGTGGCCGATTATATACCGGCATTGGCGCAGGTGGCGCCGCAACAGGCTGCGGTTGCAGTGGCCACGCTGGACGGTAAGATATTCAGCGCTGGCGCAGCGCAGCAGAATTTTTCCTTGCAGAGTATTTCGAAAATTTTCGGCCTGGTGATGGCAATGAACCGGCTGGGGGATGGCTTGTGGCAGCGGGTCAATATGGAGCCGTCTGGCCAGCCGTTTAATTCTATTGTGCAATTGGAATGGGAGAGGGGCATACCACGTAATCCGGTGATTAACGCCGGCGCTATTTTGGTTGCGGATGTGCTGGTAAGTCATTACTCGGCCAGTAAAACGGCATTTTTAACGTTTTTGCGCCGCTTAACCGGGGAAGAGGCCATTTATGCCGATCAGCAAGTGTATCTGTCTGAGCTGGAACACGGTAACCGTAATGCGGCCCTGGCCTACCTGATGAAAAGTTTCGGTAATATTGAAGCCGGTGTGCCACAGGTACTGGAGCATTATTTTCACCAATGCGCCACGGCGATTAACTGTGAACAACTGGCCCGCTCGTTATTGTTTTTAGCTAATCGTGGCGTGCAGCCGCACACTAACGAGCAAATATGCAGCCGACGTGACGCCCACCGGGTAAATGCAATTTTATCGACCAGTGGTATGTATGATCAGTCTGGCGAGTTTGCCTTTAAAGTGGGCTTGCCGGCCAAAAGCGGGGTAGGCGGCGCTATAGTGGCGATAGTACCGCAATTTGGAGTAATAACCGCCTGGAGCCCGCCGCTTAACCGCTTTGGTAACTCAGTAGTGGCGATGCAGTTAATTCAGCAATTGGCCGATGAGCTCGGGCTATCGCTGTTTTAATGCACTAAGGTAATGCTAAGTGTGCGTCGTGTCAGCTGTGAGACTGTGTGTTTTTGTCATAAAGAGATTATTGCTGCGCCATCATAGTGCAACACCTGATTTCGCCCTTGTCGTTTAGCTTGATACAGCGCTTGGTCAGCATGTTGAACCAGCAGTTGCCAGTCAGAGATATCTGTTGAGGATGTTGCCACACCAACACTAATGGTCAGTTTCAACTCTGGCAGTGCACTAAGTTCAGATTGCTCAATGTGTTTACGGATGCGGTTAGCAATATTTAGTGCGGAGCTTAAAGGCGTATCCGGCAGGCAGATTAAAAACTCTTCACCACCGTAGCGGAACATAGCATCATACGTCCGCAGCTGTTTTTGGACGACTTCTGCTACATGGCATAGTGCCAAATCGCCGGCAACATGGCCCAATGAATCATTTACCTTTTTGAAGTGATCAATATCTAGCATAACAATGCTGACATGCTGTTTTGAGCGGCTAGCACGTTGCAGCTCATTTTGCAGCTTTAATGGCAGATTATGGCGGTTGAACACGCCTGTCAGTGGGTCGCGTTCCATATTATCACGCATTTCGATGCTATTTTTTTTGTAAACTAAACAGAGGCATGAACCCAAAGTTAAAAACGCATAAGTCGTCAAACCGTAGTAGCCAAGGCTGTGTATCAGCGTTGTTTGTGAAGGGGAAACCAGATCAAATTGAAGCAGAATAAGCAGTGTAAAACGGGTGCCAAGCTGAATAATATTAACCACAAAGGCGAAAATTAATGCCCGATAAACACCACTAAGCTCACTTTTCGTCTGGGCTAATAGTTGCTTTATCGCCAATAAATTCAAGACAATAATTAGTGGGAAATTGACTAATATCCGATTGACGGTGGATACTTGGGCAAAATCAGTGTGATTGAGTGCGTAAGCCAATGCCAGCACGCCGAACAGCCAATGGTATTTAACTCTGCGCTTTGTGACTACATAAATGGCACTTAGTATAAAAGCACTGATGCTTATCGTCGCAAGATTTGCGCCTGCAGGGATCAACCAATATGGTGCCTCAACTCCTGAGCTTATTACTACACCACAAATTGAAGTGACGCATAACGCAAAGCTTGCTGACAGCCAAAATAATAAATGCCGTTCTGATTGAGCATGCTTGTAAATTAGCGATAGTAAAATAACACCGGCTAAGCCGATGAGTAAATTTACATAGCTTAGAGTCATGACATCCATTCGTAAAATCCCTATTGTAGGCAAACACAGAATTTAACATAGCTAAATTAGGTAAGGGTAAAAATTGTACCTGAAAAAGTTGATAAATTTCTAACTATGGTGTTTTTGCAAGGTTTTAGCCGCAATAATGACGTGCGTTACTTATACCGTAAGCTCCGGCGGGGCTCGTCTTGAAAGTTGCACTTGAGCTTGCTGGATGAATTTCCAAATGCTTACTAAAGTGGTGGCTCAAACACGTGCCCAGCGAATCAATGAGGTCAGGAATCAATGTGGTCAATGTCATTGATATTCCTAAAGCCACTGAAAACAGTACACTAAGGTATAACTTGCCGCATAATCCTTCTCTTTCTAGCATCAGCATTCCATAATTCAGGGACGTGTTGCGCGCTGGATGCGTTTTACTTTACCGCTGTTACTGCTTATCTCCCCCGCTGGCCTTTGGCCAGAAGCAATACACCGAGGGCGCGTGTTTGCTGTTGCAGCATCAGATGGCGCAATTTTCCGCTCAGCCGAGTAGCAATAACTACCAAAGCGCTAAGCGCGAATTTGATAACCACTGCCAAAACCCGATACCGGCACCAGTTAAATATGGCAAGGGCCGGTTAAAAGGTGCTGCGCAAACTGCATATGCAGCAGTTTGGCGCTTAGTAAAACATGCGCAAGTTATCTGCGCATAAAATTTGCGCTATACTGCTGCCAGTTACCTAACAGCGGAGCTTGAGTATGAACCATACGACTAAAGCAGCCTGTAATACCTCGGTAGATGCGGCTTTGCTGGCTGAGGCTAAAGCGCTCAATATCAGCCCGTCTGTGGTGTTAGAGCTGGCATTGCGCAAAGCAGTAAGTCAGGCAAAAGCTGAGTTATGGCAAGCAGAAAATGCCGATGCGATAGCAGCCTATAACCAGCAAGTTGCTGAACAGGGCACCTTTGCTGAGCGCTTGGGGCAGATATAGTGCCGCAGTAATTTAGTGTTGCCCGCATAGAGCAACAGCGGGTTGTGGTACTGACTAATACCCTGTTTCACAATATTGATGTTTTGCTGGTCGCGCTGATTAAACCGAAAACAACGGTTTCCTTGTTAACCCAATTCCAAATACCTGTCACCATTGAACAACAAGCCAGTTATATCGACTTGCTGGATATTGCTTCGGTATCGGCAAAGCGTTTAAAAGCCACAGAAATCAACTTGCAAAGTTACCGTCAGCAAATCAAAGCAGGCCTTGATTTGCTAATTGACGGCTTTTGAAACGCTGAGGTGGGATCGGCAATTAACGTGTTGCTGAAGAAACCAGGCATAACGCAATGTCCTTGCTGTAGGTGGTAAATATTGCGCGACTGCTATAATGCACTGCTTCGCATTGCTGATAGCCATGTTGTTCTAATTGCCACAACAGGTATTGGTTAGCTATAAAACCGGTAAGGGGTAAACCCAAAGTCAGCGCGATAAATACCCGGCTTTGCATTTTACGTGCTTTTACTGCAGCAGCTTTGTTGGTGTAACGTCGTGCAGCAACGCTTATCAGGTGCAACAGTGGCAATAGTAGTGGCAGCAGCAAAAATGCGCTGCCGCTTTGAATTTCCACCACTGCGGCCTGTTGTATCGCAGCATAATGCTGTTGCTGCTGCCATAGAAAAAATACAGCAAAAGCCAATGCTAAAGTGTGCATTAACAGCAACAGACTTGTTTTAAGCAGTACAGACATCAGATTGCAGTTTTCCTCATTCAAAGCATGCACGCTAACTTATTTAAACCGCACTTGCTGCAAATGCGGATTGGTTACCATGACTTCCAGCAGTGCAATATCATCCAGCACTATCTGCTGCTCAGTATCGTTTTGCGCAATGAGCAAACACTCTTGTCGCTGGTCGTTATAGCGCGTGGTTAGCGCTGTGCCGCTAAGCACAGCGCCTGAGCTTAGTGTTAGCTTTAGCGGATAATGGTACAGGCAGACAATTTCAATATAATCATGTAAGTCGCATTTCAGCATGAAAGCCTCCTAAGCGAATACGGTAACGGTTTGCCGGCTGATGGCGGCCAGTTTGCCATCGGGTTGCCATAATTTGGCAGCGATATGATGATAGCCGTCGGCACCGTAGTCTATTTCAGCCAGGTAGCGCCACCAATCAGTGGTATTGAAGGGTAAGTCATGGGCGATAAATTCCAGCGTCCATGTGAGTGAACTGGCCGGTGCCGGTTGATTCAGTAACGTCAGGCTAACCGGCGGCCAGGCGTCAACCAGTGCCAGCAGCTCCAGTATGCCGGTCTGGCTGCTTTCATTACCGGACATGCGGATATCACCGCCCAACTGGCGTAGCGGGCTGGCGCTAAACGGCAGTTGACCATGGGCAATGCGGTAATCAAAGTGGTGAGTAAATTCCGGTGCCGGGCCCTGTTTTGGCAGCGTCAGTACGCTGTCTGTTGGCCACTGTGGCGCGGTGTCGGCACTAAGTTGATGGGCCGACGGGCGGGCCGCTCCAAAGCTGGCCAGCAACACTAGGGCGATTTGGCCGTCTTGCTCAATATTAACCTGCGCCTGTATTACCGATTTGCCCTGGCGCAAGATGCGGCGTTGCACTGTGGCCTGGCCGGCGTTTAACGGTGCAACAAACGACACCGACACCGAACGCAGCGGCATGTGTTGCGGTATAACCGGCAGCAAATGTGCCATGGCTAAGGCTGCGGCCATACCGCCAAAAACAGCGCGGCCCTGGCCCCAGGCTGATGGCACAGCAATTAGCATGTTGTTGGGTTTATCTGCACTGAATTGCTGCATTACCTGAGAAAAGTGCATAGCAAAAACTCCTGATCATTTGTTTAGCCGCATTATATCAGCTTGTGTGTGCTTGGCTGGCAATAGGTTAACTTAGCGCTAACTGCACGGCTATAAGTTGGCTAAATTAGTGGATGTTTATTGCCGGTGTTGCTGCTAGCATAAGGGCTTGGGAGATTAGAGATAAATTATGCAACGGACCTTTTATTTTTTATTGCTCTTAGTTTTGTGGTTACCGCCAGCTAAGGGGCAACAGCAGTATACGGAAGGTGCGTGTATTTTATTACAGCAGCAAGTCGACCGTTTTAGCAACCAAAAGCAAAGTAGCAATTATCGCAATGCAAAAAGCGAATATAATCGATTTTGCGCTAAACCCGTGTCTGCGCTGCAGCTGCAGGCAGCTAAAGCCAGTACCAGGCCCCAAGCCGCTGATACTGCGCCGGTAAGTACTTCTGCACCGGCTAAAGTTACCCCGCCAACTGAAACGGTAGCGCAAGCTGATACCGACTTGAGTAATACTGTGCTGCCCGCTAAGCCCAAGGCTGAACTTAGCGCAGTTAGCCCGCAACCACTGACTGAAGCTGAGCCAACCCCACAGTTAGATCTTGCCGCAGAGCAAAATCACGCTGTGGCTGCAGTTAACAGCATGGACTTAAAGCAGGCAAACACGCCGGTTGATAGTACAGTTGCACCTGTAGTGGCAGCGCCGGCTGAGCATCTCAGCATGCCTGATACAACAAGGCCTGATGATATCTGGATGTCTATCCTTAGCAGTATTCCGTTGGTTGCGGCGCTCTTGTTTGCATTGTTATTGTTAGTGTTTTTGCTTACTTCCTGGTTTGGCCTTAATTTACCCGGTTTTAAAGGCATATTTGCCGAGTACAAATTAAACCGGCTATTACGCTGGCGCTTGCCGCGAAGCTATCTGCATTTTCGCAAACTGAAATTACTGACCGAAAAAGACGAGCTGATTGTCGTCGATCATCTGGTATTAAGTCCGTTTGGTGTTTTTGTTATAGCGGTACGTGGTGAGCGCGGCCGTATTTATGGCAGTGAAACCGAGGCAAACTGGCGGCGGGAATATTTAGGCAGAAACAAATTACTGATGAACCCACTGCATCAGAATTTTAAAAATACTGAAGCGGTAAAACAATTACTACGGATACTCGCTTATGACGCCAGCGAGCAGCTGCACTCTGTGGTAGCTTTTAGCCGGGTGGCGCAAATTGAAAGCGCGATGCCTGCTAACATTACCTACGTTGATCAGGTATCAACTTACATTAACCAATTTACCCAGCCTTGCCTGACTGATGAGCAATTTAACCGTTATGCCGCGCTGCTAACGCAAGCCAGCTCAGAGCATTAACGGTTGCTGCAGTGACTTAACTTATTATAATGTTGCGCCGTTAAAATTCTGCCTGCGTCTTTTCGGCCGGTAACGCTGCCACAACAGCAATATGCCGGTCAGGGTAAAGAGTAACGACGCGCCAGCGGTGGTAATCAGCAATGGGTTGTTAAAGTTACTGCGCTCGTCGTAATCCATAATGTGCAGCATCCAGAAAAAATCGAACCAGCGCCAGCCGTCGGTGCGTACCCTAAGCACGGCACCGGTGGCCGGGTCCAGATAAAACACGGTGTTGTCGCCGTCGGCAAACTGCAGTTGCCAAAGCGGGGTGGGTAACTGGCGTACTTCGGCCGGTGCCTGCTGCAGTAATACTGCCTGGCCCCGGCTGCCGTTGCCCTGATATTGCGCCTGGGCCAGCTCAGCGATCTGCGGCGCCGATAACGCCGTTAATGGCTGGCCGTCAACGGCGCTGTAGCGAAAGCGCTGGCCGGCGTCATCTACCAGATACACCGGCAGCACGCTAAGCCCGTTTGGCTGCATGCTTAACTGCTGGCCAAGACTAAAGCTCGCGTGCTGGCTATGATTCGCCAGTACCAAGGCCGGGCTGATCAGCGCCTGCTGCCACTGCGCAGAGGGCGTAGTGCGTAAATGCTCACCTCTTACTTGTTCTATCGGTAATATGGCCATCACCAGACCGCTTAAAAACCACAGCAGAATTTGTACAAACAGGATTAAACCTAACCAGTTATGCAGATGACGACACCATTTCAACATAGAATGTTAACCGTAGCAGGAGATGCGGTTATCTGAACAGAATTTAGCGGTTATTGCAAAGCGGCAAAATGCCGCAGTGCCGATCTGGGGTTGCTGTTATCTTAATACTGCCGACTACGGCGGTTATCGCGCACCAACCACCACAGCAAATAACCGAAAATAATCAGCGGCAGTAAGGTCACTGCTAATGAAATGCCTATGCCGATAATAGCGCCGAAAATACCAATAATAATGGCAAAAATGGTCGCGGCCAGTGCAAGTAAAGAGGGTAAACAATAAATACCAACGGCAACCAATAAGATAATGACAATTGTTCTGTTCATATGTTGATCCTTTTGTCGTAAAGCTGATGTCTGTACAAATTAATCAAACACCGTGCCAAAATTTAAGTTGTTATAAATTAGATATTTAGCGTATTTGAGTGCAGTTTGCTTTATTGGCCTGGCTGCGTTTTGGTTTTTTTAACCATTAGTTGGTCATAACGGCCAACAAACAGTAGATGACAGCTTGTATCGCATGGTGTTCTGTATCTGGCCGTTTGCTAGACGGCAAGCTAATTGCCGACAAAGAGGCTATAGTTTAGTTATGTCCTGACAGGAGTTGGCGGCTATGGACAGCAAAACTATTTACCGGCAGCGCAGGCGGCGCTGGCTTATCTGGCACAGTTATTTTTTACTTGCTGGATTGTTGTTCATGTTGTTTCAGTTACATGCACAGGCGCTGCGTGTGGCTATTTCGACCGAGGACTACCCACCGTTTTATTATCAGCAGGGCGACAAGCTCAGTGGCTTTTCGGTTGAAGTAATGCAGGCAGTGGCGCTGCAGCTTGGGCTAACACTGCATTGGCAGCGTTTGCCCTGGAACAGAGTGGTGCAGCATGTCGCCAGTGGCAAGGCCGATGTGATTACCGTGCTGTATAAAACCGAAAACCGGGCTTCACAATTTTACTACAGTGCACAGAGTTATTTGCGTGATCCTATAGTGCTGCTGTGTGCCCAGCCTTGTAAGTTGCAATATGATGGCAGTTTAGCCAGCCTGGCACAGCAGCCGGTGGCGGCTGTGCGGGGGTTTTCTTATGGTGATTTGTTAGACGCTGCAGAATTTAGCAAGGTGGCATTGGTTGAGTCAGATCCGATGCTGTTTAAAATGCTGTCAAACCGGCGCTTGCAACTGGGTATAGCGTCATTACTTACCGCCCGTCATTCGGTCGAATTGCAACAAGCGGCAGATAAGGTACAGGTGTTGCAGCCACCATTGGATTTTGTCGATATTTATTTTGCTTTTAGCAGGCAAAGCGCGATCACACCGGAATTTGTCGCTAAGTTTGACCAGGCGCTGCGGCGCTACAAAAGCTCTGCTGCATATACTGCTTTGTTACAGCGTTATCAATTGCACTGAAATACTGCAGCTTCGCTAAGCCGGCCTGACAGTTTTACATGCTGGTCGTTAATCAACACTGCGCTGGCGGTTAATTAGTTTGCTATCACCTGCCAATATTTGCCGTTAGTGCGATAGTGCTGCGCGATACCCAGTGTCGGACGCTCAGTCGTGATGTCGCCTAGCTGGCCGCTTTTACGCTGCTTGGTTTAAGTATCGCTACGCTGCGCTTTAAAAAGCGGCTGGATTAGTAGCGCTCAGAACCCTGCTGGTAGCAAATACGCCTGTTGTTGATAATTTCGCAGCGTTTTTGTGGCTCTGACCTGGCCGGAGTCAGCGTATCTACCAGTTTTTTTACAATCTTAATGTCTGTTTCTAAACCCATAGCGCCAAACTCAGTGTACGGCTCATGCTCTGATGCTGTCGACATCAGCGGGCGATCGTTGTCCAACCGCTCGTTAACTCTGTTATCTGCGATCATGCCAATGACGGTACAACCGCTCAGCTGCATACCGCCCAACAGTAGAAAACACATAGTAAATTTTTTCATTTTAAACCTTAACGCAGTTTTCAGCGCCACTCATCACGCGCAGTCAATTGTACCTCGTTTGGCCTAAAGCTAAACATTAAGTTTCACTTTGGTAAATAAAAAGATGAATGCCAGGCAGCAGGCGCTGCCTGGTTGGACTGGCGTTATGCCAGTGAGTATGGCAAGCCATCTTTGCAGGTAAATTGCTTATTACCTTTGTGAGTGCAGCTAACCTGGCGGCCGCTAATCATGCTAAACCAAATGCTGTCAGGCGCTGAGGTTTGCAGCTGAATATCGTCTATGCTGGCTTTGTCCTGGCAGCCGTTAATGCCACTACGGTTTAAAATCAGCTCGACATGGCGGCCATTATTATTTAGCACAATGGAGCAGGGCGCTTCGCGGTGGCCACTTAAGGCAACAAACTGTGCCGGGTTTTGTAAGCCGCTGGTACTGCCATCGGCAAAAAACGCCAGTAGTTGCTGGTAGTACACCACATAGCTGCATACTTCTTTGTGCGAGCCTTGCTGTAGCGGAAAGGTTTTGTCTAAAAAGCCTTTAGAGTAATCCATTACCTGCTTAACATGACGCTGGTTCAGCTCGTTAATCACGCTAAGCTCGGTCGCCATCCAGGCAGTGTGGCTCTGTGATGGTGTGCTGTGTTGTTGGGCCAGTGTTGTCATGATGTCATCCTCGTTTTTAACTACAGTTTTTAATTAACTTCAGCCTTCGTTAAGTGATGCTCTGATGCTGACTGCGCAGCCGCAGACCCTTTTCGCGATAGCGAAGGCGGACAACACATTCGTCCGGAGCGAATGTGGCCTGCGTTAGCAGGTCCGCCAGATTGAGGGCCGGATTGCCCGAAATCCCGCTGCGGCGAGCACGGCAGTGTCAGAGCCTCACCGCCCGCGCTGTCAGTGTCTGAGTATCTGCTTAGTTGGCCTAAACATCAGACCAGTTGCTATCGGTTAAAAACTAGTCTAGGCTAAAAATCAGCATAATTTCACAATAAAAATTTTACAGTGTGAATTTTACAAAATGAAACTAAACAAAAGCCTGCTGCGTAAATCACATTTCCTTGGCACCAAGATAAGAAACTTGCGTAAACGCAATAACTTAACCATGGAAGACTTGTCTACCCGCTGTATTCGGGTTAACCCGGAATATGCGCCGTCGGTGTCGTATCTATCGATGATCGAGCGCGGCAAACGTACGCCCGGCATAGAAATGCTGGAAGTGATTGCCGAGGTTTTTCAAAAAGATATTGACTGGTTTTTGGATGGAGAAGATGCCGGTGAAGATTTAACACCACAAAAGGGCAGCAAGGGCGGCATTAATGGCATGGCGCTGGAGCCGGGCTTTTTGTTTTCCAATGATATATTGCAAATTGCGATACCGGAGATGCTGTCGCAAACCGGTACCAGTGGTAAGCAGTTTGCCCAGTTACTGATCCGCGCGCATCAGGAGCATCAGCAAAACCACTTTCCGGAACTGGAGCGGGCAGCCGAAGACGTAGGTCAAAAACAGATGCCGCTGGGTGTTGACGACTTGCTAGCGATTGTAAAGCGGTTTGGACTGCAGATCAGTTGGTTTACGGAAGCACCAAAAGAGCTGCTGGATGAGCTCGGTGTGTTATCGAAAAACGTGTCTACCTCGTTTTTTACCCCGCCCAATACTTTGCATTTAAATAGCTTATTACAACAGTTCCCCACACGGTTAAAGTATGAGCTGGCGGTGCATATTGGCCATGCTGTACTGCACAATAAAGACGGCGTGAAAAGCAGTATGATGGTAGGTGGGGCGCGTGACGACGATTTGTCTGATTCTACCGCTGTGCAGCCGCAGGATATTTTGCATGCCTGGCGTGATTTTGAATCGAGCTTTTTTGCCGGAGCACTGCTGTGCCCCAAGCTACCGTTTCGTCAGTTACTCGACCGCCATGGTTATGAGATAAGTACGCATAATCAGGCTGGGGTGTCAGCCTCTGTGGCGATGCGGCGCATGACGGCGGTATCGCCTTATACCCACTGGCATTATTTTGATGCTTATACGCCGGGTAAACTAAAAGCAGTGTATCGCGGCAATGGTATACCGCTGCCCTGGGGCAATATGCGTCAGGTGGAAGATCCGTGCCAGCACTGGGCGGTGTTTCGGATGTTTGATGTCGATGGCGTAGCCAGCAGCGCGCAATTGTCTTTGCTGGATGTAAACGGCACGCCGCGTATTTACTGCTGCGAGTCGACCAAAGTGGCCGATTTAGCCGGCAATGCTCATGTACTGTGTGCTGGTATCGATTTAAACCCTGCACTGCTGGCGCAGGGAGTGGACGCCGATAGCATGGCGCAGGAGTTAAAGCAGTTATGTGTCGGCAGTAGCGGCGGTGCCAGGGTGCCAAAAACGATACAAACGGCGCTGACCAGTGTGGCGAATATCCTTAACATTAATTGGGTGGCGCGCAGTTTACAAAAACCGGCGCAGCTGATTTGTGCCCGCGGTAACAGCTGCCCACGCAAACCCAGCTGTTATCAGTGTGATGGGTACAGCAGAACAGCCTAGCGAGAGGCGGTTTGCCCTAAGCTAACCGTTGCAGGCCAGGATGCTGACAAATTCGTCAGGAACGAATTTGAACAGCTCCGCTGCCCTATAGGGTGAACTTCACGGATGAAGTTCATAATCGAGCCTACAGGGACGTATTTACGGCGTGTTAGTGTGGGCAAACCGGCTCGATGCCGGACAGTATGACGTTCAGCGAATATTTTCACCCAACAACTGCAGGTTCTCATCCAGCAATGCTGTCAGCAGTGCTTTGCCGCTGCTATCCACCTTAAACCGGCCATAGCGCGCTGGTTCGTACACTGCAGCACTGCCCTCGGTAAAGAAAAATGCATTGGGGCCAACACTGTAAATGCCATCGCGTTGGCGCAATAACAGGCCAATTTTGTCTTGTTGTTGTGGTAGCTGATTACTCAGGCTATGAAAACGGGCAACACCTTGCTCGGTGAGCGTAAGCCAGACATAGCGCTGCCGGGCGACATCGTCTGGCAGCGCACGATCTATGGCAAAAGCCAATGCCATATAGTCGCCCTGCATAATTGAGCGCGGATCAACCGGCGCCAGTTCAATCAGTACGGTTTGCCCTGTGGTCAGGGTGTGTTCAAACCGCCAAATGGTAAGTGCGCTGGCAGCCAGTATTAATAGTACGGCGACGCCTATGGCCAGTTGAGTCAGTCGTGGGCTCATACCAACCTCCGCTGATAACGTTGCAGTAATAGCCAGGCGGCCAACACCAGCAAGCCCGATAGCGCTAACAGGCCAGATTTATACAGCAGGTTTAATTCTAAACTGTAATAAAACTGGCTGATAGCACACAGCATGCTTAGCACGCAAAGCGCATACCAACGATAATTGCAGCCGTAAAAACAAGCCAGCATAAGTGCCGTACTGACTAACATACCCGACGCCGGGTACAGTAGGATACACAGCAAAGTGGTAATACTAAGCAGTGCCAGCCTGCTGGGTACTGTCGCCAGGCGGCTTAGCCAGAACACCGTGCTAATTAACACTATGCTGCCAAGGCCGCTGTACAGACTGCGGGCAGTTGCTAATTTGTCATCCAGCCAGTTGCTGCTATCAATCAGTAGCAGACACTGACCAAACAATGTCAGGCCCAGTGCAGTAAGCGTACTGACTTCCAGCAGGCTTTTAATACGGCGGGCGTGCGTTAGCCCCGCCCAATGTGGCCGGCTGCACCATAAGCACACTGCTGCTGCGGCCAGTGCTGAACTGACAATGGCAATGGCTGGCGCAGAGTGAATTAACGACAATAAACAACCAAAGGCGATGAGCAGGCTGACGCGTTGATGCAGCTGGTTTAACGGACTAAATAGCAGCAGGACACTGCTCAGTGCACAGGCGTAACGCGCTAATTCGTCATGCCGGTCAAACAGATGATACACGGCATACACCAGCAAGCCCTGGCCGGCCAGCGCTATCGCCACCGACATTTGCTGCATAAATTCCTGCGGTTTAGTGGCCAGCCAGATAGCTGCGATTAGCAAGATGGCGGCAGCAATCATCCGCCCAGCGTTGTTGTCGGCTAAAGCCAGCAGTGGGCCGATAAAAGAGCTGATAATGAGTATCGAGGCTATCCAGGCGGCAAAAGCCAATAACAGTTGCAGCCACCAGGGACTGCTGGCCTGTGCTAGCTGTTGTGCGGTATCTGCTGTAATAATGTCAGCCTGCTGCAACTGGCTAATTAACGCCTTGTTATTGGTCATGCTGCGCATCCTGTAACAACTTTTTCAGCCATACTGCTGCAGCCGCGCTGCTGCCAATAACATACAAGGCCAGCAAGTTAACCAGCATAAAGCCATCGGCACCGTCCATAAGCCGGCTTAGCATTGCGGTGCTGACGGCGATGGCGCTAAACAGCACTAAAGCAAAGATCAGCAGATCAGGCTGCAGGCGGAAATACCACAGCGCCAAAACAGCGGCGATTAGCAGATAACTTAGTAAATTTAACTGGTAATTGCTTTCCCACACGCCCAGGATGCCGGCAAAAGTTAGCGGCGCAAGCAGTGTCAGCGCGGCCAGCCACAGTAGCGGCTTGTGCTGTGCTACCCCCAGACGGCGCAGCGCAAACTCGGCAAAGAGCAACCATAGCAGGTTGGCTAAACTACCGAACAATAACTGCTGGGCATGATTAAGCGACCAAAATCCGGCGTTGCTGTCCAGATAACGCCACAGCGTAAGCTGCAGTAGCACAAACCACAGCAGATAACTGGCGCGGCTTTTACTCAGCAATACCAGCGGGCTAATAAGCGCCGCCCAGCCGGCGAATAACTGCCAGATATCGGCACCGGTCTGGTAAGTCTGGCCAATTAACGCCAGTAAGGCGCCGGTTAATATGGCGCAAGTGAATAAAGCCGCACGCCTTTGCAAACTATCGCTTGTACTCACGACAGCAATACCGCCACTTAACAGTACTGCGGTACCGGCCAGAGCCATTTTCGCCAGGTAATGCAGCAGTGGCCAGTTATAGGCAAAAAAGAAAATAACAGCACTGGATAGCAACATGACTGCTGCAAACAGCAACAGCCGGTTAGCTTGAGCTAACCAGTCGGTTGTCACCGCTTGCAGCTTAACTTGCTTGGCTGCCTGCTGTAATTGCTGCGATGTAAGTTGCTGTTGCTCTGCCCAGTGTAGCAACTGATTTGCATGGCGCAGGTTATCCATAAGCGTCTGTGTATTGCTATTAAGTAACTAGCATCATAGCGTTTTTATAACTTGTTACAACTTCGTGTTGTTGCTGGTTTGGCATCAAAGCGACAACAGAGTAGTATGGTAAGGCGTAACATATGTAACCCAAACAGGATAACAATAATGAAAAAGCTTACCTTAGCCGCCGCCTCGGTCGCGCTGGCACTTGGCCTTACGGCGTGTAACAAACAGGACACCACAGAAACGCCAACTCCGGCAGTGGCAGCAGTAAAAGCGCCGCTGGTATCGGGTGTTGATAGCCAGTACTTTGACCCGGCAGTAAAATTTTCAGAAGATTTTTTTATGGCCATCAACGGTAAGTGGCTGGCCGAAACTGAAATTCCGTCTGACAAAGCCTCGTATGGCTCTTTCCATGTACTGGCAGATAATTCACAAAAAGCAGTAAAGGCGATTATTGATGAAGTATCAGCCCGCACTGACTTAAAAGCTGGCTCTGACGAGCAAAAGTTGGGTAGCTTTTACAACAGCTTTATGGACGAAGCCACGATTGAAAAGCTGGGGTTAACCCCGCTGACACCACAATTAGATGCTATTAAAGCCGTGACTGACAAAGCACAATTGCCGGCGTTATTTGCCCGCTTGCAGCGCGATGGTGTGGGCATTCCATTTGGCTGGTATGTAAACAACGATGCGAAAAACTCGACCGAATATGCGGTGTATTTAGGTCAGGGCGGTTTAGGCCTGCCAGACCGGGATTACTATTTTAAAGACGATGAAGCGTCACAGAAAATCCTCACTGCGTATCAGCAATACTTAAAAGATATGTTCAGCCTGGCAGGTTATGCCGATGCTGAAGCGGCGGCGCAGCGCGTATTCGCGCTGGAGAAAGCCCTGGCTGAACACCACTGGACACGTTTAGAAAGCCGTAATGCTGATAAAACCTACAATAAAATGTCAGCGGCAGATTTAAATGCCAGCATGGGTACCTTTGACTGGGCAGGCTTTGCCGCCGGGGTAAAACTGGCCGGTGTCAGCGACATTATTGTGCGTCAGCCAAGTTATTTCGAAGGTTTTGCCAAGGTACTGCAAGCTACTGATCTGCAAAGCTGGCAGGATTATCTGAGCATGAAGACCATTCATGGTTATGCCGACAAGCTAAGTAGCAATTTTGCTGAGCGCCGTTTTGCTTTCTACGGCACAACCCTTAGCGGTATTCAGGAGCAGCAACCACGTTGGAAGCGCGCAGTAGATGCATCAGATGAAGTGTTGGGTGAGCTGACCGGCAAACTGTATGTCGAGCGTCACTTTAAGCCAGAAGCCAAAGCGCGGATGGAACAGCTAGTCGCCAATTTGATCAAGGCTTATGAGTTGTCCATTAATGAATTAGAGTGGATGACCGCTGAAACTAAGGTTGCCGCGCAGGACAAACTAAGCAAGTTTACGCCGAAAATCGGTTATCCGGACAAGTGGAAAGACTACAGCAAGCTGGAAATTAAAGCCGACGATTTAGTGGGCAATTTCGTCCGTGCCAGCCATTGGGGTTACGACGAGATGGTCGCCAAGCTGGGTAAGCCAATCGACAAGAGCGAATGGTTTATGACACCGCAAACGGTGAATGCTTACTACAACCCGGTGAATAACGAGATCGTGTTCCCGGCCGCTATTTTGCAACCGCCATTCTTTAACATGGACGCCGACGATGCGGTAAACTACGGTGGTATCGGTGGTGTTATCGGCCACGAAATCGGCCACGGTTTTGACGATCAGGGCGCGAAATATGACGGTAACGGCAATCTGCGTAACTGGTGGACAGAGCAGGATAAAGGCCAGTTCCAGGCCCGTGGTGCCAAGCTGATTGGCCAGTACAACAAGTTTGAACCCTTGCCAGGCGTTAATGTAAACGGTGCGGTAGCACTGGGCGAAAACATTGGTGACTTAGGCGGTATGACGGTGGCACTAAAAGCCTATCAGTTGTCGCTGGACGGCAAAGAAGCACCAGTACTGGACGGTTTCACCGGTGAACAACGTTTCTTTATCAGCTGGGCGCAGGTATGGCGTACTAAGTTCCGTGAAGAAGCACTGCGTCGTCAGTTAAGCACAGGCCCACACTCGCCGGCGCATTACCGCGTTATTGGCGTATTGCCGAATATCCCGCAGTTTTACACTGCCTTTGATATTAAAGAAGGCGATGCGATGTATTTACCGCCGGAGCAGCGCGTTAAGATCTGGTAATCTCTGGATAATAAAAATCTGCTACACTGCACAGGCTGAGTAGGTCACTACTCAGCCTTTTATATTTGTAAATCAGCTCAACCCGCCGGTTGCAATTGCCGCCCTGGCTCGTCACAGCAACTCGCCCTAATGCCTACGGCAGGGCTCAGACACTCTGTGACGCCCAGTTCGGGATTCCAACCTCGGTTGGGTTGGCGAGGTCTGACCACTATAATAAAGAATATATAACTCCGGGTTTTGTATTCACGAAATTTATAACCACTATAACCTGGGTGGTTAACAGCCGGATGTCAATCTGGCCCGAATTTTCATATAATTACGCCCATTCATTCTGTTGAATGACGTTGCAGTGGCAAGACTGCAGCCAACGACCAAGAGGATCATACTGTGCTACAACAATATCGCGAACATGTGGCCGAGCGCGCTGCGCAAGGTATCCCACCAAAACCACTCAATGCTGAGCAGGTAGCCGCTTTAGTTGAACTGTTAAAAAACCCACCAAAAGGCGAAGAAGACACCTTAGTTGACTTGCTGGTAAACCGTGTACCACCAGGTGTAGACGAAGCTGCCTATGTCAAAGCCGGCTTTTTAGCCGCGCTGGCCAAAGGTGAAGCCAGCTGCAGTTCAATCAGCGCTGAGCGTGCTACAGAATTGTTAGGCACCATGATGGGCGGTTACAACATTGAGCCGCTGATCAGCCTGTTAGATGATGCTAAGCTGGCGCCTATCGCTGCTAAAGCGCTGTCACACACCTTGTTAATTTTCGATGCCTTCCATGATGTTACCGAAAAAGCCGATGCCGGTAATGCTCATGCTAAACAAGTACTGCAAAGCTGGGCGGATGCCGAGTGGTTTGAAGCCAAGCCAGCTTTAGCAGAAAAAATTACCGTTACCGTGTTTAAAGTGTCGGGCGAAACCAACACTGATGACTTATCACCGGCACCAGATGCCTGGTCACGCCCGGATATCCCACTGCACGCCTTAGCGATGCTGAAAAATGCCCGTGAAGGCATTAACCCGGATCAGCCGGGTACTGTGGGCCCAATCAAGCAGCTGGACGAGCTGAATAAAAAAGGCTTCCCGCTGGCGTATGTTGGTGACGTAGTGGGTACCGGTTCATCACGTAAATCGGCGACTAACTCAGTGCTGTGGTTTATGGGTGACGACATTCCTTACGTGCCAAACAAGCGCGGCGGTGGTTTCGTATTAGGCGGAAAAATTGCACCTATCTTCTTTAATACCATGGAAGACTCAGGCGCGTTGCCAATTGAAGTTGATGTTTCCAAGCTGGAAATGGGCGATGTGATAGACATTCTGCCATTTGAAGGCAAGGTAGTACGTCATGGCAGCGGCGAAGTACTGGCCGAGTTCAGCCTGGCAACTGATGTGTTAATTGACGAAGTGCGTGCCGGTGGCCGTATTCCGTTAATCATTGGCCGTGGTTTAACTGACCGTGCCCGTGAATTCTTAGGTTTAGGTCATTCAGACAAATTCCGTCGTCCACAAGCTAAAGCTGACTCTGGCAAAGGCTTTACGCTGGCGCAGAAAATGGTGGGTAAGGCATGTGGCGTGAAAGGTGTTCGGCCGGGTACTTACTGTGAGCCGAAGATGACGACTGTAGGTTCGCAAGATACTACTGGCCCGATGACGCGTGACGAGTTAAAAGACTTAGCCTGTTTAGGCTTCTCTGCCGACTTAACCATGCAGTCATTCTGTCACACTGCTGCTTATCCGAAGCCGGTTGATGTTGACACGCATCATACGCTGCCAGACTTTATCATGAACCGTGGCGGTGTCTCACTGCGTCCGGGCGATGGTATTATCCACAGCTGGTTAAACCGTATGTTACTGCCAGATACCGTAGGTACCGGTGGTGACTCGCACACCCGTTTCCCCATTGGTATTTCATTCCCGGCCGGTTCTGGTTTGGTAGCCTTTGCTGCCGCAACAGGCGTTATGCCACTGGATATGCCAGAGTCAGTGCTGGTGCGCTTCAAGGGTGAAATGCAGCCAGGTATTACCCTTCGCGACTTAGTGCACGCTATTCCGTATGCAGCGATTCAAAAAGGCTTATTAACCGTTGATAAGAAAGGCAAGAAGAACATCTTCTCTGGCCGTATCCTGGAAATCGAAGGCTTACCACACTTAACGGTTGAGCAGGCGTTTGAGTTATCTGATGCCTCTGCGGAGCGTTCAGCAGCAGGTTGTACTATCAAGCTGTCACAAGAATCTATCGCTGAGTACTTAGAATCAAACATCGTAATGCTGAAATGGATGATCGCCGAAGGTTACGGCGATGTACGTACCATTGAGCGTCGTATCAATGCGATGCAGGCCTGGCTGAAAGATCCGCAGCTGATGTCTGCCGATGCTGATGCTGAATACACAGAAGTGATTGAAATTGACCTGGCCGATATTAAAGAGCCGGTACTGTGTGCACCGAATGACCCGGATGATGCACGTTTACTGTCTGAAGTAGCCGGCGACAAGATTGATGAAGTCTTTATCGGTTCTTGTATGACTAACATCGGCCACTTCCGTGCTGCCGGTAAGTTACTGGATAAATACAAAGGCCAGCTGCCAACCCGTCTGTGGATTGCACCACCAACCAAGATGGACCAGGCTCAGTTGACTGAAGAAGGTTACTACAGCATTTTTGGTAAAGTCGGTGCCCGCACTGAAATGCCAGGCTGTTCGCTGTGTATGGGTAACCAGGCGCGCGTTGCAGAAAACTCAACGGTAGTGTCTACCTCTACCCGTAACTTCCCTAACCGTTTAGGTCAGGGCGCCAACGTGTACTTAGCCTCAGCCGAGCTGGCGGCGGTAGCGTCTATTATCGGTAAGTTACCCACGGTAGCCGAGTATCTGGAATACGCTAAGCAAATCGACGCCACGGCGGCCGATACTTACCGTTACCTGAACTTCCACCGCATGGAGCAGTACACCAAAAAAGCGGATAACGTGATTATCCAGCAAGCGGTTTAACTACTAACTTACTGTGCAAAAGGCCTGCAACTGCAGGCCTTTTTTCTGCTCGCGAATACAGGCGCAGCAGCTACACTTTCAGTTATATAACGCTAACGGAGCACTAGCGTGGAATACGATTTTATTTATGACCGCAATACCTTGCAGTTCAGCATTAAGCTGGCTGCAGAGCATGAAGTATTAGGCCGCTTTTTACTGGATGAGTTTGGTCAGGACGCCGCGGCGTATACGCCACTGTTGCAACAGTTAACTGCGCTTAAACCACACCAGAGCATGCAGTATCAGGGTAAGGAATTTTTGCTGGAAGTAGATAACGGCGAGGTAACGCTTAGCCATAACACGTTGTTTTACAATGTAGAACAGCCATTACCTGAGCGGCAGCAGCATAAATTAGCCGATGACGACTTACAGCTGGACGAGCAGGGTATGCATAGCCAGTGCGGCTTGGAAGACTTATTAAAACTGCTGCGCGAATGGCAGCAGTTTTTGGCAGACAAACCGCTATAACCAACGGTCCTGACGTTTGCTTACTGGCTTAAACACCGACGAGAACGCCTGCATGCGGGCCTTTAGCAAACTGTCTCTGCCGCTATCACTGCGGCAGTAAATTAAATCGCCCGGCCCGACATATTTGCTCCAGCAACGGTAAAAAATAGTCGCTTGCTCTTTCGTTACCGCCAGGCGCAGGGGAACGGCATGGTAATCGTCACGCGCCATGCCCCAAAAACTGCCGGCCCGGATCACCAGGTATCTGGGGTTATCGATTGGCGCAAGGATTTCGTGCAGGCAATCAGCAAACAAAGAGGACTCGTAAAAGGTACTACCTTGCAGAGCAAGAAAGACGTTGCCGCATTCTAACTCAACAGTGTTTACCGTTAACCGTCTAAACGGAGTGCTGACATGACCGGTTTGACACAGAGCCTCAGTCAGTGCCATACCAATTTGTTTTAAGCTACCGTCTATCGGTAAATGCCGCAGCATTATTTTAACGGTGCGCACCGTAGTGGGCAGTAAGTACAGCATGCCGCCGACGACACAGAGCATAAAAGCGGCCAGCATAATTGACAGTCCGGCCCGCGCCATGTGCAGAGATAACGCCGACCCCATAACAACCAACAGCATAAGTTGCGCCAGCAGATACTTAAAGGTTTTGGCAGTATGGTACCAGCGGATGGCGGGTAGGGTTTTGCTGCTTACGCCGGGGGCAACCTGTGCCTGATGGTCCAGGGTTAGCGCTTGCTGCCAGCGCTGCTGCAGTTGGCTAAACTGTTGTAGCCGGCTGCGCATAGTTTGATTACTGGCACGGATCAGTTCGACCTGCCGCTTACTGTCTGGCAGTTTTTCCAGCTCAGTGGCTTTAAGTCGGGTAAAACCGCTTTCTATACTGTTTTTATGCTCAGACAAGCCGACGAAGGTGTCAAAGCGGCGCGCCAGATCTTGTAAGTCCTGTAAGCCATAAAACGAACGGGTATCGACAGCCAGCAAATGCCAGATACTGCTGGCTTTATCCGGCACTGTGTTATCCAGCCGGATCGCCCGGCCGCGCATTTGGTTTGTCAGCATGAAAGAGCCAACCGAGGTTGCCAGGATCAGTGAATTGACTACCGGTGCGTCCCAGCCCTCACCTAATAGTGCCCGGGTGCCTATCAACAGTTGAATTTGGCCACGGTTTAACAACAGAGTAAATAAACTGGTCTGCTGATTTAAAGCACCGCTAAGCTTGCTGTAATGTGCAGCACCAGCAAAGGGGCTGGCAGTCAGTTTCAGCTGTTGCAGTTCAGCGGCAAGCTCAGTTACTAAAGCCGTAGGTAACAGACTAAGCCGGCCTGTCAGTAACGCCATTGCGGGTACTGTTTCGGTTGCTTGAGACAGGGCCTGAAATACCGGCCAGGCACCAAGCGAAGGTTCGCCACTATCGGTGCCAGTAGCGAGCTGCTCGTCGCGAATATAATCGGTTAAAATTACCTGACGCAAACCAGACTGGCGCAGCCGGTACTCCAGTTGGTGAATTTTTATGCAAGCGGCTATCTTGACCGGGTTAAGTGCCAACGCCCGCTGCAATTGTGGGTTCGTCTGTAACAACAGCTCGCGCTTATGCAGCAGTTGACTGGCACTCAATTGGCGTCTTAATCCGGCTATATACTCTTGCTGTTGTTTGTCGGCGGCAAAATCAGCAGAAAACAGCACCGCCTGCAGCAGTATTTGCCAGTTTCGTCTGTCCAGTTTGGGGATGTCACGTGGTTGAAAATCCAGTATTTGCAGCAAACCCAGTGGCAGATGCTGCTGGCGCGCGGCTAAAAATGCCAGCAGGGCGGCAGCCAGCTCTGGCGCGGCTAAAATATCACGGGCGCTAATAGTGTGGTTCAGCCATTTGTGCTGCGCCAGTAAGCGGTTAAATTCAGGTTGCACAAACAGGCTGTCACACAGGGCGACAACCTTATCGTCATGCGCAGTAAACTGTTGTTGCTGGCTTTCGCTGATGGCTTCGGTCCAGACGTAATCCTGGTGCGGACACAAGGTGCCGGCTTTAACCAGCTCAGGCACTGAAATTTCTTCGTCCACCGGGCCGCAGAGCTGCTCATAGCGCTGCCAGTTGTGGCTTTGCGCATCATAAGGTGGTGTTGCCGTAAGCGACACCAGCACCAGCTCTGGCATGGCCGCGCATAAGGCATCTAATACCCGCCACCACTCCTTGGTTAAGTGATGGGCTTCGTCCAGAATAACTACGCCAATCTGATGCTGTTGTAACGCAGAGATTAAACAATGAATTTCAGTACTATCGAGCACTTCAGTTTCAGCGGCATCGTCGTCAGTAATATCTGCTGTAGTATCCTCCGACAGCTGGCCAGCCAATTGCCAGTGCAGTGCCTGATAGGTTACTGATGTTAATATTCCGGGGGCACGTATATCGCTGCTCACCCAGTCAGGCGGACCTTGGGTAGTAGTGTCGAAAAAATCTGCCAGACGCAGAAGCCATTGATCACGAATAACGCGGGTGGGCGACATCACCAGCGTTTTTTGCTGTAGCAGGCGAAAAACTTCCAGCCCCAGGCTGGTTTTACCGGCGCCGGGCGCGGCAACAATATGTAAACGCTTATCGGCTAAATGGCTGTGAACGGCGTCCAATACACGTTGCTGGTATGGTCGCCAGCTGTAGCGAAATGACAATTGGCTAAAAGGCAAAGTGGTGCATCCTGCAAAATATCTGGCTGCAGATAGTACATAGTATGGTTACGAAATTGCAACCTCCGTGTGGCCAGACAACGTTGCTGTAAAGGGCTAGCGCGGCGTTAGCTGGCGTGGCAAAAGTAAGGTAAAGCAGGTGCCGGCGCCGGGTGTGCTGGCAACTGTGATGGTGCCGCCCAGTTTTTGCGTGATAAGATTAAATACTATATGTAAGCCCAACCCTGTGCCGCCCTGATGACGATTAGTGGTAAAGAAAGGATCGAAAATACGCTCCAGGTTTTCACTGCTGATACCGGCACCATTATCGGTAAAAATAATTTCAATAGTGTTTGCTTTGTTTAAGCAGGTTAAACTGATTTGGCCACTGCTGCGGTCTTTAAAACCATGCACTATGGCATTTTGTGTCAGATTGGTAATGATCTGACCAATAGTACCGGGGTAGCTGTCCATCTCGATATCATCCGGGCAATTCACTTTGAATATAATCTGCCGGCTACGCCACATTAAACTTAAGCTTTCCAGCAATTCATCTAAATACAGCGCCAGTTTAAACTGCCGCTGGTTATCCGCGGTGCGATCGACCGAAACCTGTTTAAAGTTGGCCACTAACTGGGCAGCGCGCTGCAGATTATGATCCAGCAAGCGACCGGCCTGAGTTAATTTATACAGATAGTCTGTCAGTTCCTGGCGCCGAATATTACCGCTGGCCAGTTTTTGCTGCAGCAGTAAACTTTCCTCGGTGACAACACTGTTGGCTGTTAATGCCACACCCAGCGGTGTATTTACCTCGTGGGCGACGCCGGCGACTAACTGACCCAGCGCGGCCATTTTTTCGGTGCGTACCAATTCTTTCATCGTCGATTCTAATTGCTGCAGCGTTTGCTCGGCTTTATTTTTCGACTCTTGCAGTGCCTTGCTTCTTTCACTGAGCTGCTCTGTGCGCGCTTCTACCAGCCAGGCCAGTTCTTCCTGCTGCTTTTTTAAGCGCTTTAGCCGGGTTAGATGTAAGCCCAGTAGTAGTGATGGCAAGATGCTAAACAGCAGTAACCTGGCCCACCAGGTTTCCCACCACAGTGGTAGTACTTCAACCTCAAGCCCGGTTTCCTCGCTCCAGCCGAGTTGTGGCAAGCCCGCCCGCAGGCGCAACTGATATTGCCCGGGCGGTAAACGCTCGAAACGGGCATTGCGGTTGCTGGCATCCTGAGTGATCCAATCGGTAGACACCGGGTCCAGCCGGTATTGAAACTGTACTAGCTCTGTTTCAATAAACTCGCGGCTGGAATAACCAACACTAAAGCTGCGTGAACCGGTAGCCGGAATAGTCAGCTTTTTTAGTTGGTGTACTATGCGGGCCAGGCTCGCTTCACGGCTGTCGTTGTTGAGCCGGGCAGCAGCGCCATTGACTGTCAGACTAACTAAAGTTGGCGCAGCTATGGGCTGGGGTGTGTAGGCCAGCACTTGTTGCGGCTGAAATAGCGTAAAGCCATCCATGCCACCAAAAGCGATACTACCGTCGGCAAAGCGGGCACTGGAAGCATTGATATAATCCCGGCGCAGGGTACCGTGGCGATGGCCAAAGTTACGAAAGCTTGTCGTTGCCGGATCAAATACAGAGATACCAAAGGCGTTGCTTAGCCAGATGTTGCCTTGTTGATCCAGCTCAGCCGCTTTTAACTGGCCATTGGCCAGGCCCTGCGGCTCGGCATATTGCTTAAAGCTGACGTTGGCCGGTGTGATGTCGTTGTCCTGTGGCAGCAGTTGCAGCAGACCGGTACCGTTAGTGGCCAGCCAATGCCGGTTGTTAGCGTCACTAAGGTAGGCCATTGGCGCTGAGGGCAGGCTGGCGGCGCTGTTGTCGGCGTTAGCTGTTAGCTGGTGTTCAAATATTAATTGTCCGCTTTGCCGGTCAAACCAGGATAATCCACTGTACGAGCCTACCAGCACGTAGCGCTGGCCCAGCGGCCGGATAAAGGTGATGGCGCGGTTAAACGGATATTGCGCAATCAGTTGCTGTGCTGTGCGGTCCAGAATGACAATGCCAACCTGCTCGATGGCCAGCCACAGCTGGGTGTCACTGGCCCACAGCCGGCGCACCGGGCCGGCACTGACAGAGGCTGGCAACGGTTGATCCTGGAAGTGGCCGGTTTGTATATCCAGTGTGCTGATGCCCTGGGCATGACCAAACCAGAGCTGGTTATTATGCGCTATGGCGCAGTAAAAGGTTAAGCGGTGGCTATCGGCGGCAACAGCATCAAGGCGGTTATCGCTGATGTTAAGTTGAAACAGGCCATCGGCAGTGCCGGCCCATAAACGCTCGTCAGCGCTGATCAGGCTGATAGTGGCAGGGTTGCGGACAGCGGCCATCAACGGCAGATCTGGCGTAATACTGCTAAACAGATTATTAGCCTGATTTAACCGCGATACGCCGCCATTCCAGGTGCCAACCCAGATGCTGCCATCACGATCTTCCAGCAATGACACCACTTTACCATTGCCGAGGCTGGCAGGATTATGACGCTGATGATAATAACTGGCGTGTTGTTGCCACTGGCCTTCAATCAGACGTAACGAACTCAGGCCGTACTGGCTGCCAACCCAGAGCTGACCATCCTGCGTCATTTTGATGCTGCGGATCTCACTACTGCTGACGCCACTGCTGTAACTCGTTAACGTGATTTTTGTCCAGCCCCCGCTGACCGGGTCGAGCAGCACTAAGCCTTCGTGCTCAAGGCCAACCCACAAACGTCCAGCGGTATCATGGTGTAACGCCATCACCGAGGCAGTAGGAAAAGGAAAATCGGCTACCTTGCTAAGCTTGCCGCTATCTGGGTTGAAGCGCACTAAGCCACGCGGTGTACCCAGCCATAGCTGGCCCTCAGCATCAGTGGAGATAGCGCTAATATTGTTGTTTTGCAGCTCGATGTTGCCAGCGTTATCTGGTAACGGCCATTGCAAAGCCTGGGTTGGTGTATGCCACAGCGCCAGACCGATATTGGTGCCAACCCAAAGTTGTTGCTGTGCATCTAAATGTAACGACAACACAACTGTTTCAGTATTATCAGGTGTTTGCGCCTGAATACTTTCAAAGTAGCCGAGTCTGGGATCAAAACGGTTTAAACCGTTCAGGGTGCCCACCCAAATAACGCCGTGCTGATCGACCTGAAGTGCGGTGACAAAGTTATCACTTAATGAATGGTTTAGCTCAGGGTCGGGCCGAAATACCGTTACGGCAAAGCCATCATAACGGTTCAGACCATTTTGTGTGCCAATCCAGATATTGCCAGCACTATCTTGCGCCATAGCGGTAACGGTGGCTTGCGATAAACCCTGTTGAATATCCAATCGAGCAAAGCGGGACACCGATGCTAAAGCAGCATAACCAGATTCTGGCAGTGTGATGAGCAGGGCCATAAAAAACAGGGCTAGCCGTAACCGCCTTTTTGCTGAGTGTTCGTTTAAAACCAAGTACATAAAAAAACCTTGGGTACTGGCACTTAAAAGTCTGTGCGGTTGATGCCCTAAGCATAGTCGTAAATAACTGCGCTGCCATAGCATTTTCTGCTGCACAGCCAAAGGGAAAATCTGCACCAATTAGGTGCGGCTCGCCTGAAAAATGATAGCCTAAAATTATTATGTTATTGATAAATAATAATATAAAAAAGTTGGCACAAGGCTTCCTTAGTAAATAACGAATCGCTAAGACGACTACTAAAGGGAACACTATATGAAGCTTGTATGTGCCATCATCAAGCCGTTTAAACTGGACGATGTTCGCGAAGCTATTGCCGACATTGGGGTGGAAGGTTTAACGGTAACAGAAGTAAAAGGCTTTGGCCGGCAGAAAGGCCACACCGAGTTATACCGTGGTGCTGAGTATCAGGTTGATTTTTTGCCAAAGGTGAAGCTGGAAATTGCCACCCTGGATGATCAGGTAGACCGCTTAATCGAAGCGATCCAAAAAGCCGCCTTCACCGGCCGCATCGGTGACGGCAAAATTTTTGTTTACGATCTGGAACAGGCTGTGCGTATCCGCACCGGCGAGTCAGACGCTGAAGCCATATAAGGAGCTGTTATCATGCAAGAGCAAATTTATCACTTACAGTATGCCATGGACACCTTTTACTTCCTGATTTGTGGAGTACTGGTAATGTGGATGGCGGCTGGCTTTTCCATGCTGGAAGCTGGTCTGGTGCGGGCAAAAAACACCACTGAAATTTTAACCAAAAACGTCGCCCTGTACTCTATTGCCTGCATTATGTATCTGGTATGTGGTTATGCCTTTATGTACGGCGGCGAGTTTTTCTTAAGTGGTATTGGCGGTGTTGATGTCGATGCCACGCTAACCAGCTTTGCTGAACGCGAAGATGGCTTTACCGGCGGAGCTGTGTATTCCACTGCATCTGATTTTTTCTTTCAGGTGGTGTTTGTTGCTACTGCTATGTCTATCGTATCTGGTGCCGTGGCTGAGCGCATGAAGCTATGGGCCTTTTTAGCCTTTGCCGTAGTGATGACCGGCTTTATCTACCCGGTGCACGGCTCCTGGACCTGGGGCGCTGAAGGCATGTTTGGTATCAATCTGGATGATCAGTTTGGCTTTTCTGACTTTGCCGGCTCAGGCATAGTGCATATGGCCGGTGCTGCTGCAGCCCTTGCCGGAGTATTACTGCTGGGTGCGCGTAAAGGTAAATACAGTAAAGACGGTAAAGTGAATGCTATTCCGGGTGCCAATATGCCGCTGGCAACGCTGGGCACCTTGGTGCTGTGGATGGGCTGGTTTGGCTTTAACGGTGGTTCGGTGTTAAAGCTGGGTGATATCAGCAATGCCAACGCAGTTGCAATGGTATTTTTAAACACTAATGCCGCTGCAGCTGCAGGTGCTGTTGCTGCACTGGCACTGTCGGTGGTGTTATTCCGTAAAGCAGATCTTACTATGGCATTAAACGGCGCTCTGGCCGGTTTAGTTGCCATCACCGCTGAGCCATCAACTCCTACGGCATTGCAAGCCACCTTATTTGGTGCAGTAGGCGGTGTGCTGGTAGTCGCGTCTATTATAGGCCTGGACAAACTGAAAATTGACGACCCGGTCGGTGCTATTTCGGTACACGGTGTTGTCGGGTTGTTTGGCCTGTTGCTGGTACCACTGACCAAAGAAGGGGCAACCTTTGCCGGCCAGTTAATTGGTGCAGCCGCTATTTTCTTCTGGGTGTTTATTGCCAGTCTGGTGGTGTGGTATGCGCTGAAACTGACAATCGGTATTCGGGTAAGTGAAGAAGCAGAGTATGAAGGCGTAGACGCCTCAGAGTGTGGTATTGAAGCCTACCCTGAGTTTGTCGCGTCGGTAAAGTAAGCAGCCTGGGAAGAGTTGGTGGAACTTCCCGGGAGCGAGTGAGCGAGGGTGAGGCTGTAACAAGCATAGCCCCCGCAAACTGAACGTCCCCACCAATACGTCTATCCTTGTCCTTTGTCTTTTATCTGACACCCCGTGCCAAATGGCGCGGGGTTTTTTTATTGCGCAGTGCCAGGGCTTGTTGACGTTTCAGGGTTGTTTTTGCAGCAGTCTGGCGGCGCTTTGCACTTTGTCACTCGTCCCTTATTTAGAATAACTAAACTTCGCTCCTCGTTTCGCGTTCAGAACGCCACCAGAGCGAACAAAATTTAACCTCAAAACGTCAACAAGCCCTGATCAGGCAAATAAAAAAGCATCCCGCAGGATGCTTTAATTGGCAGGATGATTCAGCTGAACTTTCTGCGCCCGGCCAGCATAACCAGTGCCATGGCAAATAATGACAGGGTCACCGGCTCAGAAACTTCTGTGGTTGGCCTGGTAGTCGTTGTGGTTAGGCCGCTAAACTTCAGGTAATCGTCGCCAGAGGTTAAGCCATTACCGAAGTATTGATTGTAAGCACCGATCATCCAATACTTGCTGGCAACGCCACTGGTGCTTTTATTCAGGTTGGAGCCTGTATTAAGCGAATAATAGTGGTTTGCCGGAGAAGCACCAACGTTTGAGAAACTGGATGAAGCCACTGCATAACTGCTTATTTCATTCCAGCGTTCCATTGGCGAGCCACCATTAAATGGATTGTTGTTAAAAGCGGCGATAGAGATATCGCTGTCAGTGTTGGCATAAGCCACACTGATGCCAGCCAGTTCAACTTCTTCGCTAAAGGACAACAGCACAAAATCGTAGCGGCCGTAATTATCTACCCAATGTTGATCACCTGAGCTGTTAAATACCAGCGTACCCCATTCACTAAGCCAGAGTTCAGCCTGGAATATATCTTCGTCATTATAAGCAGACCAGGACGTCATGCTTACCGACATAGTGTTGTTGTCATCCGATATATTGATGGTGTTAGGAATGATATTACGGTTAATAGAGCCTGATCCGCCACTGCCGACAAAATCCCAGGTTTGGGTTGCGGCCTGGCAAGCCCCGCTTAGCGCAAGTAAACTGCAGGCAACAAGTAACTTATCCATAGTCATACCTTAATTCCAGTGTTGTTAATCCACAGCGCAGCACTGCATTTTGCAATGCAGCCAGCTATGTTATAGCTTTATATAGTAAAAGCCATGCAATAAAAGCGCCAATGAATTTTATGTGTTTATTATCATTAGCATATGATTTTTTGCTACCGACAACTAACTTAAGATTGTAAAAGATCGTGACGATCTGTCGCCAGCGTTAAAGTGTCGGCCCCGGCAACGGTAAGTTGCTGGTGACTTACTATTATTAGTATCCCCTGGCTTTGCCGTCTGGCTAAGGCTGTTAAAACGTGTTGAGCGGTAGCGCTATCCAGTCCGGCGAATGGCTCGTCCAGTAATAACACGGGCCGTTGTGTCAACAATAACCGCGCCAGTGCAATACGTCTGGCCTGGCCTCCGGAAACGGCTGCACCGTATTCCCCTAATAGCGTATTTAACTGCTGAGGTTGTGCTGTTGCCCAGGCGGATAACGCAACATCTGATAGTGCTTGCCACAGCTGATCGTCAGTGGCATCGGCCGCGCCTAAGCGCAGATTTTGTGCCAGGGTCAAATCAAATACATCTGGCTGTTGTGCTAGATAGCCGAAGGTATTATTTAAGTTCCAGGTTGACAGAGGCTGGCCGTTTAAGCTGACCTTCCCGTTAAAAGGTAAGTCTCCGGCCAGGGCTTGCAATAGGGTGGACTTGCCCGCGCCGGAGCTGCCGTTAATTAGCAGCACCTGACCAGAGCCCAGGCTAAAGTTTATATTATCCGGGCCGCACAAGGCCCCTTCCTGGCGTGCAGACAGCTGCGTAACCACTAATTGGAATGGCCCAGCAGGTTGCGGCTTATGGCTGGCCAATACGATGTTTTCGCCAGGCTGATTAAGCCTGTCGCGAGCTGCCATGCTCAAGCCCAGTGCAAAAAAACTATGGCAGAGTGGGGTTAACACTTCGTACAGCGCCCACAATGACAACAGTGCTGCCAGTAGCAAGGCCACACTAAGTTGCTGGCCAGCTACTAAAATGCCGCCCTGCCATAACAGCAGCAAGATGCTCAGCCCCAACAGGCTATGTTGCTTTAATACAGCTCTGCTGATTAATTGTTGCTGGCGCTGTTGCAAGCGTAGTAGCTGCTGATCGGCTAGCTGAAATGGCTGCAGAGCTTGTTGCCAGCGTTGCCACAGCATTAAATTGGCCTGCATGCTCAAAGGCTCCAGCAAAGCCTGACGCCGGCTCGCAGCTGTGCTGGCATCTAACCTTGCCAGCTGCAACGCCTGTTTCAACGTTAGCGGCGGGATCAACAATGCAGCCAGCAGTAATGGTATGGCGGCAAACAATAGCTGGCTGGCCAATAAAGTCCAAAACAACAGTACCAGCAATGTTAGCAACATAGCCCATAGCCAGGGCGCAATCACTTTTAGCGGAAACTGATCCAGCTGATCGATGTCACTGATCAGCCGCTGCAAGTCGTCGGCAGAGTGACGGCTTGTGCTACGATTGCGCGCCATTGCGGTAAACCTGGCTACACGTAAATCTTTTAACAGCCCCAGTGCGGCAAAGTGCGAGCTCAGGCGCTCGGCGTAACGACCGGCAGTTCGACCAATAGCACACAGGCGGATAATGGCTGCCGGGCGAAAGTAATCAAAACCCATGCCGGCACTAACAAGGCCAGCCAGTGCTGCGGCACTGATAAACCAACCAGACAGCGCCAGCAAGCTGATAACGGCCAGTAAGGTCAGTACGCCTAACAGCAGCGCCAATGACCAGGCTTTACGGCGACTGGCCATTAAACTGCGCAGGCGTATTGGGTCAGGCTGGCTCATACTTTGCCTCTGATGTTAACGCTGTTGTGCCGTCAGGCAGCTGAATTACCTGATCAAGCCAGTCGAGGCCATGTAACTGATGACTGACCAGTAGCACGGTTTTACCGGCGCTTAGCTGGCCAATAAGTTGATTTAGGCGGTAAGCGGTGGCGCTATCGAGATGCGCGGCAGGTTCATCCAGTAACCAGATGTTAGCATTACGCAGTAATAACTGCGCTAACGCTAACCGTTGTAATTGACCGCCGGACAAACCAAGGCCTCGCTCGCCCAGCAGCGTATAAATGCCCTGCGGTAATTGGCTGATAAGCGGCCATAACTCAACCTGATGCAGCACCTGCTTTAATTGTTCATCGGTGGCCGTTGGTGCTGCCAGGCGCAGGTTGTCGGCAATACTGGCTGCCATAAAACAGCTGCGCTGTGCCATATACCCCAGATGAGCTTGCCACTGTGCCAGATTAATATCAGACAAAGATTGTTGGTTTAGCAGTATTTCCCCCTGGTACGGGGTGAAACCAAGTAAGGCATGCAATAAACTGGATTTGCCACAGCCGCTTGGTCCCTGCAGCGCTATGCGCCCGCCAGCGGCAATACTGATACTTATCGGAGCCAACCGTTGCCGGCCCGCATCGCCGACGATACTGAGTTGGCTAATGTTAATAGCTGCTGGTGCCAGCAGTGCAAAAGGTAAAGCGCCACTATGGTGCCAGGCCTTGCGCTGCAATATCGGTTGCATCTGAGTTATCGCGGCCTCGGCCTGGGCTTTGGCATGGTAGTCGCTGCCCAACTGGCGCAGCGGCGCATAGAACTCGGGGGCTAACAATAAGATAAACAATGCGCCCTGATAAGGTACCGGAGTCTCACCTTTGGCCCAGGGCAAAATGCCCAGCAAACCCAGGCCTAAATACAGTGCCAGCAAGGCGATAGCCAGAGCTGAGAAAAACTCCAGCACCGCGCCGGATAAAAAAGCCATTTTCAGTACTTTCATGCTGCTGTCGCGATAGCGCTCTGCGGCATTGGCAACAGAATTAGCGGCCCGATCGACTGCGTTGAGCTGTCGTAAGGTTGGCAAACCGCGTACTAAATCGAGAAAGCGCCCGCCCATACGGGCAAGTTCGGTAAATTGTTGCTGGCTGGCGCTGGCTGCAGCATTACCGAGTAAAATCATAAACATCGGTACCAGAGGTGCCGTTAAAAGTAAAATGGTGGCAGCCAGCAGGCTATAACACGCTGTGGCAATAGCCAGTAATATAGGCGTTATGAGTACCAGATAGCGCTGTACATAATAGCGGCTGATAAAACCATCCAATGCATCTGTCTGCTCCAGTAGTGTAGTGCTGATACTGCCGTCGCTGCCGTAACGGCTTTTACCAGGCCCGGCATCGGCAATACGTTGCAGTAATTGCTGGCGTAATGACGAGCGTACATGTTGGCTGGCGCTGACACACAATTGCTCGCGACCATACTGCAACAGCGGCCGCCCCAGCAAACACAGCGCTAACAGCGGTAACCATTGCGTCAGCAATGTCATAGTCGGGCTGCTTGTAGTAGCAACAGCGCTGAGCCAATCAGCAAATATTAACGACAGTAAGTAAGCTTGCAGAATAAACAAGCCCGCAGCCAGTATGGCTAGCAGCAGGGCTTGGTTTAGTAGGCTTTTAACCGGCTGCAGCAGCTGATTTAACTGTTGCAGCGGTGTTGTTGTATTACTCAGCAGGCGTCTCCTCGCCTTCGTAACCTTTAAGCTCCAGCCACATCGCATTGATAATGCCAAATGAGCAGGCCAGCAACACCCCTAAGATCCAGGCAAAATACCACATAGCACGCTCCTTATCAGTAAAGTGAATGACTGTTATCGCGGATATGCTGCTCGTTTAAGCGCCCGCGCATAACATAATAGCCCCAACCCGTGTATGCCAGTATTATAGGTACAAAAATGCAGGCAACGACAAACATAATCATAAGCGTTGTTTCGCTGGCGGTAGCGTCCCACATCGTCAGGCTGTGTGCAGGATGGCTACTGGACGGCATAACAAAAGGAAACATACTGATACCGGCGGTAAGAATTACCATTGCCATCGCCAATGACGAGCTGATAAAAGCACTGATATGGCGTTTGGCTTTGCTGGCCAGAGCGCAGGCGACAAAACCAAGCACAGCCAGTAGCGGTACTAACCATAACAGCGGCAGCTTGCCATAGTTAACAAACCAGCCGGCTGCGGCAACTTCAACCAGTTTTTCGGTAGTGCGGTTGGCGCCGTTAGTATCAATGACACTACTGACAATATAGCCGTCGATACCGACGTATAACCAAACGCCAGCCAACACAAATAACAGGGCACAACTTAGCGCCAACAGAGTAGACAGTTTTTCGCTACGCGCTTTTAGCTCGCCTTCGGTTTTTAGCTGCAGGTAAGTGGCACCGTGGTTAACAATCATCAGCAAACTTAACACACCGGCCAGCAGTGCAAAGGGATTAAGCAATGCCCAGAAACTGCCGGTGTAATGCAGGCGCAAAATATCATCAAAATAAAACGGCACACCTTGCAGTAAGTTGCCAAAGGCGACACCAAAAATCAGTGCTGGTATTGCCGAGCCTGCGGTTAAAGCCCAGTCCCAGCGGTTGCGCCATTGTTCATTGTCTATTTTTGCACGGTATTCAAAACCAATAGGGCGTAAAAACAGTGCAAATAAGGTGAGCATTAACGCCAGGTAAAAGCCACTGAACGACGCAGCATAAACTGTAGGCCAGGCCGCGAACAAGGCGCCGCCAGCGGTGATCAGCCAAACCTGATTACCATCCCAGTGCGGGGCTATGGCATTAATCATTACGCGGCGTTCGTCATTACTGTTGCCCAGCACTTTTAACAGCGCAGCCACGCCCATATCAAAACCATCGGTGATCACAAAGCCAATCAGTAATACACCAATTAACAGCCACCAGATAAAACGCAGTGCTTCGTAATCCATGTTAAACCTCCTTCGCTACAGCTGGGCTTTCTAAATCGTACTTACCGGTATGCAGTGACGAAGGGCCAATTTTGGCGTATTTGGTCATCAGCCACATTTCGATAATTACGAAGATGGTATACAGCACCATGATGCTGATTAAACTTATCCAGATATCGGTTACGGATAATTGCGACACAGCTAAGTGGGTGGGTAAAATTTCACCTATAGCCCAGGGTTGGCGGCCATACTCAGCAACAAACCAACCTGCTTCACAAGCGATCCAGGGTAATGGCAGGCTGAATACGGCAAATTTGAGCAACCATTTGGGTTTATCGACGGTACGTTTAGCGCTATGCCAGAACGCCAGGGCAAATAGCAGCAACATAGCAAAACCGCAGGCTACCATAATGCGGAAGCTCCAGAATAAAGGCCATACCTGAGGTACTGAATCTTCTACTGCCTGAGCTATCTGTTCTGGCGTGGCGTTCGCCACATTATCGGTGTAGGCAGTTAACAGCATGCCGTAACCCAAATCTTCTTTTAGCTCATTAAAGCGGGTAACGGTGGCGGGCGACTTATCGCCAGCCCTGTACTGCAGCATTAATACATAGGCTTCCTGGCCGCGGATAATCCGCTGTAGGTGTTTGGCTTTTAACTCAGCTAACCCCGGCACTTGCTCATCCAGTGAACGGGTAGCAATTAAGCCCAGTACTGCCGGTATTTTTACCGCGTAATCAGTGGTTTGAGTTTCTTCATTCGGAATGCCAAACAGCGTGAAAGCGGCCGGGGCCGGGTGGGTTTGCCATTCAGCTTCTACTACAGCCAGTTTGACTTTTTGTACATCGCCAAGCTCATAACCGGATTCATCGCCAAGCACTATAACAGACAAGGCGCTAGCCAAACCAAAGGCTGAAGCTATAGCAAAGCTGCGTCTTGCAAAGGCTAGGTCGCGGCCTTTTAACAGGTACCAACTGGAGATAGCCAGTACAAAGATAGCACCGGTGACATAACCGGCCGATACGGTATGGACAAACTTCACCTGCGCTACCGGATTAAACACGACCTCGCTAAAACTGGCCAGTTCCATGCGCATGGTGTCGATATTAAATTCGGAGCCTATCGGGTGCTGCATCCAGCCGTTGGCGATTAAAATCCATAACGCCGACAAATTGGTACCCAGCGCCATCAGCCAGGTTACAGCCAGATGTTTTTCTTTACTGAGCCTATCCCAGCCAAAAAAGAACAGGCCAACTAAGGTCGACTCTAAAAAGAAAGCCATTAAGGCTTCTATTGCCAGCGGTGCACCAAAGATGTCGCCAACATAGTGCGAGTAGTAGGCCCAATTGGTACCAAACTGAAACTCCATCGCAATACCGGTGGTTACACCAAGCGCGAAGTTAATGCCAAATAATTTACCCCAAAACTTGGTCATATCGCGATAAATGGTTTTGCCGGTCATAACATACACCGACTCCATAATAGCCAGTAAAAACGCCATGCCTAAGGTGAGAGGAACAAATAGAAAGTGGATCATCGCCGTAAAGGCAAATTGAAACCGGGAAAGGTCAACTATATCCATTGTTTAGCTCCGCAACGCTGGTAAGAAATACGCAGTACCTACAAAGTAGTACAGCTGTATCACTATACAAGGTGCGGATGTCAGCGCTTATGCGCTGGATCAAGCTTTTGCTCTGCTATATTAGTAAGGGTTAATGTTTCAGCGTTTACGCGCCAGAAAGTTATCTACTGCACTATTGGACGCCGCGAGTTTTTGCCGGCCCTGTGGGCAGGTTTGCGTTAGCAGAATAAACAACGTATCTATTACCAGTTCCTGGGCATTACGCGCCAGTATTGACGATAAACGCGCAGAGCTCTCATCGGCGACGGTGTAAAGCTTTACGCCGGCCAGTCGGGCCACACTATTATTGCCATATCCGGTAATGCTAATGATTTGTACCCGATTAGCTGCAGCCTGCTCGGTAATTTTCACGCTGTCGGCTGTTTCACCGGACTCGCTAAGTAGCACCAAAACGTCGTCGTGGCTGTAGTTGGCGATATTAGCCAGTTGCACATGGGTGTCGGTTTCGGCCAAGGCTGCCATGCCCAGCTTTTGCAGCTTGTAGGAAAAATCTTTTGCCACCAGCGCTGAGCCGCCCTTACCACAGAGCAAAATTCGCTTAGCAGTGCGCAGCCACAGTGCGGCTTGTTCAAAACTGGCCTGGTTGTTAATGGCATGGGTTTTTTGCAATACATTAATTTTGCTGGCTAACAGCTTTTGGCTCATCTGAGCAAAACTGTCCTGCAGCGAAATCTCGCCATGCAGTTTGGCGGTGTTGCCAGCCGGGCTCTGGCGGTGCAGGCTATCACTGATAGCAAATTTAAAATCCGGGTAGCCTTTGTAACCCAGCTTCTGGGTAAAGCGCACCACGCTGGCCTGGCTAATACCAACCGCCTGCGCCAGGGTTTGTGACGGCATATCACGGATATGATCCGGATTTGCCAGTATGTAGTCGGCCAGTTGTTGCTCGGCACGGGGAAATTTTTCGCGTAGGGCGTGAATTTTATCTAATACCGACATCCGCTGATCCTGTCTTCAGCCTGGCGGCATTAAAGTCGTCCGCGCTGGCATTTTATTGCTACTCTATTGCAGTTTATTCGGATAAATTATTCATTACCAGCCCGTTAGGTCAGAGCAATCAAAAATGCATACCCATATCGCCCATTTATACCAGATTTCAGCTAAACCCAGCCGCAGCGTTATCGGACTGATGAGCGGTACTTCGCTGGATGGCCTGGATGTAGCGTTATGCCGTATCAGTGGCGCTGGCCTGGACACTAAAGTTGAGCTTCTGGCCTTTACTACCGTTGATTACGACAGCAACTACAAACAGCGGGTGAAGGCGGTATTTGCCAAACGAGACGTTGATCTGCAGGCTATTACGTTGCTAAATCCCTGGATAGCCCAGGAGCATGGCCGCATCATTAACCAGTGTTTAGCCGCCTGGCAGTTAAGCGCCAATGCTGTCGATATTATTGCCAGCCACGGTCAGACGGTATATCACTGCCCCAAACGGCAGCACCGTTTGGCCGATTACGGCAATGCCACCCTGCAACTGGGCGATGGTGACCATTTAGCGGTGGCGACCGGTATTACCACCATCAGTGATTTTCGCCAGAAGCATATCGCTGCCGGTGGAGAAGGCGCGCCATTGGCGGTATATGGTGATTATCTGTTGTTTAGCAGCAAAGATGAAAACCGCATTATGCTGAATATCGGCGGTATCGCTAACTTTACCTGGCTGCCGCAGACGCTGGATGCCGAAGCCGTGTTTAGTACCGACATAGGCCCGGGCAATACTATGATGGATGCCTATATTCAAAAGTACTATCCGGGGCAGTATTTTGATAAAGACTCAGCGCTGGCCACAGCGGGTAGGGTAAGTGAAGCCTTACTTCTGGCGTTAAAGCAAGACTCGTTTTTTGCACTGGATTTTCCTAAAACCACCGGGCCGGAAGTGTTTAACCTTAGCTATCTTGCTAAAGCGCAGCAGCAGTCAGGCACTGAGACATTAAGCCATGCCGATATTATGGCCACGCTTAACCGCTTTAGTGCCGATATGATTATTAGCGCGATAGCGCAAACTACCGCCACGCTGGATAATTTTGTGATCTACGCCAGCGGCGGCGGCATTCATAACCCACTGCTGTTAAGTCATATTCAGCAGGCTTTGCCACAAGTGAGTATTAAAACCACCGCCGAGTTGGCCATAAACCCGGATGCCAAAGAGGCGGTGCTGTTTGCCGTGCTGGCTAATGAATGTTTAGTCGGGGGAAAACAGCAGTTTAGCAACGCCCGCGAGGGTATACCGGGCGTTACTATGGGCAAGATTAGTTTTGCCGATTAAAGCCGGCAAAGCTGGCTTTAAGTATTAATATTCCCACCAGCAATCCTGCCACCAGTCTAAAAATTCGGCAAAGTCGATATAACCGTTGTTGTTACTGTCGACCAGTTTAAAACCTTCTTCAACCCGACTGGCTTTGGTTTTAGGGGCTAGTACCGTTAACAGCTCAATAAACTCGGGTAAATCGATACGGCCATTGCCGTCGCGGTCAAAAAAGTCGAATTCGGTTTTTATCGCCGCAATTTGTTCTGCAGACAACGCTTCTTTATTCACGGGTATTGCCTTGTTTATCAATCATATTCAGCTCCAGTGTACTCGGCTGGCAAAAGTCTGTCTATGCTGACCTTACTGTCGGCTAGAGGCAGCTGAGACTGCTATTGTCTGCTGGCGTAAGGTTTCCAGTTCAGCAAACGGTGTAAAATAGCGCTGATAGTTTGGCTGGGTAACGCTGCTAAGTATTTTACCTACTGGGTTGTAAAGCCAGCTATACCAGGGAGTGGTATCCGGCGATTTACCATTGACATAAGCCAGCAGCGTGGCGGCAAGCTGATTACTACTAGCCTGCGGCTTTAGCAGCGGGGTAAGCAGGTACCATTCTAGTTGCTCGCTAAAACTGATGCTGCTGCTCTGTGGCGCTTTTAGGATGACGGTTTCGGTAATCACATTGCTGTACGCCCATTCACTGGCTATTACTAGTTGCAGGCTTAATTCTGGTTCAGTAAAGGCGTTAAGCCAGGCTTGCGGCAATATGGCGCTGGCTTGTTCTGGCGCAAGTTGTTGTTTGATGTGAGCTGCAAAGTTAAAGTGCCTTTTAATCGCCGCCCCACTGATCAATTTGTTAATCAGCAGATTATTTTTTACCAGAAATGTACGCCAGAACTGCAAATCTTGCTGCAATAATTGCGTCACTTTGGCAAGGTCATGCTGCTGTGCCGCCAGCCAGGCCTGCAGCAATAGCAGCTGTTGCCCTTCGTATACAACAAAAAAAGACGGCAACGCTTCGGTTGTGTCGGAGGGAATGGGCTGATACCAATAAGGCACGCTGAGCAGTTGTTGGTAAAAATCACTCAGTGGTTGATGTTGCGCCACCAACTCTGGCAAGTTAGTTTGTGCCATCAACACGGCATTGCAATCGTTAGTTTCGCACTGGCGCAGTAACTCTGTTAAAGGCTCTGCCAGTCGGTATTTAGCTGGTTTGTCATATTTTGCCAGATACAAATAGCCATTATTCGCTGCAGTTTGCTCTACTGCCGGTCTGGCACTAATTAGCAGCTGCTGCAAGGTATTGGCTGCAGCTGACGGTGGCTGATCTTTAAGGTTGATGAGTAGCAGCAGTAGATAAATCGCTACTATAGTCATTAATACTGCGGCCAGCATTCTGGTGCTAACTTTTCTAAGTTTTACTAACAAAGGCATGAAAACCTGCAAAATGGTTAATTAACTAAGATACTAACTACTTTACTGTTTTATAACAACAGCGCTATTATTCACTGACAGCTTAGCCTGGCGTATGTATTAGCGCTGTGCGGCGTGGAGTGGGGAAATTACATTAACATGAGCGTAATATTGGCAATACTTGGCGGCAGCGCCGTTGGCTATATGTTATACAAGCTGTTATTCGACACTTGGGATGAGTTTATGCATTGCGTTAAGTTTTGCTTTACGCCTGATATTCTCAGTCTGTTTCGTGGCCAGTACTACGAAGATATGTGGGCCGAGCTAAAGCTTTTCTTTTGGCTGGCGGTTACTGTCGGCTGTGGTTATGGCATCTATGTGCAGTTTTAAGGTAAGGCGTGCAGATGTTAGGCAGTACACTCAAACATAAAGTTTTTTCTGCAGTTGGCTTTGCGCTTGCCGCTGCAGTTTTTTTTAATCTGGCGCTTAATCTGTTTCAGCAAGGTGCGGTGACATTTGATACCGTTTCAGGAATTGCTGCTGTGTTGTTTATTGTATCTATGGCATTAATTCCGGAATTTTTCTTTCTGAAATTGTCGCATACCTTACAGATAAAAAACAAAAGCCGCAGGGAAAAGCTGGCCGAAAAGGTATTGTACAGTGCCATTCTGTTGGTGATCCTCAGTACTGTCGGCAGGCTGTTACTGCACAGTTAGGTACTAGCCGCTTAATCTTTCAATATGACACTTCGTATTGCGGGTATTACATCCGGTCAATGCTGTACTGCTTTTTTACTGGTTTTATTAAAACTGTGCCGCTTTTTTACCAAATGACTGTGTATATTTTCAGATTAGTGCAGGCGCTATTGTTGGCTTCACTGTAAACAACTGTAGAGCTTGCAAGATGGAACTGTTCTGGACCTTAGTATTTTTTGCCTTTGCCACCAGTATTACGCCAGGGCCTAACAATATTATGATTATGTCGTCTGGTGTAAATTACGGTGTGCAAAAAAGCTTGCCGCACCTGGCTGGTATTCAGCTGGGCTTTCTGCTGATGCTGTGCGCCGTCGGTTTTGGGGCCGGGTTGCTGCTGCAACAACAACCGTTGCTGCATCAGTTCATTAAACTTATTGGCTCGGTGTATTTGCTGTATCTGGCCTGGAGAATTGCCAGTGCAGAGCCTGTGCAGATTACCAACGGCAATAGCAAACCGCTGAGTTTTATTCAGGCAATTTTGTTTCAGTGGGTTAATGCAAAATCCTGGGTGATGATCACCGGTGCCATAGCGGCATTTACCAGCTTGCAAGGTGTGTACTGGCAACAGCTGGCCTTAATTGCGCTGGTGTTTTTGCTGGTTGGCTTGCCGTGCACCGGTAGCTGGTTGTTATTTGGTGCCGGCTTAAAACGATTGCTAACGGCGCCTCAGCAACGGCGCTGGTTCAACCGCATTATGGGGGCGTTGCTGGCGCTATCGGTACTACCGCCGTTATGGCAGGCGCTCAGCAGTTTTTAATCAACGGATAGGGTGCAGCGGCGATGTTTCGTTACCAGCAATTGGCGCAGGAGCTACAGCAACAGATAGAGCAAGGCCAGTATGCCTGCGGTGACCGCTTGCCCGGTGTGCGTGAGCTGGCCAAACGGCGCACGCTTAGTGTATCTACCGTAGTGGCTAGCTACCGCCAGCTGGAAGCGGATGGTTATTTACAGGCAAATAGCCGCAGCGGCTATGTAGTTAAAGCCCGCTATCAACCACCACCGCTTAGCAGTGCTGTATTACCGCCGAGTGTTGTTCCCAGCATCGTTAGCAGCCAGCAAATGGCGCTGACCTTGTCAAAAGCGGCGGCGGACCCTGCTTTTATGGCTCTGGGTGCTGCAGTACCGGCACTGACGTATTTACCACAGCATGCGCTGCATAAAGCGTTACAGCAGGTAATGAAAACGGATCCGACACGCTTAATGCGTTACGAAGCCAGCCGCGGCGCACCTGAGCTGAGGTTGCAAATAGCCCGGCGTATGGCGCTGCATGGCGCTGTGGTATCACCGGAGCAGGTTATTATTACCAATGGCTGTCAGGAAGCGCTGATGCTGAGTTTAAAGGCCGTAACCCAGCCGGGCGATGTGGTTGTAATAGAATCGCCGGCGTTTTATGGCTTGCTGCAGGCGTTGGAGGCCGCTGGCTTACAGGCGCTGGCGCTGCCCACTGATGCACAAACCGGTATAGCGCCAGACGTGCTGCAGCAAGCTTTAGAGCAATGGCCGGTAAAGGCCTGCGTGTTAATTGCCAACTACAGCAATCCGCTTGGCAGCCTGATGCCGGCCAGCCATAAAAAACGTATTGCGGCTATGCTGGGCGAGCGTGGTATCGCGTTAATTGAAGATGATACCTATGGTGATTTAGGTTTTGCCGCCATCAGGCCCGCCAGCTGCTTAGCGCTGGCAGCGCAGCAGGATATTTTTTACTGCAGTACTTTTTCTAAAACGTTGTCACCTGATTTACGCCTGGGTTGGGTAATCGCGCCCAAACATACTGCCAAACTGGAGTACCTGAAATTTATCAGCAATATCAGCAGTGCAGCCTTGCCGCAGTTGGCGGTGGCCAGGCTGTTAAAAAATGGCCAGTATGAGCGGCATTTACGTCAGGTGCGGCCACAGTATCAGGCAGCCATTAGCCGCATCAGCAGCAGTATCGGCCGGTTGTTTCCAGCCGGTACCCGTGTTAGCCAGCCGCAGGGCGGCTTTGTTCTCTGGGTCGAGTTGCCGGCCGGTGTAGATGGATATTTATTGGCGCAGCAGGCGCTGGCTGAAAAAATCAGCATAGCGCCAGGGTCGATATTTTCGCCAACGCCGGCGCGGCACAAGCCGCTGTTTAGCAATTTTATCCGCTTAAACTGTGCAGTGACGCCGGACGCCCGCTTAGAACGGGCACTGCAAACGCTGGCGTTGCTGTGTCATCGCCAGTTAAGCGCTACCAGCCGGCCGGGTTAATCGTCTGCCAGCATTACCCGGTTGCGGCCAGCGACTTTTGCCGCATAGAGCGCTTTGTCTGCTTTGGCCAGTACTGCTTCAAAAGCCGGCTCCTGCTGGCGCAAGGCCACACCAAAGCTGGCCGTGACATGCAAATCACTGGCGATATCGGTTAAATCCAGCTCGCTGATGCGCTGGCGCAGTTTTTCGCAAATCGTTAAGGCTTGCTCTGTCGTGGTTTCCGGCAATAACAGTACAAATTCTTCGCCACCCCAGCGCGCGGTAATATCGGTTTCGCGGCATCCGGCTTGCAGCGCTTTAGCTACCCGTTGTATTACATAATCGCCAACAGTATGTGACCAGTTGTCATTGATCGATTTAAAGTGGTCGATATCAACTATGGCCAGGCACAAAGGGTGCGGGTAGCGTTGAATACGGATAAATTCATTGCGGCAAGCCTCTTCAAATGCCCTGCGGTTGCCAAGCCCGGTCAGGCTGTCTAATCTGGCCTGGGCGGCGAAAAAATCAGCTTGTTGCTGTATTTTGTTTAACAACTGTTGCCGCTCTTTGTCCATTTCAAGCAGGTGTGTCGTTTGCAATTGCAGTGCTTGGGTTTTTTCTGCCACTAACCGCTGCAGTTGCAGCTCGCGTGACAGGCTTAGCCGGATGCGCCAGCGCAGGATGGCGGCAATCGACAACAGGCTGAGGCCAATCAGTACAAACCAAAACAGTTTGCGTTGCCAGACATGGGGCTGCAGTAAAAACTGCTGGCTGATTGCCGGGCTCCAGTCGCCGCCGGCATAGGATACTGCCGCTTCGAACTGATAAAGTCCTGGCGACAGATTAGTGTATTCGGTTAACCGCAGATCTTCACGCTCGATCCAGTTTTCATCAAAACCTTCGAGTTTACTGCGAAAGCGCAAACGCTCCGGCGCGACAAAGCCTAAACCAGCCAGGCGGATTGCCAGCCGCTCGGTGCCGGCTTTTAAGGTGATTAAATCGCCTGGCGGTTGCAACTTGCCGTTCGCCATGATGCTTTCAAACTGAATAAGCGGCGTTTGCGGCACAAACCTGTGCAGCAACTGTGGCTGAATAATCGCCACGCCACCTGCGGTGGCAACGGCGATACTGCCATCTGCCCGGGTAATGGCGGCCGGCGAAGAGCCGCCATTACTTTGTGCATTGCGCATGCCGTCTTTTTCATTAAACAGCTGCATCGCCAACGGGCTGGCTGGATTGTCCAGATAAGCATTGGCTGCCGCCAGATTTAGCCGCACTATGCCGCGGTTGGTAGTCAGCCATAAGTTACCCAGCCTGTCGGGTACCACTTGCAGCACTGTATCCGATAGCAGGCCGGCTTCCAGGCCAATAAACTGCAGTTGTTGCTGACGACAGCGGCCCAGGCCTTTGTCTGTTGCCAGCCAGATGTCACCGCTACTTTGATCAAACCACTGGCCCAGTACCCGACGGTTGTTATTCTCCGGTTGGGCTGACAGCGGTGTATAAGTGTTGTCAAACCAGATACCGGCGCCTTCGTTGGTGCCAATTACCAGTCGGTTATCCGGTAGCAGCTGCAACGACAAAATGTAGCTGTTATGTGTTGGTTCCGGTATACGGCTGATAATCCCGGTGTCGCTGTTCAACTGATGCACACCATTGGCGGTAGCCAGCCAAAGGATATTGCCGCCAGGCAGGATGGCGCGGATATTATTTGATGCCAGGCCGTCGGCGCTGCTGTATTGTCGCACCAGTTGTTGCTCTGCAATATGTAACAGCCCCTGGTTATGCGTGCCAACCCAAATACTGTCGTGCTGGCCCAATGCCAGGCTTAGTACCGAGGTGTGCTGCAGTACCGGCGTGATGCTGCCATCGGTTGCATAGCGATCCAGCCCTGCGGTACTGCCTATCCACAAGCTGCCGTCCGGATGTTCCAGCACAGTACGGACAAAGTTATCCTGTAAACCGTTATAGGTTGTTAGATTGGTAAACGGCACTTCGCGTACCCGCTTTAAGCCGTTACTGGTGCCAACCCAGATATTATGTTCACGGTCCTGAAATAGCGATAGTACGCGGTTGGCACTGAGATCATTATCCAGCCGCAGTGCCTCAACCTGATTGGCACTATTTAGCCGGTACAGATCGGCACTGACACCGCCAAACCACAGCGTGCCATAGTGATCAACCAATAAGGTTGCAGCCGCCGTATCGGTAAGTTGCTCAAACTGGGGGCTGGGATCATGGTGCCAGCCGCGGTAAACGCCGCTGTCGGTCGCGACAATAAAGCTACCATTTTCGTGAAACAGCAAATCATACACCTGCTGCGCCGGAAAATAGTGTTGCAAGACGGCGGGTGCAGTAAAGTCGGGATTAAGTTTTACCAGCCCAGCCGCTGTTGCCAGCCAGATGCCGCCGTCCGGGCTTTGTTTAATTTTGTAAATAAGATCGGCCGGTAAACCATCGGCCCGGGTCAGCCGTTGTTGCTCAGCACCGGTTAACCGCAGCAGGCCGCTACCGGCAGTGGCCATTAAATAGTCACCGTCGGCCAGCGGCAGAATATCAAACAACATGCTGTTTACCGGACGAAAGGACGACCATTGTTGCTGGCTATAGCGGATGACATCGCCATTGACGCCGGCCAGATACAAGCTGCCGTCGGCGGCCTGGGTAAAGTTGCGAATGCCGGCATTGGCTAGAACGGCGCTATCTTTACGGTTAAAGGCTTTAAAGTTGTTGCCATTGTAGCGTACCGGCCCCTCCCAGGTAGCCAGCCACAAATAGCCATCGGTAGTTTGAGTAATGGCATTGATGGACGAATGCGGCAAACCATCCTGAGTGGTCCAGTTTTCAATACTGTAGTGTTGCAAAGACAGCGGCTGATTAGCGCGGCAGTATGTAGAACCCAGCAACAAGACCAGAAGTAATAGCAGTTTTATGCAAGTTTGCGGACTCATCAATAGCAGGCTCCCCCAACTTTGGTGTTACAAGCTGTTATAACACATTTTGCTGCCGTTGGAGCCTGACACTGCTGTTAACGGTAAAAAGCGGCCTAATGGCCGCCTGCCAGTGATTTAATGGCCTGGATCATTGCAACCATTACTTTTTGTGCATCGCCGTATACCATCTGGGTATTGTCGGCGTAAAACAATGCATTCTCAACGCCGGAGTAGCCCTTACCCTGGCCGCGTTTTACCACATACACCTGCTTGGCCATATCAACATTCAGTACCGGCATGCCGTAAATCGGCGAGCTTTTATTAGTGCGCGCTGCCGGGTTAACTGTGTCGTTGGCACCAATCACTATGGCAACATCGGCTTCTTTAAACTCATCGTTAATATCTTCCATATCAAAGATAATATCGTACGGCACACCCGCTTCAGCTAACAGCACATTCATATGGCCCGGCATACGCCCGGCTACCGGGTGAATAGCAAACTTAACCTCAACTCCGGCGTCTTGCAGCAGTTTTACCAGTTCAAACAGTTTGTGCTGGGCCTGAGCGACCGCCAGACCATAACCGGGCGCTATGATAACCTTGCTGGCATAGCGCATATTAATACCGGCGTCAGCGGCATCTATCGGCTTCTGGCTGCCGGCGATATCAGCATCGTCGTCCTCACTGGCGGCACCAAAGTTAGAAAACAGCACATTGGCGACCGAACGGTTCATCGCTTTTGCCATTAGCAGTGTCAGCAAGGAGCCGGCCGAGCCAACCACCATGCCTGCAATCATCAGCGCCGGGTTGTTCAGTACATAGCCTTCAAAGCCGACGGCTAAGCCGGTAAAGGCGTTGTATAAGGATATCACCACTGGCATATCAGCACCGCCAATTGGCATAGTCATCATTACGCCATACAGCAGTGCCAGGGCAAAAAACAGCGCGAATAACGGCCATTCTACCGCGCCGCCTTGCCAGATGATGTAAGCGCCAATAGCGAACAGTACTAACAACAGGCTGCCGTTAACCAGTTGCAGGGCACTAAAGCGCAGAGTGCCGTTAATACGGCCATCCAGCTTGGCCCAGGCAATTAACGAGCCCGATAACGCCATAGCGCCAATTAAACCACCTAACACCGCCAGGCTAAGCGAAACAGTGCCATGGGTTTTGTAACCAATCAGCTCTATGGCAGCTATAGCAGCGGCAGCGCCCCCCCCCATACCGTTGTACAGTGCCACCATTTGCGGCATCTCGGTCATGGCGACTTTTTTACCGCTGCGCCAGGCCCAGCCAAGGCCAAGCGCCAAAGCAAGCAACGCCAGTACGATGTTGGTGTTAAGGTGCGGTTTGGCGGCTTCGTTTACATCCAGCGTATACAAAAAGCTGGCCAGTACCGCCAGTACCATGCCCCAGCCGGCAACGACAATACCGGAACGGGCTGTCAGCGGCGATGACATGCGTTTTAAGCCATAAATAAACAAAAAGGCGGCAATAAAATAACTGCTGTCGATGAGTAAAGCTGTGTTCATGCCTTACTCCTTAGTGGTTTTGCTGGACGGTTTAAACATTTGCAGCATGCGCTCGGTAACCACATAGCCACCCGCGGCATTACCGGCACCCAATAACACGCCAACAAAGCCAATGATCTGTTGTGGTAGCGAGCTGGCATTTAACAGCGCCCACAAAGCGCCAACCACTACTATGCCGTGAATAAAGTTAGAGCCGGACATCAGCGGTGTGTGCAAAATGGCCGGCACCCGGCCGATGATTTCAAAGCCGGTAAAGGCGGCTAGCATAAAAATATACAGCGCGACAAAGCCGGTTAAGATGGTGGTGGTGTATTCCATATTGTCCCCCAAAGTCAGTAATTAATTACAGCTTATTGTTGTTGTGTCAGTGCGGCCTTGACCGCAGCTGGTTTAATCTCGCCCTGATGTGTCAGTACGGTTTTTGCCAGCACTTCATCTTGCCAATCCAGTTTAATTTCGCCGTCAATGACAAACAGCTGCAATAAATTCAGCAGGTTTTTGGCATACAGCTCGGATGCATGTTCGGCCAACATTGACGGCACATTCAGCGGTGCAACTATGCTGATTTGGCCCTGCTGTATGGTTTCACCTGGTACGCTGTATTCGCAGTTGCCACCGCCTTCGGCAGCCAGATCGATAATCACAGCACCCAGTTTCATACCCTCTACCTGGGCTTTGCTAATCAGTTTTGGTGACGGGCGCCCCGGAATCGCAGCGGTGGTGATGACAATATCGGCCTGTTGAATATGCCGTGTTACCACACTGGCGATTTTGTCTTTCTCATCCAGTGTCAGTTCGCGGGCATAGCCGCCTTCGCCCCGGGCATCGACACCGGTATCAACAAACTTGGCGCCCAGGGATTCGGCCTGCTCTTTGGTTTCTGGCCTGACATCGTAACCTTCGGTAATGGCACCGAGGCGCCGGGCGGTAGCCAGGGCTTGTAAGCCGGCGACACCCAGCCCCATTACCAGACAACGCGCCGGGCGGATAGAGCCTACCGCTGTAGTCATCATCGGCAGGATGCGGGCCAGCTGTGTGGCACCGAGCAACGCGGCATAGTAACCGGCCAGTGCGGCTTGCGATGATAACGCATCCATCGCCTGGGCGCGGCTAATGCGCGGTACCTGTTCCATCGCAAAGCAGGTGATTTTTTTGTCACATAACAGGCGGGTGAGGTCAGCTTCTTTATGCGGGTAAACAAAGCTGATTAAGATAGTGCCGGGTTTTAATAACTCTATTTGGCTGGCGGTTGGCGGCTGCACGGCCAGTACTATGTCGGCATCTGTCAGCAGTTGCTGCCAGGTAGCGGCGAAGTTGACATTGCTATAGGCGCTGTCGGGCAGTTTACTGGCCAGGCCGGCACCGCTTAGCATACTGATGTTGCAGCCGAGCTTGCTGAGTTTGTCGGCCACGGCGGGTACCATGGCAACGCGTTTTTCCTGTGGCCGGCTTTCCTGCAGCACGGCGACCTGTATTGGCATAAAGTATTCTCCTTAAACTAACTGTCTGAGGAGTATAGTCTTTATTCAATGCTTTACCGGATTGTCAGCAATGATGGCTAACATTTAGCCAGTTTATAAGCGTGGTTAAGCTGAAGCGTTGTGTCGCGCCTGCTGTAGGGTATGCAGAATATCGCTGCTTTTTCGCAACAGGCGTAGTTGCACAAATAACTCGGCAGCCTGTGGGTATTGCAGTTTTAAATAACTAAACCATTGTTTAATCCGGTTACTGTAGTACTGACTTTTATCACCACAGATTTCAAATTCAGAATACTGCATCAGCAATTCAAGCACGCGTGGCCAGGGCATTACGGCATCGCCATGGCTGATAGTACGGGCTAAATTAGGCAGCGCCAGTGCGCCGCGACCAAGCATAATGTCAGTGCATTCTGACTGTTGCCGGCATAAGACGGCGTCGGTGGCATTCCAGATCTCGCCATTAGCCACCAAGGGTATGCTAACGTGTTGTTTGATTTTAGCAATCCAGGGCCAGTACGCCGGTGGCCGGTAGCCGTCCGTTTTAGTACGGGCATGCACAGTAAGCATACTGGCGCCGGCAGCGGCTATCGCAGCGGCATTATCCAGCGTTAAGCTGGTATCATCGTAACCGAGGCGAATTTTTGCACTTACCGGAAACTGTTGTGGTACCGCATCGCGTACCGCTTTGACTATGCGGTATAACTGCTCAGTTTCTTTTAACAATACCGCACCACCGCGGCTTTTGTTCACGGTTTTGGCCGGACAACCAAAGTTTAAATCGACACCGGCTGAGCCAAGCTCGACGGCACGTACTGCATTTTCTGCCAGCCAGTTGGGCTCCTGGCCCAGTAATTGTACCCGCACCGGCGTGCCGGCAAAGGTTTTACCGCCGGTGAGTAGCTCCGGACATAAACGGGTAAAAACCCGGGCGGGTAGTTGTTGATCTACCACGCGGATAAATTCGGTGATGCATAAATCGTAACCGCCAATCCGCGTTAACATGTCGCGCATCAGGGCGTCGACTACGCCTTCCATCGGAGCCAGGATTATGTTCATTAGTCTTCTGTTTTATCAGCGGTTTTGCTGCGGCGGCAACGCTCAGAGCAGTAAATAACCTTGTCCCAGTTTAATTGCCATTTTTTGCGCCAGCTAAATGTCAGGCCACACTGCGGGCAGCGTTTTTCTGGCAAATGCAGCTTGTGGTGCACCATGCTCAGACAGAGTAGATGGTGCTGACCTGTGCCCGGTGCAGCAGTTCAGCCAGTTCAGGCAGTTGCAATGGTTCAAGCTCAAGCTCATCGAGAATGGCGCTTTTATGCTGCTCCCATTCCGGATCTAAGGTGATATTAAACAATTGCCGGCTTTCGCCGCTAAAATGCTCTGCCAGTTTTAACAGCGCAAACAACTGTTTTTCCAGCTCACTGTCAGACTCCAGCATTAAGGCCGGGCTATGGTGATAGGCAATTACATTACACAGTTCAGGGGTTAGGCTCCAGGATTCGGCGATCAGATAGCCCAGCACCTCGTGACACGTTTGAAAATACTGCTCTTCAATTTCGCTGTAACCACGGCCTTGCTGCAGGCCTTGCTGCATTGTCTGCTCGTAGCTATCAACCTGCTGATGAATAAGTGCAATGCCAGCGTTGTGAAACAAGCCCAAACTGTAGCAGTCGTCCTGAATATCCTGGCTGAAATTAAAATGCTTTGCTAACGTCATGGCAATATTGGCCGTTTGCAACGCACTGGCCCACATTTTTAAACTGAATTTGTCGTTGCAGCCTTCAGCCAGCGTAAAACGTAACAATACACTGCGTACTAACTTTATTACGCGGTTAACACCGAGAAACTTACAGGCATGCTCTACCGAGGTGATTTTACGCCGCAAACCAAAGAACGCCGAGTTAACCACTTTGAGGGTAAAGCCGGCAATGCCGATATCCAGATTAATCAGTGCGGAAATACGCTTAATATTAGGCTCGGGCATATCCAATTGCTGTTGAATATGCTGCAGAATTTCCGGCTGTGGTGGTATGGTAAAGCCGGTTAACGCCTGTTCAATTGCTGACATATCAATGGCCTGCGCCATAACGCTTTCTCCGGAACCTAGTCTAAGTACACTGCGTTATAGTAACTGCGCAGTAGGGCTGTGGCGAACCTGAATTATACTACAGTCAGTACCGTTAAGAATCCAGATAAGGCCGGCCTGACATCAGGGTTTGTGCCAGCTGCTGCTCTGATTGTTGTTCATTGAGTTGCAAATCGTTAAATTGCACATCGAATTGGATCAGCTCGTCATCATCCAGATGCTGTGCCACCAGCCGATCTGGCACCTGGCCGACCTGACGGTAAGCATTGATCGCCACTTGTGCAGCTTGCTCCATCAACAAAAAAAACTGCCCGAGTGGGAATTGCTGAAAAATGTCGGCGTCCAGATGCGCCCAGCCAAGCAGATCACCACTGATACTGCCGTCGGAATGATCGGTAAACAGCATCGATACGGCGGCACAACTGGGATTTTCCCCGGCCTGATATTGCTCGGCGTCGGTGCTGTTAAATAGCAGGACATAGCCAAAACCCGGACTGCCTTCGGCATCCATCTCGTCAAACGACGTATCGTACAACAAAAACAAGCGATTATCGGTCATGACGGTTTCCTGCTTAAAAATGGGCGCTAATTCTACCTGAAATTAGCCAGATGCTAAAGGGTGCCGGGTAATAATCCAGCAGATAAACACTCAGGTTGCCATTAACAGCTTTGGCTGCAGCGCTGTTGTCAGGCTTTCGCTGCAGTTTGGTAGGGCATTTCAAGTAGCAGTGCCAACGCCAGCAGCAAGGCTTGCTCATTGGTTTGTAGCAACTGATCAGCCTGGACACAGGCTTCAAGCGCCTGCCATAACCGTTGTTTTTGCAGCGGGGCCAGGGTCAGTAAGGCGGGTAATTGCCGGCTAAGTTCTGACAGGCTTACGGTAGGTCTGCTGGCGTCGAGGCTAAAATCCAGCGTGGCAATGGCAGCAAGCCAGGCTTGCTGTTGCTGAGTGTTGTCGCCGGCAACACTGCTGACCAGCGCCAGTAACTGACTAACAGCCGGCGCCAGTTGTGCCAGCGCTTTTGTACTATAACGCTTGCTGATTTGGGACGGGTCAAACTGTGTTGCCAGGCTATGTTCAACAAACTGGCTTACCAGCCAGGGGCCAAGGCCTGGTGCAGCAATGGCGTGTAACAAAGCCTGTACTAACTGGCTGAACGCACTAAAGTGCTGTTGTGGTAGCGCTTTAAGTGCTGGCATCAGACGTTGCAACAATTGTACCTGCTGCAGCGCGTTTAATGTGGCGACGGTGTCACATAGCTGGTCAACCTGTTGCAGTAAGGAGACGGAGCCCAGTTGCTTAATCAGCCGTAATTGTTCGTTGCGGCTATTATCGTCCTGTTGTAACAGCAAACAACACACCAGTGCCTGTGCCGGCTCAGTCTGGCGGCTGCTGTGCAGCAGCAATAGCGGCAATGCTTGTTGCAAGCGTTCGGTATTCGTGCCTCCGGTGGTTTTGGCGCTGGCGGCTTCGTTTGCCTTTTGAGTGTCGGGTTTGGCGCTGGCTGGTGTTGGAAACTTGCCATTCCACTGCGGCTCCAGCCGTTTTATCCGGTGTGCCAGTGGCGGGTGAGTGGCAAAAATGGCCGCCCAACGGCTGATGGCTTCGGCAAAAAATAAATGACTGCTTTCATCGGCATTAGGGTTGGCAATGCTACTTTGCCTGCTCTGGCTGCCAATCACCTTTAGTGCGCCGGCGATGCCGCCGGGGTTGCGGGTAAACTGTACGGCACTGGCATCGGCCAGGAATTCACGCTGGCGACTGACGGCAGCTTTAATCAGATTACCAAAGAAGGAGCCGACATAACCAATAACTACCAGTCCCAGCGCCAGCAGTAAAATACCGCCACCACTGTTTTTATTGTTAGACGAACGGCCTGAGCCAATTCGGGCCACGCTGCTGCCTCTGCTGCCACGCAACATGTAGTAACCAATATGGCCGAGAAACAAAATGCCGTTTAAGATGGCAATAAGGCGGATATTCATCCGCATGTCGCCGTTTAAGATATGGCTGAACTCATGCGCTATTACACCTTGCAATTGCTCACGGTTAAGTTGTGTCAGACAGCCCTGGGTTACGCCTATAACGGCATCGGCCGGGCTGTAACCGGCTGCAAAGGCGTTAATGCCGGGCTCGGCTAATAAATACACCGGCGGCACCGGGGTACCGGCAGCCAGTGCCATTTCTTCTACGACATTCAGTAAACGACGTTGCAGCGGGTCGGCGCTATCGGGAGAAATAACGACGCCACCAAGGGAGACGGCTACCACTTTACCGCCGGCCTTTAGCTGCTGCCATTTGTACAGCACCGCTAAACCGACAGCGGCAATGACCAGCAAACTTACCCAGGCGACCAGATGCCAGGGCAGGCTTTGCCAGTGCTCCATACCACTAATAACGGCCGGGTCGACAAACCCCAGACTTACTAAAGCAACTATATTGGTCAGCAACAACAATAACAGCACCGCCAGCGAAAACAGCAATACCAGAATGCGGGTGTTGCGGCGCGCCAAATCCTGCTGGGCGAAGAAGTTACTGCTCATGCTGCGGCCTGACCCCGATTAAAAACTGACTTTGGGGGCAGCCTGGATTGCGGCGCTGTCGGCAAACTCAAGTAATTTTGCATCAGTGGCATGGCCAAAACTGGTAGCAAATAACAGTGCCGGAAAACTCTGTTTATACGCATTGTATTCAGTAACCGCATCATTAAAAGCCTGACGGGCAAAGGCAACGCGGTTTTCGGTGCTGGTTAGCTCTTCAGTCAGCTGCATCATGTTTTGATTAGCTTTCAGCTCAGGATAGGCTTCCATTACTACGCTAAGGCGGCTCATCGCGCCTTGCAGCGCGCCTTCGGCTCCGGCCAGCTGGTTTATCGCGTTTTCGTCGCCGGGGTTGTTGGCGGCAACTTTTAATCCGGCCAGGGCTGCGTTACGGGCGGCAATAACGGCCTCCAGTGTGTCGCGTTCGTGCGCCATATAGGCTTTGGCCGTTTCAACTAAATTAGGAATTAAATCGTACCGGCGCTTTAACTGCACTTCAATTTGCGCAAAGGCGTTTTGAAAGCGGTTTTTCAGCCGTACCAGGGTATTAAAAATGCTGATAACCCAGAACAGCAGGCCAACAAAAATAGCCAGAATAATCAGGCTGGACATAGGGGCTCCGAGATGACGATCAATTTAGTTGGTATTGTTAACAATAGTTTAATCAGTGTCCAGCAATTATTGTCAAACTACCACTAAAGTAGGTCGAGTGGTTGGCTTTTCAGCGAATACTGCGAAAAGGTGCGCACTGAGGTATGATAAGCGCAGAGTAAAACGAGGTAGTTATGAAAGATTTTAAACATATTTCTGTAACAGAAACGGCGGCATTGCAGGCAGAAGGTAAAGTGGTTATTGCCGATATCCGTGATGAGCAAAGTTTTGCCGCCGGTCACATCGATGGTGCTTATCATTTAACCAATGGCAGTTTGGTTGGTTTTATGCAGCAATTTGAGTTTGAGCAGCCGGTGGTAGTGGTGTGTTATCACGGTAATTCCAGCCAGGGTGCGGCGCAGTATTTAGCGCAGCAGGGTTTTGAGCAGGTATATAGCATGGACGGCGGTTTTGAAAGCTGGCGCAGCCAGTTACCCTTTGTGAGTGACAGCGGTGCATAAATTTGCTGAGTTAAATTCTGCCGCAGCGGCACAGTTGTTTGCGGCGTATTGCGTTGCGCAGGGGCTGGAAGTGAATGCCGTTGTACAACGCGCCGATTTTGCAGAATTGTACGGTACAGCTGAGCAACAGCAGCAGGTACAACAGCAACTGACTCTGTTTTTGCAGCAGCCCGATCATCCACGTTATCAATCGGCGGCCTGGGATCTGAGCCAGCCTGGTACAGTGGCAGGCCCGGTACTGCCGGCTTTTAGCCTGGTTAAAATTTGGCAGCAGGCGCCGCTTACCTTGTTGCTGTTAGCGCTGTGCTTGCTGGTATATGGCTGGCAACAACTTGACTGGCGTAGCAGCAGTGCCTTGTTGCAACTGACCGACCCGACACAACTCTGGCGCTGGTTTACGCCGGTGCTATTACATTTTTCGCTGACGCATCTGGTATTTAATCTGGCCTGGTGGTGGTATCTGGGGCAGCAGTTTGAACGGCAACTGGGTATTGCAACCTTAGCCAGTGTTAGTTTGTCGATAGCGTTAATATCCAATGCGGCGCAGTATTTTTTAGTTGGTGCCAATTTCGGTGGGTTGTCGGGTGTAGTCTATGGCTTGTTTGGTTATTTTTGGCTGGCTGGCCGCTTAAATTCAGCACAGGGGCTGTACATCAGCAATGGCCTGGCGGCTTTTATGTTGTTATGGCTATTATTGGGCTTTTTCGATGTGTTGTGGGTCAATATGGCAAACTGGGCGCATTTGGGCGGTTTGCTTGCCGGTATCGGCTGGGCCTGGTTATTACGCGGCAAACAGGCCCGGCACTAGCTCTGGCTTATTGGTAAAGGTATTTGGTAAACAGCAGGTCACGGATGATAGTGGCGCCGGCTTCTTTTTTCATGGCCTGCTGTAATTTATCCAGCAATGCCAGACGTATTTCTTCGCGCCCGGTTAATGATTTAATCTTGTCTTCCGGCTGCTTGCTGATGGTGCCGTAAATAATATCCAGGATCAGCGGCTCGTGATGCTCTACAGCCGGTAAAAAGCTTTTGTCTTCAATCATCAACTCAACAGTAATACGGATATACCCCAAGCTGCGACGGTTGCCGGAAATATAGTTTGTTACGATATCCGGGTCGAAGCCGTAATACACAATTTCTTTTGGTTGTTCTTGTGCCTGGGTAGGCAGGGCGGCTAACAGTAGCAGGCTAAGCAACAGGCTTTTGATCATAAGTATCACTTGTGGTTGATAAAAAATAGGCCAGCAACGACACTAACCTTAGCGTTAAGCCGGTCATTTTACCAGTTAAGCTTGTCAGCAGTAAGCCGTTTTCTGTGCTTATTGCGGCTGAAAATCTGCCCCGGTCTTGCTATGATGCCGTCAGACTTATTCAGTACAGAATGTGCTTTTGTGAATACACCCGCTATTTCTCTCGATGTGCATTGGCAACCTGCCCGAGCGCAAACCCTGCCGTCGCAACTGGCGCCGTGGCTGCTAGAGCCGGCCTCGTTGACGGCACGGTTAAAACGCTATTGCCGGCAATTTCGTGTGCAGCTGCTTAACGAGCAACGCAGCACCTTACCGGTTTTTTTACAGCCATTGTTACCCGGTACCGCTACTGCACAGCTGCGCGAAGTGCTGTTATGGTGCGATGATAAGCCCTGCGTTTATGCGCAAAGCTGGTTGCCGGCACACACAATCGAAACGTTAAAGCCGTTGGCTGATCTGGGCGAGCGGCCTTTGGGCGATTACATTTTTCAGCAGCCTGGCTTACAGCGCGGCAGCATTGAAACGGCACAGCTGAAACTGGCTTTACCCCAGTGCGTTGCCAGCTTGTGCCATGCCCGGCGCTCGGTTTTTTCGCTTAACGGCCTACCTTTGTTAGTGGCAGAGGTGTTTTTGCCGGCAATAACCGAGTTGAAATTAGCCGAAGCGGATGTTGCAACACCATGATGGCGGCGTTAAAGCGTGCGAACTGGCGTTATTATTTGCAACTGATGCGGCTGGACAAGCCAATTGGTACCTACTTATTGCTGTGGCCAACCTGGTGGGCACTGTGGCTGGCGGCAGAAGGCGTGCCACCACTGCATCTGTTACTGGTGTTCAGCGCTGGCGTGGTGTTAATGCGTGCTGCCGGCTGCGTTATTAACGATTATGCCGACCGAAAATGGGACGGTGCAGTTGAGCGCACCAAACAACGGCCTCTGGCCAGTGGTGCGGTAAGTGGCCGCGAAGCGCTGCAGCTGTTTGTGCTGCTGTTAGCGTTGTCTGCCAGTTTATTGGTGTTTTTAAACTGGCAAACTGTGCTGTTATCTGTCGTGGCAGTGTTGCTGGCTTCGGTTTACCCCTTTATGAAGCGCTATACGCACTTGCCCCAGGTGGTGCTTGGTGCAGCATTTAGCTGGGGTATGCCAATGGCCTTTATGGCGGTTCAGCTGCAGTTGCCGCCGCTATTGTGGCTGCTGTATCTGGCGAACCTGCTGTGGACAGTAGCGTATGATACATACTATGCGCTGGTCGACCGGCCGGATGATATTAAAGTCGGCATTAAATCGACAGCCATTTTATTTGGCGATTATGCCTTGCCGGTTATTGCCGCACTGCAACTGCTAGCCTTGGCATTGTTGCTGGCTGTGGGGGCTATGGCGGCGTTGCACTGGGTATATTATCTGTTTTTGCTACTGGCAGCCGGCTGTTTTGTTTATCAGTATCGTCTTGCTGCGGCCAGCCGCCAGGGCTGTTTCGCGGCGTTTTTACATAACCACTACGTAGGTATGCTGGTTTTTGCCGGCATCGCTTTAAGCTATCTGTTGCAGGGATAAATAATGATAAATCGATTGATTGTAATGCTGGCGTTGCTGCTGCCGTTAATGGCCTGTGCAGCAGAACAGCCGCGGGAAAGCTTTAGCCTGGTAGCACTGCAGCTGGGTGACAGGCAGATCCAGGTGCAGTTGGCTGATACACCGGAGAAACGCGCGCAGGGGCTGATGTTTCAGCAAAGCGCCGAGCCGGGAATGTTGTTGTTATACCGTGAGCCAACGGCAATATCGTTGTGGATGGCCAATACCAGTATGGCGTTGGATGTGGCTTATATTGGTGCAGACTGGACTGTAGCTGAGTTGATAACGCTTGAGCCGTTCGATAAAACACCGGTGCCATCGCAGCAGCCGGTAATAGCTGCACTGGAAATGCCACGCGGCTGGTTTGCTAGGCACGGCGTAACACTCGGGCAACAGGTGGCGCTGCTACCGGACGCCACCCGTTAAGCTTACTACGCGTGCGGCAATGCCCGTCGCAACAGCAGAAAATACAGCACCGGCATTAGCAGCATCGATACCAAAGGCGCCGCTATCATGCCACCCAGCATTGGCGCGGCAATGCGCTGCATGACCTCATTACCGGCGCCACTGCCGAGCATAATCGGCAACAAACTGACAATTATCGTCAGTACTGTCATGGCTTTAGGCCGTACCCGCTGCACGGCACCTTGCATAATAGCCTGCCATAACTGCTGCTGATTTTCTGGTTTGATATCATCCACCGCCCGCTTTAAATACAACAGCATCACCACAGCAAACTCGGCAGCGACGCCGCTGAGTGCAATTAAACCAACCGCTACCGCCACCGATAACTGATAATCCAGTAAATACAGCAGCCAAAGACTGCCGCTCAGCGCGAATGGTAGGGTTAGCAGTACTAGCAGCACGTCGCTGAACTGGCGGAAAGTTAAGTACAGTAAAATGACGATCAACAGCAGGGTAAAGGGGACTAATTGCTGCAGCCGCTCGGTCACGCGTTGCATATATTCGTACTGGCCGCCAATGCTAACACTGACTTGAGGCGGAAAACGTTGCTCTGCCAGCAATAGTTGCAGCTGGCTGATATAGGCACCAAGCTGGGTTTGCGCGGGTAAATCGATATAAACCCAACTGGTTAAGCGGGCGTTTTCGGCGCGGATCATTACCGGGCCTTTTACTACTTCTACCTGCGCCACCTGTTCCAGCAACAGATAAGCGCCATCGTTAGTTTGCAGCGGCAATTTGCGGATATCATCCGGGTGGCTGCGGTAATCACGCGGGAAGCGCAGACTGATATCGTAACGTTCGCGACCCTGAATACTTTGTGCCAGCGGCGCGCCGCCAATGGCGAATGCCACATATTGCTGCAGTTCTGCCAGCGTAAGACCGTAGCGGCCAAGCTGCTGTAAATCCGGGCTGATTTGCAGGTAGAGGCCATCTTCAGCGCGCTCGGCAAATACCGAGCGGCTGCCTGGCAACTGCTTAATGGCGGCTTCAAGCTGTTGGGTCACCTGCGAAATGCTAGTCAGATCCGGCCCGCTGACTCTTACTCCTACCGCAGTGCGAATGCCGGTAGATAGCATATCAATACGGGTTTTAATCGGCGGAAGCCAGGCGTTGGTTAATCCGGGAACCTGCACCGTGGCGTCGAGCTGGGCAATAATATCGTTAAGCGTCACACCGTCGCGCCACTGGTTTTGTGGTTTGAGTTTAATACTGGTTTCCAGCATAGTCAGTGGCGCCGGATCCGTTGCCGTGTTGGCTCGGCCACTCTTGCCCAACACGGTGTCGACTTCGGGTACGGTTTTTATTAACCGGTCGGTTTGCTGCAATAATTTCGCTGCCGTCGCCGGGCTTAAGCCGGGCAGCGTGGTGGGCATATACAACAGATCGCCTTCGGCAAAGGCCGGCATAAATTCACTGGACAGGCGTTGCCACGGTAGCAGGCTGGACGCCAGTGCCAGTACACTTAGCAACAGCAGCGTTTTCGGCAGCCGCAAACAGAGTTTTAACAGCGGTGTGTACAGTGCTATCAGTAAACGACTTAGTGGGTTGCTGTGCTCAGACGGCAGCTTGCCGCGTAATAAATACAGCATCAGTACCGGAATTAACGTAATAGCCAATATAGCCGCTGCGGCCATGGCAAAGGTTTTGGTGTAGGCCAGCGGCGCAAACAAGCGGCCTTCCTGCGCTTCCAGCATAAATACCGGTAGAAAGCTGACCGTGATCACCAGCAAAGAGAAAAACAGCGCCGGGCCGACATCAAGACAAGCATCGATTAAGGTTTGGCGAAACTGCGCTTTGTTTAGTTGTTTGCCAGTGGCTCTGGCTTGCTCTAGCTTTTTGTGGCCATGCTCAACCATCACAATAGCCGCGTCCACCAAAGCGCCGATAGCAATGGCAATGCCACCCAAGCTCATGACATTGGCGTTAATGTCCAGCAGTTGCATCAGTAAAATACTGGCCAGCAAGGCCAGCGGTAAACTGATCACCGCCACCAGCGCAGAGCGGGCATGCAGTAAAAACACCAGACATACCAGCGCTACTACGGCCATTTCTTCTACAAGCTTCTGGCTTAAATTACTCACGGTGTTTTCAATCAGCTCTGAGCGGTCATACACAGTAACCAGCTCTACGCCATCGGGCAGGCCGTTTTTCAGTTCGGCCAGTTTGCGCTTTACCGCGTCTATGGTGCTAAGCGCATTTTCGCCATGGCGCATCACAATAATTCCGCCCACGACTTCGCCTGCTCCATTTAGCTCGGCTATGCCGCGCCGGGCGGCCGGCACTTGCTGCACTGTGCCGATATCGGCCAGCGTTAACGGATAGTCAGCACTGTTGCGCACGCCAAGTGGCACTGCAGCCAGGTCTTGCAGTGACTGTATATAGTCGCCGGCCTGTACCAATAATTCGGTTTCGGCTACTTCAATAATACCGCCACCTTGCTGCTGATTGTGGTTGTTTATGGCGGCAATTACCTGTGCCAGATTAACGTTGTAAGCGCGCATCAGGCGTGGGTCAAGCTGTAGCTGGTAGGTAAGTGCCATACCGCCAATGCTGGCTACTTCGGCAACGCCGGTTACGCTTTGCAGCTCCGGGGTTAAGTAAAACTGCTGCAGACTGCTCAGTTGTTCCAGCGACAGCTGGGCGTTTTTTGCGCTCAGCGCATACTGGAAAATCCAGCCTACGCCGCTGGCATCCGGCCCTAGTGTCGCTTTGGCTCCTGCAGGCAGACTTACCGTTTGCAGATACTCCAGCACCCGCGAGCGCGCCCAGTATGGATCGGTCCCATCGGCAAAAATGACATACAGGTAGCTGTCGTTTGGCATTGAAAAGCTGCGTACCGCCTTGGCTTTAGGTACTGCCAGCAGGGCAGTGGACAGCGGATAGCTGATTTGTTGCTCAATGGTTTGCGGTGTCTGGCCCGGATAGCTGGTTTTAATGATCACCTGAACATCAGATAAATCTGGCAGCGCATCCAGTTTAAGCCGTTGGCTGGCCTGATAACCAAATAATGCCAGCGCCAGTGTGCTTAGCAGTATCAACAACGGGTTTTGTACCGACCAGCGGATAATGGCTTTAATCATGGTTTAAGCTCCTAATGCTGGTGGCTGTTTGCAGCACCAGGCGGCAACTGACTCAGGCTGGCTTCTGCATCCAGTAAAAACTGACCGGATACCACCACCTGCTCGCCTTCGTGTAAGCCTGATAGCACCTGCACATAACCCTGAGCGCTGCTGCCGGTACTGATCTGCCGCACAGTAAAACTATCGCCTGTTTGCACTATTACCCGGTTGCTGTTAGCTCCTGGTAAAACCGCATCGCGCGGTATGGTTAGCACGTCTTTAAGGGCTCCGCCGTACAACCTTACCGGTAGCAGCATATTGGGTTTAAGCAGTTGTTTGCTGTTTTCTACACTCAGCCGTACTTTGCTGCTGCGGCTTTGCGCATCTAAGGCCGGGTAAATGTAATCGACAGTAGTTTCAATGCCGCTGAGTTGCTGTGATGGTATGTCCACTTCGGCACTCATGCCTTCAAACAACCAGCTTTGCTGGGCTTCGGCTACGTCTGCCAACAGCCAAACCCGGTTTAAACTGGTGATTTCGATCAATGTATCACCAGGTTTGATATACATGCCATCGCGTACATTCAGCATGGTAACCACGCCGTCCTGATGGGCATAAACGCTGATCTGATACTGGCTTTGCCGGCTTTGCTTGAGCTGATTGATGTCTTTATCACTGAGGCCAAGCAGGCGCAGCCGGGTTTCGGCGCGGTTAAGTAAGCTGCTGCTACGCTCACCATTTTGTGTACTGACCGATAGCGCCTGCAGATAATCATCCTGTGCCACCAGTAAATCCGGGGCGTAATAGCTAAACAGTTTGTCGCCGGCTTTTACACGTTGGCCCAAACTGCGGACAAACAGCTGTTCTATCCAGCCTTCGGCACGGATATGACTGTGGTGAATGGCATCTTCTGCATACGTCACCTGAGCAAAAGTCTGGATAAAACGCCATAAAGTACGCTTTGCCGCAGTTTCAGTGCGGATTGCCAGCGCCTGTTGCATAGCGCCGTCGACACTAATGCTGCCCGTTGTTTGTTGGCGTTGTAGTTGCAAGTCCATGCCGCAAATCGGGCAGTTGCCAGCAGCATCCCGTTTGATATGTGGGTGCATCGGGCAGGCATACAGTGCAGTAGCTTGCGGTAAGATGCTTTGTTGTACGCTGTTTTCAGCGGGCTGATGCGTGCTGTGCCCGCCCATGTCAGTTTGCTGAGCGGATAGAGTAAATACACTCTGCCATAGCAGCAGTGCCAAAATGTAGACTTTATTCATCGAAATTTCCTGAAACAATCACTACGCCTCGTGCTTAAGCACGACGTTAACAACAAGCGGGTTTCAGGCGTTTATTGGTGGTGGCGGATCTTCGGCAAATAGCCATTGCGGCAGGCGCAGGTTTTGCTGTGCAACGGTGTTATCCGGGCGGATATAGCGAAATAATTCTGTCGCCAGCAGGGCGCTGCTGGTGGCACATTGTTTAGCACAGCAATCGTCTTTGCATTGATGCTTTGGCTGGTCGCAGCAATCGTGCTCTGGGGGGGCAACAGCGGCTGTCTTTGTACTGTGACACGGCATTTTAGCTGTAGTGTCTGCGCCGTGCTGGCTACTTTGCTGGTTTAGCGCGTCGGCCAGGGTATAAGCATGCGCAGATTGCACCGATCCGGTCAGACCGGATAATGCCAGAGTAACGAATAACAGATAACTGAACAAAGTGCGCATGGAGATAATAATAGGGGTTTTATCTGGCCGGGTCCAGCACGCCGTTAATGCTGGCATTTTTGCGAAACCAGCCGGCGATACTGTAGCGGCTGTCTACGGCCGGCAATACTGCATGCGGGAAGCGCTCACTTTCAAACAATACCAGGCTGCCTGCCGTGGGCAGAAATTTGTCTATCAGCTGTTCATCTTCGTTATACAACGCCAGCTCACCGCCCTGAGTTACGCTGTTTAAGTAACTCACCGTCGTCAGCACCCGGTTAGAGCGACCGCTAAAGGCGTCACGGTGTTTTTGATAGTAGTCACCTTGCTTATAGCGGGCAAAGTGGCATTCAAAGTCAAATAACCCAAGAAAGCAGCGACGGTTAAATACCAGCTGCAGCTGGGCCATTAACGCCAGATATTGCTGCTGGGCGGCACTTTTGCCATCAAACCACTGGGTGGCATCGCGGCGGATTTGCAAATTTAGCTGATGATCATTGCGGCGGCCAATACCGGCAGGGGTAAGTTCGGCCTCGTGCTGCGCTTCATGCAGCAAAGCGGCATTAAGCTGTGGGTCCAGAAAATTCGGCAGCCAAACCCAGCCGTGTTGATAAAATGCATCAATAATGGCATCGAAATTCAGTGCATCGCTGGATTTTAAAATAGCAGACATAGGGTATGACTCAGAGCCGGGTTCCGTAGCAGAACCCGGCTATTGTCGCCGAAAAACACCGACTGACAAAGTGGATTTTTGCGTTTTACTCAGTGTGGAACAGCTTCAGCTACCAGCACCGGTCAAAACTGATAGCTATTCGTTTTAGCCAGTAAATCTTTTGCCTTAATTTTACCGGTCATGCATTGATTTATATCGGCTTTTTTTACTACCCAGTAATAACGGCCTTCGTTGCTGCGATTATTAACCTGCAGCGTGACATATTCGTTATCCGGCATGTCGCGCAAACTGGCGCCATAATCACACAGCACCTGGCTGAATTTTTCGCCCACCGCTTTTACCATGGCGGCTGTTTGTTGCTGTTGTTCGGCCACGTGCTTAGCCCGTTGCTCTTCCAATTGTCTGCGGCTTAGCGATGCTTCTTTTTCCACTTCTGCGCGTTTTTCCTGCAACACTTTAGCTTTTTGCCTCAGTTTCTCCAGTTCTTGCTGTTGTTCTTTATCCAGCTTGCTGATCGATTTATTAAACTCAATATCTCGGGTTTCCCGCTCGACATCGCGCAGCTCACGCTCTATCGCCCGTTGCTTTTCTGCAACGCGGTAGCTTTGGCGCTGCTGATCTTGCACCTGCTCGGCAATATTTTGTGCGGCTTCGGTCAGGCGTTCGATTTCTTCGCTGTCAAATTCAAACTCAAAATCACCATCGGGCAGCGGTGGTATTGGGGGAATAGGCGCTACCGGCGCGATACCAGAGCCGCTAAAGTGAAACACATGGCGGCCACTGCGGGCGGCATTGGCCTGAAACAGTAAACCCTGGCCAGACAGGTAGCTGTATTGCAGCGACGATAACCGGCTGGACTCGCCTTCTTTAAAAGCGGTGTGCAAAATGGTTTGCAGGATATCGGCGTTTTTCTTCAGGGCCGGGCTGGCCTCAGCTGCAAACAGTGAACTGTGGCCGATAACAGCAGCGCAAGCTGCAAGAACTAATGAGGTACGACGTAATGCAATCATGGTTTTACCACTCCGCTGTCAGTTGGGGTTAAATAGTAGCTGTTGGCAGGACGGTAACCGGCCTGCATCGGTTGATAGTTTTCCTGCCAGTATTGCCAATCAGACTGGCGCTGCTGATTCAGGTATTCCACCAGTTGCAGCATATCGCTGCGCTGGTCGCGTTTAAGCTCGTCCTGTAGGTAATCTTTTAACAGTACTAACTGCGAGCTGGTGTTTTGTTGCTGAAAGTCCAGTTGCTGTGCCAGCCATTGCTGTTGCTGTTGCTGATAGGTTGTCAGGGCACTACTTACCGCAGCTTCAACTTCGGCCTGACTGTTTTGCCAACTTAGCGTCAGGCTGCCATTGTGCAGGCGCAATTGCGCCGGTGACAGACTGATCAGCATTGCGGCACAGGACAACGCCAGACTAACTTGTGGCCACCAGCTGCGTTTGGTGGCTGGCCGCTGCCACTGGCTGGCAAACAGCGCGCTGCTGTCTGCTGCCGGCATGGCGTCAAACTGCGGTATTCTGGCATCAGCCTGCACAGCCAGTGCATTTTGCAGCCGGCTATACCACAAGGGGTCATGCTGTAGCTGCTGTGCACAGTGTTCAGTACTGATTTTACCTTCAAGCCAGTGTTCAAAAATTTGCTGATTGTTCGACATGGTCGTCCTCCAACTGCAGGCGTAATTTATCCAGGGCGGCATAAAAGCGCGATTTCACGGTGTTGCTGGAAATGGCCAACTGGCTGGCAATCTCATCAAAGGTAAATTGCTGATAAAACTTCAGCTCCATCACCAGCCGTTGCTCGGCCGGTAACAGCAGTAATTGCTTACGTACCTGTTGCTGTTGCCGGTCGCTGGCTAACTGTTGGCCCGGCTCCGGTGCCTCGTCTGGCAGCTCTGCCAAAGCGTCATCGTTGTCGCTGTACTTGCGTTTGCGCAGCATGTCCATGGCCCGGTAATTGGCGATACCAAATAACCAGCTTTTAAAGCTGCTGTCGCCGCGGTATTGCCCGAGGTTGCGGCACAGCACCATCAGCACGTCCTGTAACAGGTCGTTAGCGTCTTCTTTTGAGCCAAGCAAACGCAAGCCAAAGTAAAACAGGGCGCTTTGATGGCGGTTTACCAGTTGCTGCCAGGCATGTTGGTCGCCATTTAACGCTTTGGCTATTAAGCTGTCGTCACTGCGTTTAAACACGATATTGTTATTCTCTGCTGGTTTTGTCTGTTAAGTCGGGCTTGGCGACAATTTAGTTTGCTGCAGGCTAATTTTTTTTGCCTTTTTTTGAGCTGCCCACAGTTATTGGCCGTAAATTAGCGTAATTCAGGAGGCGTTATGCAAAAAATATCCTTATTGGCCCTTGTGGCTGTGCTGTCTGGTTGCAGTCAATCGGTGTCGGAGTATAGCAACGAGACGCCAATGTTAAAGTTGGATCAGTTTTTTCAGGGTGAAAGCCGGGCCTGGGGCGTATTGCATGACTGGCAAGGTAAGCAAAGCGTGCGTTTTACGGCGGAATTATGTGGCAGCTGGCAGGGTAATAACGGCAACTTATACGAGCTGTTTTACTTCAGCGATGGCCGCATTGAGCAGCGCCATTGGCAACTGCAACAAAACGATGATGGCAGCGTCAGTGGCAGTGCCGGCGATGTGGTAGGCCAGGCCAAAGGCCAGTTAGCCGGTAACAGCTTGTACTGGGAATATACGCTGCGTATTCCGTATGACGGCGACACGCTGGATGTAAAAGTAAAAGACTGGCTGTACTTAATTGATAACGAAAACCTGCTCAATCGCACGACCTTGCATAAGTTCGGTATAACAGTAGGTGAGCTGACGTTATCTATTCAGCAGCAAAATAAAAACGCCGACTGTGCGGCGTTACAGGACAAAATCCGCCGTGAAGTACCCAACGCCGGTTAACATCTAGCTGGATTAGCTACTGTGTCAGCGGTATCTTGCGGGATGGATACTGCTGAAAAATCAAGCCGACAACTTTGGCAATAGCGGGTTTTGGTTGTTCCAGATCAGCTCGCTTTAACGTGCCTTCAGATATACCTTCCCAGATCAGTTGCTTTTTTGCAGCATCGACTACGTCGATATTTACCGTGCCATATTTGTAGCGAATAGTATCAACTTCGGAGGTGTAAAGCGGAAAGCCCAGATAGTAGCCGCGGCGGTAGTGATAATAATTGTAGTGCACACTTGCCGTTGGTGTAGAGCGCACGTCAGTGCGATCTTCAACATTAGAATTAAAATTTACCAATAAATCGGCATCAGTCTCGCTGTACTGGTAGCCCAAAGCGGTCATTTCTGCTGTTATCGCATCTTTAAAGTGCTGTGTGACTAAGGTGGCGTACGCCGGATTGTCAGTCGCCGGCTCTGGCATAAAAGCAAAGGTTTTATAGCTGCTGAAGTTAACATTAGCAGCGGCGTCGGTACGAACTTTAGGGCCAGAGGCACAACCGGCAATCAACAACACTGTTGCAGCGGTTATCGCAACGGCAAAACGTTTAAATGAGAAACTCAACATAAGCATTTCCTGTGGTTAATCCGGATAGGCATCGCGAATGGCGAGAAAGGCATCCAGATTGTTCAATAATATATCTGCTAAAGCCGGGTCAAAATGTTGACCGCGTTCAGTACGTATTAGTTCGATAATCTGCGCTAAGGGCCAGGCTTTTTTATAGCAACGGTCACTACCCAGGGCATCAAACACGTCGGCCAGAGCAGTAATGCGACCGGCAATATGAATATTATCAGCGCTCAACCCCTGCGGGTATCCCTTACCATTCCATTTTTCATGATGCTGCTGGGCTATAATGGCACCCATTTGCAGGATCTCGTTAGAGGAATGTTGTAAAATCTGGTAACCCAGCTCAGCATGCTGCTGCATAATAGCCCATTCGTCAGCGTCGTGTTTACCTGGTTTATTCAGAATATGGTCCGGTATGGCAATCTTGCCCAGATCATGCAGTGGTGACGCCAGTTTTATCACTTCAGCATCGTACTCTGCTAAGCCCGCTTTTATTGCCAGCAGGTAGCTGTAGTTGGCTACCCGTTTAACATGACTGCCGGTTTCTTTCGAGCGCTTCTCTACTGCTTCGCCCAAAATGTACGACAATTCGCGCTGGCTCTCGCGCATCAATTCGCGCAGCCGGATGTTTTCGTAGGCAATAGCAATATTATGCGAAAAATAACTGAGTAGTTGATGATCTGTTTGCTCTAACTTGCTGCCTTTGCTGACATAGAGAAAATTTTCATTGCCTCTGTGCGTGGTAAAATAGCCGATAAAACAATCTTCGCCACAGTACGACGTTTTATCCTGTTGTACCTGCAGGATTTTAGCCAGTACGTCCGGCGGTAACGCGTTGTTATCTACTACATTGCTGGCAATAACATCCAGTTGCAGGCTATCTGTTGCCGCACTGTTTATTGCTGCACAACAATAGATTTGCTCACGCTCCAGCCCGAGTAAAAACGCCACTTGTCCGAGGATCAGCGAAGCGAATTGCTTTAACGAACTGCACTGCAAAAAGCTGGTGGTACAGGCAATAATTTTTTCCAGGCCGGCTTTGTGGTGTTCAATAATGCAAATATCGCGGTACGACCGCAGCCCGGCATAGAGCAGGGTTTTCAGCTTGATGGCGGTAACTTCGGTCTTATTTTTATAATCGTTAATATCGTAGTCACGAATAACATGTTCTTCCGGCGCTTCGCCCGGTTGTCCGGTACGCAATACCAGACGCATTCGGCGGTTATTAAGCGTCTGACGGATGGTTTTTACTAGCTCCAGCCCGGCGTGCTGGGTTTCCATTACCACATCAATAATTGCCAGAGCGATATCCGGCTGCTGCTGAATAATGGTCACAGCCTCAGTGGCACTGTGAGCGTGCAATAGCTGTAACGGCCGTTGTTCAAAGCTGAAATTGCTCAGCACCAAAGTGGTGATCTGATGAATACTGTCATCGTCATCTACGACCAATACCAGCCAGGGTGAAGCCGCTAAAGCAGGCTCTTCGGCTGTGCTGGTTTCTTCGGTGAATAAAAAATCGTTTTGGCTCATTGTGCTACCTGTTTAGCCGGGCTATCCCTGCTGCAGTGATTCCAGTTCTATATTTATCGCATCACAGGAGATTTGGATCTCATATAAAGAATAGAGCAGGCTGATTAATAAGCTAATCAGGCTGATAACAAACAGTAATTGGCCTGCTGTTTGCCACAGCATAAACAGGCAGAACATCGCCGCGGTGCACAATACAAAGCTGAGTACGCCAAAAGCCTGCATAGTTTTAATTAAGACAATACGTTTTCGCAGGTTGCTGATTTGCCTTTTGGCCAGGTCACGTACCTGGCCACCTTCGCGCTGATTAAGTTCACGGATAAGCTGCGCCAATACTAAAAATCGGTTGGTATAAGCTAATAATAACAATGAGATAGCGGGAAATAGTAAGGCAGGTGTTGTCAGGTCCATCATTATTCAGTTCCTGTAATAACAAAGTTGACGGTACTGTAGCAAAAACACTAATAGCGTTAGCTATCGTGCAAAACTCATATTACACTAAACGACAGCAATATATGCCTTGATAAGAATAACTGTTAAGGTATCGTGGTCGGAGAGTGGTTTTGTAGACTAAGTGGCGTGCAGCTGAATATGCATAGCCGTCACAGTAGCACGAGAGCTGATTAATGAATGCAGTAAAAAGCAACAATAATAAAAAAAATGAGCAGCAAGCTATTGCCGGATTAACAGATGCGGCGCAACAACAATTGGCCGCCAGTTTGGCGGGCTTTACCGAGCAACTGCTGAAATCACAACAACAACAATTGCAGCAGTTTGCCTCTTCAGTGGTGGCTGACAGCCAGAAACAATGGCAGCAAAGGCTGATAGAACAAGAACAAGCCTACCAAAAATTGTTTAAAGACTGGCAGCAAACCAAGCAGCAACTTGATTTAGCCGTGCCCTTGGCCACGGCTGATAATCAGGAATTAGCAAATCTGCGTCAGCAGCATAAGCAGGTTACAGATGAACTGGCAGTTGCCAGCCAGACTGTGGCTGAGCTGCAGCAAGAACGCACCACCCAACAGGCTGCTCTGGAGCAGTTAAAGCAGCAAATCGCCCAGCTGCAACAGCAGGGGAGTGACGATAGCGCAGCACAGCAGCAATTGCAGCAATCTGAACATCAATTACAACAACTGCAGCAGCAACTGACCACTGCGCAATCTGAAGCTGAACAAGCCAAAGCGACAGTGCATGAGATGAAGCTGATAGTGCAGCAAAGTAAAACTGAGCTGAAACTGGCCACCGAACAACAACAAAAGCAGCTGCAACAAAACCATGAAATGCATGCTCAGCATCAACAGCAACTGGATGCACTGCAGCAGCAAATCGATAGCCAACAACAGCAGCTTGCTGCGGCCGAGCAACATCAGCAACTGATTGCGCAGATGCAGGCAGCAGAGAAAGAAAAACTGCAACTTATTGGCCGCTTGCAGCAAGAAATCCAAGATCGGAAAAAGGCGCAGGAGCTACAGCAGCAAAAAATTCAGCAGTTGCAGCAACAGCAATCCGAGCAGCAAGACGCCTTTGCACAACAGCAGCAAGATGCTGAGCAGCAACTGCAACAGGCTCAGCAGCAATTAAGCGAGGCTCAGCAGCAACTAAGCGAGATTGAACAGCAAAGTGGTGGTTTAGGGTCTGAGTTAACGCGTTTGCAGGCTGACTATGTCAACCTGACAGAGCAACATCAGCAAACTCAGAGCCGCTTGCAGAAACTGGAAGCGCAACTTGAGCATGCGCAAAACAGACAATACGCTGCCGAGCAAAAACAACAACTGGAAGCTGATAACAGCCGCGAACTGATCCGCACCTTGCGCACTGAATTGCAGACACAGCAGGAAGCACATCAGACGGAAGTGCAAACGCTGGAAGAGCGTATTATGGAATTTAAACTGAAGTTTGAGTATGCGCAAAAGCAGCTTAAAGTTACCGGGTAAGCCAGGATCAAATGAAACAAAAAGCCAATAATTTTCAGGCGATGCGCGAGCTGGGCTTTTACCAGCAAGCGGCTATCGCGGCAGCCCTGCTTGAGCGCATGTTACCTAATTACCAGTTATTTGCCGAAGTAACGCAAAGCGGCGATGCCGCTTTACCACGCCATATACTGACCTTAGTGTGGGAGTGGTTAACGGTAAAAAAAGCCAAAATTAACTTTGAAAAGCTATCAGATGAGCTGGAACTTATTACACCGGACGTCGCTAACTTTGATATTTTTGGTGTCTATCCGGCCGTGGACTGTGCCACTGCGCTGGATATGATGCTCAGTGGTATTGCGCAGCAGGATGCCGCTGAGTTTGTTAATGTGGCAAAGATCTCGCAGGCTACCGTAGCGCGCTTAATTGAACATGACAGCATAGACGATGACATAACCACAGAAGCCGAGCTGAAAAAAATCGTCCGTGAGCATCCGTTAATGCAATACGAAATGGACTGTTTAGCTGAGCTGATTGAATTAGTGACGCCAATTAAGCAGTTTGGCCGTGACGAGCGGCAGTTATTGCAAAATTGGGTAGCGGAGCAAGGCCTGACCAATTTAGGTATGGAATTGGCTGGCAGTGACTAGAGCACTTAGCGCGGTATTAGCCGCGCTGATACAGCCGGTAGGCCAGTTGGCCAGCGACTTTTTCTTTCACTAAACGCCAGTTGGCTGGTAAAGCCGCCACGTCGAGCTCTTTCTCTGTTTCCAGATAAATAAGCGCCGGCGTCGCCAACCACTGCTGCTGTTCCAGTAACTGACAGCACGGCAACGCCAGGTCTTTACGAAACGGCGGATCGATAAACACCACATCATATTGTCGTTTGGCGGCTTGTTTCAGCCAGCTCAGGCTGTCGGTATTTATAATGTCGGCATTGCTGCAACCGAGTTTTTGCTGGTTTTGTAGCAGTTGCGTGGCGGCGGCTTTATCGCGTTCCAGTAAGGTGCAATGCTTAGCATGGCGCGACAAGGCTTCAAAGCCCAGACTGCCACTGCCGGCAAAACAATCCAGCACTGTAGCGCCGTCAATATCCAGCATTAGCCAGTTAAATAAGGTTTCTTTTACCCGATCTGTCGTCGGGCGCAAGCCTTCAGCATTTAGTACTGCCAATTTACGCCCACGCCAGCTACCACTAATAATGCGTACTTCTCCCGGCGCGCCGGCAACTGCCGCCGGTTTATTACGGCCGGTTGGCCGTTTTGCGCTGCTTTTTGCTTGTTTCATCTAATCCGTTTTGCCTTTAACACAAAGGTGTTAGTATAACCGCCAAGTTTACCTTAGTTTTTATCAGCATACACTTGGGCTTATGAGCAAAAAAAATAAACTGTTTTCCTGGCTTGGCCTTGGCAAAGCGCAACAACCTCAGGCTGAGGCTTCTGACGATACAGCAAGTAACGTTTCACAACCCGCTATAGCAGAGCCTGTTGCTGCTGAATCCACTGACTCCGTAGCAACCACGTCAACGACAGAACCTATTGTTGTCGATGCTGATATTGCGCCGGTTAGTCCGGCCGTGGCGCCGCTCAGTTCTGCTGCAGCGCAGCCGGAGGCTGCTCAGGTATCTGCGCCTGCTGTCACGACCAGTGCAGCGCCGGTGCAAAAAACCGGTTTTTTTGCCCGTTTAAAGCAAGGCCTGGCAAAAACCAGTCAAAACCTGGGCTCGGGCCTGGCCAGTTTATTCAGTGGCCGTAAAATTGATGAAGAGCTGTACGAAGAGCTGGAAACACAACTGCTATTAGCCGATGTTGGCGTGGAAACCACGCAGAAACTGATCCGTCAGCTGGAGCAGCATGCCGACAGAAAGTCATTAAAAGACTCGAGCTTGTTATTTGATAAATTGCAGCAGGATATGGCGGTATTGCTACAAGACGTTGAACAACCGCTGCAACCGGTTAACCCGCAAGGGCCTTTTGTTATTTTAATGGTTGGCGTAAATGGTGTCGGCAAAACCACTACTATCGGCAAAATGGCGCAGCAATTTAAACAGCAGGGAAAAACCGTCATGCTGGCAGCGGGTGATACGTTTCGTGCTGCAGCAGTAGAGCAATTACAAGTGTGGGGTGAGCGCAATAACATTGCCGTGGTGGCCCAGCACACAGGTGCTGACAGTGCTTCGGTAATTTTTGATGCTTATCAGGCCGCTAAAGCCCGCAAGGTAGATGTGCTGATTGCCGATACCGCCGGGCGCTTGCAAAACAAAGCTCATTTAATGGAAGAGCTGAAAAAAATAGTTCGGGTACTGCAAAAAATAGACGTTAACGCACCACATGAAGTGATGCTGACACTGGATGCCGGCACTGGCCAGAACGCCTTAAGCCAGGCCAAGGTGTTTAACGAAGCCGTTCAGCTGACCGGTATCAGCTTAACCAAGCTGGACGGTACGGCAAAAGGCGGCGTTATTTTTGCTATTGCCGATCAGTTTAAAGTGCCACTGCGCTATATCGGTGTTGGTGAAGGGATTGACGACTTGCGTGTGTTTAACAGTCAGGACTTTATTCGCGCGCTGTTTAACCGGGAAAGTTAACCATGCTGGAGTTTGATCAAGTCAGTAAAAGTTATGCTGGCGGTTTTGTTGCGCTGGACCGGGTGAGTTTTAAACTGGAAAAAGGCGAAATGGCCTTTTTAACCGGCCACTCGGGGGCTGGTAAAAGTACGCTGTTAAAACTGATCAGCCTGATAGAGCGCCCCAGTGTCAGTCGGGTGCTGATAAACGATGTCGATTTAAGCCGGATCCGTCGCAAGCATATTCCTTTTGTGCGTCGTGATATTGGCATTATCTTTCAAAACCACCGCTTGCTGATGAATCATACCGTGTTCGACAATGTGGCTCTGCCGCTGGTGATAGAAGGCTTCAGTGGCAAAGACATGGTAAAGCGGGTACATGCGGCGCTGGATAAAGTGGGGCTATTGGATAAAGCCCGCTGTCTGCCACAAACTTTATCTGGCGGAGAGCAGCAACGGGTGGGCATTGCCCGGGCCGTTGTGAATAAGCCACCATTGTTATTGGCTGATGAGCCCACCGGTAATCTGGATCCGGATTTATCCAAAGATATTATGCGGGTTTTTGAAGCCTTTAATCAGGTGGGCGTGTCAGTGCTGGTGGCAACGCACGATCTTGGTCTGGTCGCGAGGATGAAATATCGCACCCTGACTTTAAAACAAGGCAAAATGATTAATGACGGCCTGTTGCAGTATCAGGAGGACCCGTTATGAGCATTTTGTTCTCTGGCCGTGCTGCCAGTGGCGCTGCGACGCATAAAATCGGCTTTGTTCGCCATTTTGTCATGTTTTGGGTTAATCACCTGCGCCAGGCGTTGGCCAGTTTGGGCGAGCTGTGGCGCACGCCGTCGGCGTCGTTACTGACAATAGGTGTGCTGGGCGTAAGCCTGACCTTGCCGGTGACACTGCATTTGCTGGTAAAAAACATGCAGCAAATCAGCGATAGCTTTACCCAGGCGGCCGAGATCAGTTTGTTTATTAAACAGGACAGCAGCCAAACCCAGATCGACAGCTTAAAAACCATATTACAAGCTGATGCCGCTATCGCCAGAGTAACCCATATTAGTAAACAACAGGCACTGGCTGAATTTGCTGCGGTGTCCGGCTTTGGCCCGGCATTAGACTACCTTACTGAGAATCCGTTGCCGGATGTGCTGCTGGTACTGCCGAAAAATACCCAGGCCGAGGCAGCCCGCGCGCTGCTAAACCGGTTAAACAAAGAACGTATTGTTGAATACGGCAAGTTGGATATCGACTGGTTAACCCGGCTTGACGCCATCGTTAGCCTGTTGCAGCAGGCTGTGGCTGTTATCGCCTTGCTTCTGCTAGGCGCTGTGGTGCTGATTATCGGCAACACCATTCGTTTGTCGATTATGAATAAAAAAGATGAAATTGAAGTGATGAAACTGGTCGGTGCTACCGATGCCTTTATTCAACGCCCGTTCTTATACAGTGGTGTCTGGTATGGTGTCTTTGGTGGTTTGCTGGCCTATTTAATTGTTGAAACCATGCTGGTATGGCTGCAAGGCGCCATCCTTAGTGTTACTGCACTCTATGGTAGTGAATTTCGTTTAATGTCATTAAGCGTGGCAGAATTTTTTGCTTTGATGCTGCTGGCAGTATTGCTGGGGCTGGCGGGTTCATATCTGTCGGTGCGCCGACATATCAGTGCTATAGAGCCAACAGGCCCTTAATAACCATTAATTATTAGCACACAATTTTTAGAATAAGCAGATCTAAAAATTGCTGAAACTAAAATTAGCACTCTCAATCAAAGAGTGCTAATATCGATGCACTTAGTTAAGGACAGGACACAGAAATGAGCGATACAGCAGCAGAAATGATGTCATTACCGGTAGCGGCCAGCAGCAGTCTGGAAGCTTATACTCATGCTGTCAGTTCAATCGCCATGCTTAGCGCAGAACAAGAGCGCAATTTAGCAGAGCGTCTACACCAGCATGGTGATTTAGAAGCTGCACGGCAACTGATTATGTCACATTTGCGCTTTGTGGTGCATATTGCCCGTAGCTACTCTGGTTATGGTTTGCCGGTTAGTGATTTAATTCAGGAAGGCAATATTGGCCTGATGAAAGCGGTAAAACGGTTTGATCCTAATGTTGGCGTGCGGCTGGTTTCTTTCGCGGTACATTGGATTAAAGCGGAAATTCATGAATATGTGCTGAAAAACTGGCGTATTGTTAAAATTGCTACCACCAAAGCCCAGCGCAAATTGTTTTTTAATCTGCGGAAAGCGAAAAAGCACTTAGGCTGGTTTAACCAGGAAGAAGTGAAAAACGTTGCTGAGTCATTAGGTGTGGCAGAACATGAAGTGCGTGAGATGGAATCACGTATGAGCAACTACGATATGCCGTTTGATGCACCGGATGAAGACGACGAGTCGGCATACACCGCACCGGCTTACTATCTGCAGGACAAAGCGTCTGACCTAGCCCAACGGGTAGAAGAAGACCAGTGGGACAACGCTGCAGTAGACCGCTTGCAGGCGGCCATGCGGACGCTGGACGACCGCAGTCAGGACATTATCCGCGCCCGCTGGTTAGATCATAACAAGTTAACGCTGCAGGAATTGGCAGATCGCTATAGCGTTTCAGCAGAGCGCGTACGGCAGTTAGAAAAAAATGCCATGAAAAAGCTGCAAGCTGCGATGAGCTAAGTTCGATGCAGCTTTGCAGCAAACATAAAAAAACCGCCTGAGCTGGCGGTTTTTTTATGGCTGTCAGCCTGGTTATTCTTCGTCGCTGTCGGCTTCAATAATCACCGGAATGGGTTTACCCATGCTGGTGAGGATCTGCCGCACTTCGGTCGGGATCTGGTGCGGGTTATCTTTGCGCAAGTCTTCATCGGCTGGCAGAGGCTGGCCGGTAAAGGCATGTAAAAATGCTTCACACAATAATTCGCTGTTAGTTGCATGACGCAGATTATTGACCTGGCGCCGGGTGCGTTCGTCTGTCAGCACCTTTAATACGTTCAGCGGAATAGATACGGTGATTTTTTTTACCAGTTCTGATTTTTTACCGTGTTCCGCGTACGGGTGAATGTATTCCCCATTCCACTTAGCCATATGCTTACCTTGTAGTAGTCTGAATGATGTATTGCTCGCGCAAGTGGCGAAATTCTATCTTGTTATGCCGCTCAGTCAAATAGTGTGCAACAAATAATCATTATAGACGGCTAAATGGTTTGACATCTTTATTTCTATCATTATACTTTTAGACGTCTAAACATCTAAATGAGGTTTCCCCATGTCAAAGCGTCATGCCGCGACCATCGCTGCCCGTGCCGGCATAGCTCAGGACACTGCTTTTGCTGCAGTAACGCCACCGCTATATTTAACCTCAACCTATGAATTAAAAGCTTTTCAGCAACCCGGGCAGTACGATTATTCACGCTCGAACAATCCAACCCGGGATTTGCTAGCAGAGACCCTGGCTGAGCTGGAAGGTGGCGTAAAAGCCATAGTGACCAGCACCGGTATGTCGGCGTGTTTACTGGCTCTGCAGTTATTAACGCCAGATGATACCTTAGTGATCCCGCATGATTGCTATGGCGGCAGCTACCGTTTATTTACTAAATTAGCGCAGCGTAAAAACGCCTTTAAGTTGCTAGTGGTGAATTTTCAGCAAGCTGACTGGGCAGAGCAAATCAGCGCCGCACAAGCGAAAATGATCTGGCTGGAAACACCGTCTAACCCATTATTGCAAATTACCGATGTTCGCGCTGTGTGTCTGTTGGCTAAGCAATTGCAGGCACTGGTGGTGGTAGATAACACCTTTTTATCGCCGGTACTGCAACAGCCACTGGCGCTGGGTGCAGACATAGTGGTGCATTCCACTACTAAGTATATTAATGGCCACAGTGATATTGTCGGCGGTGTGTTGATATGCAACAGCAAGCAGCTGGGCGATGAGTTAAAGTGGTGGGCCAACTGTTTAGGTATTACCGGCGCGCCTTTTGATTGCTACATGACATTACGCGGCTTGCGCACATTGCAGCCCAGATTACACCTGCAGCAGGACAATACCAGTAAAGTGGTGGCTTTTCTCAGCCAGCAGCCACTGGTTGCTAAAGTGTATTACCCCGGCTTGCCGGACCATCCGGGCCATGCCATTGCTAAAGCGCAACAAAGTGGCTTTGGCGCTATGTGTAGCTTTGATTTGGCGGCTGACGCCGCGTTATTGCCGGTATTTTTCTCGGCGCTGCGGCTATTTACTCTGGCACAGTCACTGGGCGGTATAGAAAGCCTTATTTGTCACCCGGGCAGCATGACGCATGCTTCTATGGATGCGCAAGCGCAGCAGACGGCCGGCATAGGCCCTACGCTGATCCGCTTATCAGTTGGAATTGAAAACGCCGACGACTTGCTGGCCGATTTACAGCAGGCCTTTAATGCGGTGGCCCAGGCTAGTCAACAAACCGACAACCATGGTAAAGCCGACAGTGCGGTAACGCAGGATCATCAACAACAGCAGCAGTTTCGGTTGAATCCGGCACTAAGCGCTTTTTGGTAATTGAGTATGTTAGTTCAAACGAAAGTACAGCACCGCGCAGCTGCGCAGGTGCACAAATTTGGCGGTAGTAGCCTGGCGAATGCCGCACGCTTTGCCGCCGTTGCCGATATTATTTCAGCACAACATCAGTCGTCGTTGTGGCTGGTGGTGTCGGCTCCGGGCGATACCACCGATGCTTTGTTGCACATTATCGCCTGTGGCGATGACAGCAATGCCAGAGACAGGGCACTTAGTGCACTGCAGCTGCAACTTAGCGAACTGGTGCAGCAAACATTACCGGCAGCTCCAGCACAAGGTGTTTGTCTGCAATTGCAGCAATGGTTGGCTGCGGTACCAGATTGGTTAGCACAACAGCACGTCAATGATGTGCTGGCGCTTGGCGAGCGTCTATCAGCTTTGTTGTTAAGTGAAGTGCTGCAACAGCGCGGCATCAATGCTGTGGCTTTAGATGCACGCGACTTTTTGCGTTTAAAGCAGCACCAACCGGATTGGCAACAATCGGCGGCGTTGCTGGCAGAACTTACACTGCCAGATACAGTGCATGTGGTGACCGGTTACATTGCCCGCGATGAAAAAGGTCGTAGCATTACACTGGGCCGTAATGGCAGTGATTACTCGGCGACCTTAGTCGGAGCTTTGCTGAATGCTGCTGAAGTGACCATCTGGACCGATGTAAAAGCAATTTACAGTGCTGATCCACGCAAAGTGGCTGCCGCCCTGCCGTATCAGCAGGTAAGTTGGCCGCAAGCCTGTCAACTGGCACAACTGGGTAACCCGGTATTGCATGCCCGAACGTTGTCGGCACTAAGTGGCCGTGATACGACTTTGTTGGTACGCAGCAGTTATCAGCCGGATCAAGCGGGGTGCAAAGTGGTACAACACGAGGCGAATGCGCAGAATTTTATTACTGAACTGGCGGATGTCACCTTGCTGACTTTGCATCAGGACAATCAGGTCAGTGCCGCGGCGTTAGCGCTGGAGCTACAACAACCGGTTATAGCGCTGCCGCAACAAGGCGACAATCATAATTGGTTGCTGCCGACGGTTTGTGCAGAGCAGGCATTAGCCTGGTTAGCAGCGAAAAATGTGCATGCGGTCTGGGATACCCGGCGTTACCATGCCCTGGCCTGGTTAAAGGCAGATACCAAAGCATCAGCCGAAAGTGCCGACCAGCTGTTAACCGCGGCCTTGCATCGCTATGAAACTGCGCAGCAGATAATCTGGTTGTTTGCTGAGCCGTTATCCGCAGACTTACTGCAACAGGTGCATCAGCAACTGGTGCAGATGCAACAGCAATTACATTTGGTTGTTGCAGGCAGTGGTAATGTCGGTAGTGAGTTTTTGCGCATGCTGGCGGCCCAACAGCAACGTTTCCAGCCAAAATTGCAGATCCAGCTGTCTGGGGTGTTAAATTCACGTCGGGCGGTGCTGCAACAAGATATCAGCATCAGCAACTGGCAACAGGCATTGGCTGCGGGACAGCCATGGCAACTGACAGAATTAACGGCTTACCTGGCGGCATTGCCAGGCCGCAAAGTATTGATTGACAATACACCCAGCGCGGAGTTTTCCCGCAATTATCCGCAGTTTATTGCTGCCGGTTGCGATCTGATTAGCGCGAATAAACAAGGCGTAACCCTGCCAGGTGCCGAATATCAGCAGATCAAGCAGGCGTTAGCGCAGCATCAGCGGCAATGGCTGAGTAACACTACCTGTGGCGCGGGCATTCCGGTGCAGCGTACTTTGCAGGAGCTACTCAGTGCCGGCGATAGTATAAAGCAGGTTAGTGGTATTTTTTCCGGCACCCTGTCGTGGTTGTTATGTAAGTATGATGGCAGTAAGCCGTTTTCTGACTTTGTGCTAGAGGCGCAGCAGGGCGGTTTAACCGAGCCGGACCCGCGTGATGATTTATCCGGCAAGGATGTGCAGCGCAAACTCCTGGTATTGGCACGTGAGTTGGCGCTAAACCTGGAACTGGAACAGATTGCGTTGCAGCCATTATTACCCGCAGGGCTGGAGCAGGGCAGCTGGCAGGATTTCTGGGCACTGCGGGAACAGCTTGATAACGCGATGGCTCAATTGTATGCCAAGGCGCAAGCCGAGGGTAAAGTGCTGCGCTATGTGGCCAGTTTAACGCTGGCTGAAGACAAACCAGTGGCCAAAGTAGCAGTTGAGGCCGTATCAGCGCAGCATGCATTGGCGGCAATTGCACCTTGTGACAATGTATTTGTTATCGAATCTGCCTGGTATGACACCAACCCGCTGGTGTTAAAGGGCCCCGGTGCGGGTAAGGTGGTGACGGCCGGTGGCCTGCATGCCGATTTAGCGCAACTGATTAATCAACTTATTGGTCTGGCCGCAGCGCCGGTATCACTGACGTAACAAAAGAGAATCGTTATGGCATTTGCAAATGCACAGTATTTAGAGGCAATAAACCGCAACCTGCAGGACGTGGCAGGCAAGGTAAACGTCAGCTTTGAGTTTTTTCCACCAAAAACACCGCAGATGGAGCAAACTTTGTGGCAGTCGATTGAACGGCTGGCACCACTGGCACCGACTTTTGTTTCTGTTACCTATGGTGCTAATTCGGGTGAGCGTGATCGTACCCATGACATTATTAAGTCGATTAAGCAACGCACAGGTTTAATAGCCGCGCCGCACTTAACCTGTGTCGACGCGACCAAAGATGATTTAATCGCCATTGCGAAAGATTACTGGCAAAACGGTATTCGCCATATAGTGGCACTGCGCGGCGACTTGCCGCCAGGCAGTACGTCTAAACCGGATTTATACGCGGCAGATTTGGTAGAGATACTGCGCTCGGTAGCTGATTTTGATATTTCAGTGGCGGCTTATCCTGAAGTGCATCCGGAAGCACCGAATGCTCAATTCGATTTACTGAATTTAAAACGAAAAGCCGATGCCGGTGCGTCGCGCGCTATTACGCAGTTTTTCTTTGATATAGAGAAATTTCTGCGCTATCGCGACCGCTGCGCTGCCATTGGTATTGATGTGGATATTATTCCCGGCATTTTACCGGTAACCAATTTTCAGCAGCTGAAAAAATTCGCGGCGCTGACCAATGTCGCCGTACCGCAGTGGATGCACAAAGCCTATGACGGTTTGGATAACGATGCCACGACGCGTAATCTGGTGGCGGCCAGTATTGCGATGGAAATGGTGAAAGTACTAAGTCGCGAAGGTGTCGATCATTTTCATTTTTACACCCTTAACCGCAGTGAGCTCAGTTATGCCATTTGTCACTTGCTGGGGGTGCGGCCACAGTTGGCTGTGTAAGTGCTGTGGGTGTGCCTGCAACTGACAGGCACTATTAAGGGCCGCTACTGCGCCGAGCTTGGCGACAACGAAAAATTAAGTTACTCTGTTCCTGACTAGTGCTTTAGCATTTGCTGTTTTAGCAGGGATAGAGTGATATGCATTGGATAAAAAACTGGCGCAATACAGTCAGTTGCAGTAAATACCTTATGCTATGCTCGGTGTTTTTTCTGGCATCGCCGGGTGCTGGTGCTGGTGCAGTTGCATCGGCTGAGCCCGCTATTAAGTTAAACAACTACTTTCAGGAAAGCTGGACCACCCGCGACGGTTTACCCCACAACACCATTAACAGCATCAGCCAAAGTGACAACGGATACCTGTGGATAGCAACCTGGGAAGGCCTGGCTCGTTTTAATGGCCGTAGCTTTACCATTAAAGGCCGGGGTAAACAAACCGGTTTGCCGGACTCGGGGATCAGAGCCATCGCACGTGATAATGCCGGCGCCCTGCTGGTAGTAGGTTCGCGTGGTGGTTTTGCCCGGCGTGCTACAGCAGGCTGGCAACATTGGCCAGCGCTTAACGTGTTGCTAAATGCCGTGGCTGAGGATTCGCACGGTGGTTATTGGCTGGCCAGTGAAGGACAAGGGCTGTTTTACCAGCATACCGACGGCAGCCGGCGGCAATATACTACTACTGACGGGCTGCCCAGCAATGTCGTGCACTCGGTTTTGGTGGATACAACAGGCCGGGTCTGGATTGGCTCTGGTCGTGGTGTTGCAGTTATTACTCCCGACTTGCCTGACAGCATTACAACTCTTACCAATGTACCACCAATACCGGTGTTTGCACTGCTGCAACAGCGGGATTCCTTGTTGTTTGGCACTGAACGCGGCCTGTACCAATGGCAGGCAGGTAACACTAGCCTGTTGCGGCCAGAGCTGGCGCAAATGCCGGTATCGGCACTGCTACAGCGCAATGACGAGCTATGGATAGGCACTACAGATCGCGGCTTATTGCGTCTTACAGCCGGTGTGCTGGAGCAGCTGACAATTGATGCCGGCTTACCGAATAACCGAATTTTATCTCTCTATCAGGATCGCGAAGACAGCGTTTGGGTTGGTACCAATGGTGGCTTATTTCGCCTGCGTGAAGCGCCCTTCGTAACCTATGACACTGAACGTGGTTTAGCCGGTGATTATGTCCGGGCGGTATTAGCGCACAGTGACGGCAGCATATGGGTAGGCAGCAGCCAGGGGCTTAACCGGATAAATGGTCAACAGATAGAACAGCTGGATTTGTCAGCATATAGCCGCGGCCAGTCAGTATTGAGTTTAAGTGAAGCTGCCGATGGTAGCGTCTGGATCGGTACCTATACCGATGGCGCACTGTTGTGGCGCAATGGCAAGGTAGAGCGGCATCTTAACCGTGATAATGGTTTGCTGACTAACGAGGTACGGGCCGTTTTACCCGATGCAAACGGTGTTTGGGTTGGCACGGCGCAAGGCTTAAATTATGTCACTGCCAACGGCGTTACTGCTTATGGTACTCAGCATGGCTTACCGGCTCCTTTTATCATGGCATTGTATCAGCACACAGATGGTCGCTTATTTATTGGTACCGGTGGTGGTGTTGCCATAATGCAAACCGATGGCAGTATTAGCGCACTGGATTTCAGTACGCTGGACGGTGCCGAATATGCCTTTGGATTTACCCCAGACCCGCTGTTAGATCTGCTATGGATGACCACAGATCGTGGTTTGGTTGCTTATAATTTGGCGGATGCTGGGCTTAGCATGTTAGGGCGTAACGTCGGTTTGCCGTTTGATAAACTATTTCAGGCGGTGGCCGATAACAGCCATCATCTGTGGATCAGCAGCAACAGGGGCATTTTACGGCTGCAACGCGACAACTTAACGGCTGTGCTTACGGGTAAACAAGATAGCTTAGCGTACGAGTTATTCGGTGAAAGCGATGGCATGCAAAGCTCGCAAGCCAATGGCGGTTCTATGTCGGCTGCGGCATTGGCTGCAGACGGTGCTGTCTGGTTTGCTACTTCTAAAGGTGTCAGCTGGGTACAGCCGGGTATTTTGCAACGTTTTGCCAGCCATGTCCCGCCGGTAGTAATTGAAGGATTACGGGTTAATGGCGCAGAGCTGTCACTACAGCAAGATATCGTTTTGGCACCGGGGGCAAACCGGTTGGAGTTTGCTTTTGCTGGCCTGGGCTTTGTGATGCCACAGCGGATCCAATATCGCAGCCAGCTGATAGGCTTTGATGACGATTGGATAGACCGTGGTAGCCAGAATGTGGCGGAATACACTAATTTGCCGCCGGGGGATTATCAGCTGAAGGTTGCCGCCGCGTACCCTCAGGGTGGCTGGAGTGAGCATCAGGCCAATATTCGCTTTACTATTTTGCCCTATTACTGGCAGCAACCATTGTTTTGGGTACTGCTTACCAGCTGCTTAGTCTTGTTGTTAGTTTTAGCGCTGCGCTGGCGTTTGTTACAACTTAAATACCGGCAGCAGCAGTTACAGCAGCAGGTGGCAGAGAAAACGGTTGAATTACAACGCCAGGCCGATTATTTAACCGCTGCTGATTTAGATCGTTCAAAGTTGCTGGAGCAACTAAAAATGCAGGCGCAAGAGTTTGCTTTGCAAGCCCGCTTAGATGCGTTAACCGGGTTGGCGAACCGGCGTGCATTTGATGAGGCATTGGCACGTGAGTGCGCCCGTTCGCGACGGGCAAAACTGCCATTAACGCTGGTGCTGTTAGATATCGATCACTTTAAGCATGTAAATGACACTTATAATCACAGCATTGGTGATGAGATCCTTAAACTGGTGGCCAACCTGATCAGTTCACATTGCCGGGAAGATGATACCGTTGCACGCTGGGGTGGCGAAGAGTTTGCGCTGCTGCTGCCCAATACGTCAGCCCTGGTAGCGCGCGATATCTGTGAACGTATTCGCCAGGCCATAATGCTAACTGATTGCAGTGCTGTGGCGCCCGGCTTAAAACTGACGATAAGCATGGGTATTGCCGAATATGCCGGCGAAGCGCAGCATGAGCGATTATTGTCACGCTCAGACAGCGCGTTATATCAGGCGAAAAAGCATGGCCGTAACCGGATCGATATCGCTTTACCTATGTAATTCTGTATAAAAATTCACAAAAACAGAATAATAATTCTTGAAACTGCATGGCGGCCGTTCTACACTAGCGGCTGTTTCGTGCTATACCTATACGTTATTTATTGTTCGAGAGCCGTAATCAATGTTATCAACTGACAAATCTTCTTCTTTAGTACGCAGCATTGTATTAGGTGCTGCCGGTTACAGCGGTGCTGAACTGGCAGTAATTTTAGCGCGCAATCCGTTTTTTGAGCTCTGCGGTGCTTATGCTTCTGCCGGGCGTAATGCCGAGCCATTTTCTGCTTTGTATCCGCGGTATAAACAGCAACTGGATATTTTAGTGCAGCCGTGGACAGATGAGCTGGCAGCAGGCTTAAACGGCAAGATTGATGTCGCCTTTTTAGCTCTGCCACATGAAGCCAGCGAAGCCGTAACCCCTTTGTTGCTGGCACAGGGTATCGATGTGGTTGATTTATCCGGTGCCTTCCGGCTGAAGCAATTGCAACTGTATCCTAAGTATTATGGTTACGAACATCAGCATCCTGAATTGTTAGAAGAAGCGGTATATTCCTTAATGGAATGGCAAACCACGCCATTGCCACGCTTAATCTCGGTACCAGGCTGTTACCCTACGGCCTGTTCACTGGCATTGTTGCCGCTGGTAAAAGCGGGTTTAGTGGCAGACAACTGCATTCCGGTGATCAACGCCACCAGTGGCGTATCCGGTGCCGGCCGTAAAGCGGCACTAAGCACCTCATTTTGTGAAGTCGGCTTAAATGCTTACGGCTTTTTCAAACATCGCCACCGGCCGGAAATAGAGCAAAACCTGGGCCGTAAAGTGGTATTTACGCCGCATCTGGGTAATTTTAAGCGCGGTATCCTGGCCACCAGCGTAGTAACGTTAAAAACCGGTGTAACCGCAGAGCAGGTAACAGCAGCCTTTAATAACGCCTATGCCGGCAAGCCGTTAGTACGTGTAGTGTCGCACTCGCCCAATGTAGCCGATGTGGCCGGTACGCCGTATTGCGACATTCACTGGCAGCAGGATGGTGAGCAACTGGTAGTCGTATCGGCTATCGATAACCTGTTAAAAGGCGCCGCTGCCCAGGCGATGCAGGCAGCTAATGTGCGTTTTGGCAAGCCGGAAACTGCGGGCTTATTTACCGGAATGAGTCTTGCCGGGGTGAGCCATGAATAATACGCCTCTGGTATTAAAAATGGGCGGCCGTCTGTTGCAGGACGACAGCGCGCTGGATGCTTTACTGGCGGTTTGTGCCGAATTAAAACAGCAGTACCCGTTGGTGCTGGTGCATGGCGGCGGTGATCAGGTTGACCAGTGGCTGGGCAAATTTGGTTTTCATACTGAAAAACTCGATGGCCAGCGTATTTCACCGGCTGAGCAAATGCCGGTAATCGCCGGAGCCTTAGCTGGCGCAGTAAATGCGCATATGGTCGCCCGGGCAGCCTTACAAAATTTAAAACCGGTCGGTTTGACTTTGTCTGCCGGTAACAGTTGCCGGTTTGAACTGAATACTAAGCTGGGTGCGGTTGGTGTGGCTAAACCGCAAGACAGCAGCTTATTACAAAATTTACTGTCTGGCGGTTTTACACCGGTATTCAGCTCCATTGGTCATGGCGAACACGGCCAGTTATTAAATGTAAATGCCGATTTAGCTGCCGCAGCGATCTGCCAGCTGGTACAGGGCCAACTGGTGTTGCTGACCGACGTACCGGGCATTTTAGACGGTGAAGGTAAGCTTATCAGTGAGCTTAACAGCCAACAAGCCGCAGCATTGGTCACACAGGGCGTGATTAAAGGCGGCATGAAAGTAAAACTGGATGCTGCTTTAGACACCGCTCAGGCGCTGCGACGAAGTATTACCGTCGCGGGCTGGCAACACCCGCAAGATTTGTTAAATCTGATGCGACAGCAAGCAGTAGGCACGCGCATCGTCTGTTAGTCCCTTAAACAAGGATGCCGCACTGGCGGCAGGTCGATCGAAAATGAGTAAACTGAACCAA
>JAHJZX010000029.1 GCA_018826295.1 Gammaproteobacteria bacterium
GATCTTGCCAGCAACCTCGTGCACTTTGTTGAAAAAAAATTTATAATGCGACGCAATTTTTCCTAACGAGAAGATATTTCAGTCATGATGAAGACAGCTCAAGAACTGCGTGCTGGCCAGGTGATTATGGTTGGCACTGAAGCAATGGTAATTTTAAAGGCCGAATTTAACAAATCGGGCCGTAACGCTGCCGTTGTAAAAATGAAAATGAAAAACCTGTTAAATGGTCAGGGCATGGAAACCGTATACCGTGCTGATGACAAATTTGAACAGGTACTGCTGGAAACTAAAGAAGTAACTTACTCTTACTTCGCTGATCCTATGTACGTATTTATGGATCAGGAATACAACCAGTTTGAAGTTGAAGCTGAAAACATGACCGAAGCACTGAAATACCTGGTTGACGGTATGGAGTGTTCAGTAGTGTTTTACGGCGAGCGCCCAATTTCGGTAGATCTGCCAACAGTAGTAGTACGCACGGTAACTTACACTGAGCCAGCAGCCCGTGGCGATACGTCAGGTAAAGTGATGAAGCCAGCGAAAATTGAAACTGGTTTTGAACTGATGGTACCGGCCTTCGTAGAAGAAGGTGACAAGATTGAAATCGATACCCGTACCGACGAGTACCGCAGCCGCGCCAAGTAATTTGGCAGGTTGACACAAAAGGCGCTTAGGCGCCTTTTTTTATACGCAGGATTGCAGAATGACTGATGAAAAATACAAGATGCTCAGCGGCCAGTGGTATAACCCGCTGGATAAAACGCTTAGCGCTGAGCGTTTGGCGGCGCGCAAGTTACAGCATCTATTTAACCACAGCGCGCCCGATGATGAGACGCAGCGGCGGGCGCTGTTAAAGCAGTGGCTGCCCAACAGCGGCAAGCATTTTTATGTCGAGCCGCCATTTTATTGTGACTATGGCTACAACATTAAAACTGGCGCTAAGGTGTTTTTTAACTACAACTGCGTGGTGCTGGATGTGGCGCCGGTGACTATCGGCAGTAATGTATTCTTTGGCCCGGCGGTACAAATTTATACGGTGAATCATCCGCTGGACGCAGCTGAACGGCGTACCTTGCAAGAGCAGGCGTTAGCGGTAACCATTGCCGATGATGTCTGGATTGGCGGTGGGGCCATTATTTTGCCTGGCGTAAGCATTGGCGCGGGCACTGTCATTGCTGCCGGCAGTGTGGTGACTAAAGATATACCGGCCGGTGTAGTGGCTGGCGGCAATCCGTGCCGGGTGCTGCGACATGTCGCTGAGTCAGCAAATAAATGTGATTAAAATGTAAGGTTAATGCGTAAATCTGTTGCTGATTATGTTGGTGTATCTATAATGGAAAAGCATTTTCGTCTTTTAGCAGGAGTAGATACGATGCGATTCAAAACAATGCTGACCATCAGCAGTGTAATATTAACGTTAGTGGCCTGGCCGTCTCAGGCGTGCGGTTTTCGTTTAAGCAGTGGCAAGTTGTTAAGTTGCGGCATGCCACGCATAGAAGTACTGGCGTTGGCAGGCGAGCCTGCTGCAAAGGATGTCGAAACCTTGGGCGTCGATACCGGTGAACCGGTAAAAGGCGAAACGATTGAGACCTGGTCGTATAAGTTAAAAAACGATATGGGTAACGATTATCTGGTGTCGTTAACGTTGCAAGCCGGGAAAGTTACCGCCATCTGGTCAAAACAACAAAACCGCTAAGCGATTTAACTTAGCGTGACAACAGATATAAGTCTGCCAGTGTCATCTCAGCGCCGCCCGGTTTAAGCTGGCTTAGTAGCAGCAAGGCGGTGCTGTAAGCATCTTCCAGCGCGTGATGATTGGCCATTGCCGGCAAACCATGCCTTTTCAGACAACTGGGCAGTTTCAACGCATCATGTTTTACTACTTTGCCCTGGCGCAATAAGCGCTGCCATTCAATTTGCATGGTATCAATAAACTTAAAGCGTGGGGTTTTGCCAAAACAACGCAAACAGGCTGCGCGTAAAAACTGTTCATCTAACTGGCTATGGTGAGCTACAAATACATAGCCGGCATAACGGCTTAACAGCTCGGTGAGTACGTCGGCCAACTCGTGCGCGTCTTTTAACTGATGATCGTGTAAACCGTGATACACCGCACTTTGACCAACACTGACCGGGCTGTTAATTAAATAATGTCTAGCATCAGCTAACACTATTTCGTGCTGGTGCACCGGCACCCAGCCAATACTGACAATATGATCTTTGCGTGGATTAAGGCCGGTTAATTCAAAATCTAATACCAGAAACCTGGCGTCTTTTGCCGCCATATTGGCGGATGGAAAAGGCGTAGCGGAAAAATAGCCTACCGCCTGATGAATAGGGCGGCGTTTGGCTGCCAACCAGTTAAGCATGCTTACAACTCCCGGCAAAAACGCTGTTTAAGCCGGCTTTGCGCCTCATTAATAACGGCAAAGCTGTCTTTTAGCTGATGACGCGACAGGCCGGAAATTTCTGCCGGATCTAAAAGATTAGTGACATTATGGCCTTGCGCCAAATCATGCTGGTGTTTTTCCCAGCGCAGTTGCGCTAATACGTCAAACGCATCCTGCAAGTCCTGGCTGTCTTTACTGCTGATAACGCCATCGGTGACTAATTTGGCTAGGCGGCTGCGGGTATTAACCTGATGAATACCGGCTGACAGGGCGTACACACGGACTAAATCAGTGATCAGCGAGATGCCGCGCTTTTTTAAGTCCAGGCCTTTTTTGTGCTTGCCATCTTGCTCAAGAATAAAGTTTTTAAATAGTCCCAGCGGTGCAGTGCGCTGCAGCGCGGTTTGTGTCAGATGATATAAAAACAGCGGAGCCTGAGCTGTACGTTGTAAAATGTCTTCCTGCAGCGCATTAAATAGTCCCTTGCTGCCATCAATAACACGTAAATCAAAGAAGATACTGGCTTTTAGCAAGGCATCAGGCGTTGGCGTGGCTATCCAGCGGGCAAAACGACCAGACCAGCCTTTTAAACTCAGCCGTAACTCACTATTGGTTGCCATAATATTACCCGGGCACAGCGTAATACCGCACTGTGCCAGCCCGTGACAGACAAATTCTGCCAGCGCGCTAAAATAGTCGCCAACTTCGCCCTGCGGCTCTTTTTCCAGCAACAGGGCATTGTCCTGATCAGCGTTTAAACTTTGATCCATCCGCGCCTGCGAGCCAAATGCCAGCCAGCTGAATACACAGGGAGCCTCGCCCAGTTGTTGCTGCGCCAGATAAATAAGCCGCTGGGTTAATGCATCGGTAATAGTGGTAATAATGTGGCCGGCTTCGTGCGCCGGTACCTGCTGTTTGCTAAGCGTAACGGCCAGTTCGGCAATATGCTGACTACAGCGCTCCAGGCCATCGACACTGGTTTGGCGGTGTATTTCACCAATCAGATATACCGGATGATCCTGCTGACTGCGGATAATATCGGTTGCGGTTAACATGCCGCAGCACAAGCCCTGATCCAATACCGGTAAATGATGGATATTGTATTGGCTCATTTGCTGCACGGCTTCATACAAATAAGCATGGCGGTCAATACTATGTGGCTGGCGCGTCATGATCTGGCTTATTTGGGTATTGGCGGGCAGGGCATGCGCCAATACCCGGCTGCGCAGATCACGATCGGTGATAATACCCACCAGCTTATCGTGCTCTTCTACCAGCAGCGACGATACGCGTGCTTCAGACATCAACCGGGCGGCATCCTGTACGCTTTGTTCCGGCCGGATAGCAATTTTACGCTGTTGTACAACATCACTGATTTTCAGTGTAAAACGTGAGCTTTGTTGCTGCTCACGATACTGGTGCAAGCGGCGGCTAAACAGGCGCTGGAAAAAAATATCGAGGTTTTTGTATTGATAGCGGCTCTGATGAAACGCATCTGCTGCAACAAAGAATATCAGGCCGTCTTCTTCACATAACAGGGTGTCGTTGTCAGTAAGGCCGGTTAACAACTGCTGATAGCCATAAAAATCGCCGGCCTGCAGTTTGGTCAGCAACTGTTGCTGGTCGCTGTACAAGGTAAAAATGCCGGTACGCACCAGTATTAACCTGTCGCTGCTGACATTAACCCTGTCATGTGCCTGGTAATAATGCACATTAATTTGGCTGGCTAATTGTGCCAGCGCCGCCTCGTTCAATTGATCGAAGGGCGTGGTATCAGCCAAAAAACGGGTGACGTCTGCAACTTCCATTTTAACGTGGCCTATAAAGTTGCTTTGGTTAACTGTTACACACTGCTGTTAACAGCGGATCATCGGCAGAGAGTTTTTGCCAGTCACTGTTAAGCGGTGCATCTGCGGCAGGTACTGCCAGCTGATCACTGAATTCGGTTCGGGCATGTTGTTGGCAGTGCAGTACAACAGGCACACGGCGCGCAGTGGCACGACGCTGAAAAAAATACAAATCGACCAGCATGATTTGGTTATTAAGCTGATTTTCTGCCGCATTATTGACGTCGGCTGCAATAAAGCGCAGCGTTTGCGGGTACAGGTAGCTCCAGGGGCGCCAAGCGGCTTGTTCCTGCACCGTTTTAACTACGACTACGCCTGAAGGCAGTAAGCTTGACTGATGCTCAAACCAGGTGTATTCGCTGTGGATCTGAAACCCCAGCATAGTGGCACCGGCAAATACCGGTATTAACCAGCGCGGCGCTTTATTGGCGCTGATGTTACGTAAAATTAGTGCTATGCCTGCGCCGCCTAAACCTGCTACAACGGTGGCAATCAGTTCCCATAACATATATTTATTCCTGAATAAGACGGGCTTTCAGTATGAAAGCCCGTTGCTATTGTGGTGTAACTTTAGCTGGTAAAGCAACAATCAGTTATTAGTGATCAGTTGCAGCGCCGGCACCTTTAGGATAACGCACGCTTTCTACCAGTTCCTGGATATGTTGCGGTGGTTGCTCTGTCGCTGACGACACGGCAAAGGCAACGATAAAGTTGATCATCGCACCAACAGCACCAAATGACAGCGGTGATATACCAAATAACCAGTTAGCCTGCACATTGTCAAACATATTGGTGCCCGGAATAAACAGGAAGCCAAGGTACAGGAAGATATAGGTTACCGTAGCGATTAAGCCAGCCAGCATACCGGCAATGGCGCCTTTGTTATTTACCCGTTTTGAAAAGATACCCATCATCAATGCCGGGAAAATAGACGCTGCAGCGATACCAAAGGCCAGTGCTACTGTTTGTGCCGCAAAGCCGGGTGGGTTCATCCCCAGCCAGGTGGCGACCACTATCGCGACTGCCATCGAAATACGTGCGGCACGCAGTTCGCCTTTTTCACTGATTTGCGGGTTAATCGAACCCTTAATCAGGTCGTGGCTGACAGCAGACGATATCGCCAACAGCAAACCTGCGGCGGTTGATAGCGCTGCGGCTAAACCACCGGCAGCAATTAAGCCGATAACCCAGCCTGGCAGATTGGCAATTTCAGGGTTAGCCAGTACCAGAATATCGTTATTTACGGTTAGTTCATTGCCATTCCAACCACGTTCTGTGGCCGTTTGTTTAAATGACTCCGACTTGTCGTTATATAACTGGATGCGGCCATCGCTGTTTTTATCGTCAAACTTAATTAAACCGGTTTGTTCCCAGTTTTTAATCCAGTCTGGCCGTTCAGCATATTGAATGGCATCCGCAGTAGGACCTGCAGGGTAAATGGTGTTCAGCAGGTTTAACCGTGCCATAGAGGCAACCGCTGGCGCAGTCAAATACAGCAGAGCAATAAACACCAGGGCCCAACCGGCAGACCAGCGTGCATCAGATACTTTAGGTACAGTGAAGAAACGGATAATTACGTGCGGTAAACCGGCGGTACCTATCATTAATGACAGCGTGAACAGCACCATATTCAATTTATTTGACACATCGGCGGTGTAGTCGGTAAAGCCAAGGTCACGGACTACTAAATCCAGTTTTTGCAGCAGTGGCATACCAGACGCCGTATGCTCAGAGAACAAACCCAGTGGTGGCAGAGGATTGCCGGTTAACTGTAACGAGATAAATACCGCAGGAATCGTGTAGGCGATAATTAACACCACATACTGTGCAACCTGGGTATAGGTAATGCCTTTCATACCGCCCATAACCGCGTATAAAAATACGATTACTGCGGCGATAATCAGGCCAGTGTCGCTTTCTACTTCTAAAAAGCGCGAAAACGCAACACCTGCGCCAGTCATCTGGCCAATTACGTAAGTTACTGAAGCGATGATTAAACAGGCTACTGCGACTAAGCGGGCATTTTTGCTATAAAACCTGTCGCCGATAAACTCCGGCACAGTAAACTTACCGAATTTACGTAAGTAAGGTGCCAATAGCATCGCCAGTAACACATAGCCACCGGTCCAGCCCATCAGGAAGGTTGAATTAGCATAACCACCGGCAGCAATTAAACCGGCCATAGAAATAAACGATGCCGCCGACATCCAGTCAGCGGCAGTCGCCATACCGTTCATTACCGGGTTTACCCCGCCACCGGCAACATAGAACTCTTTAGTAGAGCCGGCCCGGGCCCAGATCGCAATAGCGATATAGAGCGCGAAGGAGCCGCCAACGAAAATCAGATTGATTGCAAATTGACTCATGACGAACTTACTCCTCGTGCAGGCCAAATTCTTTATCGAGCTTATTCATTCTCCAGGCATAGAAGAAGATTAACGCGATAAAGGTTAAGATAGACCCCTGTTGTGCAAACCAGAAGCCAAGGTCGGTACCGCCTACACTGATGCCGGCAAGCAGCGGGCGGAATAATATACCGCCGCCGTAGGACACCAGGGCCCAGACGATGAGGCTGCCGACGATCAAGCGAAGATTCGCTGACCAGTAAGCCGCCGCGTTACGATCGTGCTCTGTCATAAATACACTCCTTTTCCTTTGTTATTTTTATCTTGCAAAGTTAATCTAGCAGTTGTTAACACAAGTGAAAGCCCGACTTTAGTCGAAGCCTGAGCACAGATAATTGACTTGTGCGCCGCGTTAAGCCAAAAGTATCAGTTAAATAATTACGGGAGAGCGCAGTGGCTGCTTGGGTAGTTGCCTTATTGGCATTGTTGTATGTCGGTGGATTGTTTCTGATTGCCAACTGGGGCGAGCGACATGCCGATGACAAACTCATACGAAAGTATGGGGGGGTAATTTACTCTCTGGCATTGGCGGTATACTGCACCTCCTGGACTTATTACGGTGCTGTAGGTACTGCGGTCACCCAGGGGTGGGATTACATTCCTATTTATCTGGGGCCGGTGCTGCTGTTTATTTTCGCGCAGCCGTTTTTGTTTAAACTGCTGTATGTCACCAAAAAACAAAATGTTACCTCCATCGCCGACTTTATTGCCGCGCGTTACGGTAAGCGCAAAAATATCGCCCTGTTAGCATCACTGGTTTGTTTGGTGGTGGTAGTGCCTTATATTGCGCTGCAGCTTAAAGCGGTATCCAGTTCGTATCAGGTGCTGCTGGGCGGTGATTTTTCTGACGATGCTGCCAACTGGTGGCAGGACAGTGCCTTTTTAAGTGCATTGGCTATGGCGTTTTTTGCCATTTTATTTGGCACCCGTAAATTGCACCTGACTGAGCAAAGCCGCGGTGTCATGGTCGCTATTGCTTTTGAATCTGTGGTTAAGTTATTTGCGCTATTGACGCTGGGGCTGGCCGTTTACGTGTTTGTGCTGTCGGATGTTGGCAGTGTATTTAGCCGCTTTGCCGATCATGCCATCGCACAACAAGACCGCAACAGCTATGGCGTGCTCGAATTTATCACCAAAACCGTACTGGCCACCACGGCGGTATTTTTATTGCCGCGTCAGTTTCATGTTGCCTTTGTTGAAAATGTCTCCCACCACCATTTACGCCATGCGCGGCGCTGGTTTTCGCTGTATTTGTTTATGGTAACTATTGTTGTGATCCCAATCGCCATTGGCGGCATGCAGTTGTTTCCGCAGGCACTGAGCTCGGCAGATAGCTTTGTGCTGAAAATTCCGGCCCAGTCTGGCTGGGATATGCTCAGCGTGCTGGTATTTATTGGCGGATTTTCTGCGGCAACCTCAATGATTATTATCGCCACGCTGGCACTATCGACGATGATCAGTAACGATGTAATTATGCCGGGACTGCTGCGAAGCAGTAAACGCCAGGGGCTGCCACATGATTACAGCCTGCTGATCTTATTGGTACGGCGCAGCATGGTGGTGCTGGTCATGTTGTTGTCCTACTTGTATTACCGTATGTTTGCCCGTAACTATGAACTGGCAGAAACCGGCTTGCTGGCGTTTGCGCTGGTGATCCAGTTGGCACCGGCAGTAATTGGCGGCCTGTACTGGCGCCGCGGTAATGCCTGGGGCGTGTATCTGGGCTTAACCACCGGCTGCGTGCTGTGGTTTTACACCCTGATGTTGCCACAACTGGTCAGCACCGGCGCAATAGACAGCAATATTATGCAAACCGGTTTGTTTGGCTGGTCCTGGCTGGTGCCAACGGCCTTATTTGGCACCAGTTTGGATAGCCTGAGCCATGGCGTGCTGTTTTCTACCGGCTTTAATCTGCTGTTTTACCTTGCCGGCTCCTTGTTCACCCAGGTTAGTTTACAGGACAGGCTGCAGGCAGTGGCCTTTGTGAAACCGAATTTACCGGTTAACCATCAGGACACACCGGCGCGGCGAATTCGGATCCGTAATACCGATTTAAAAATTCTGCTGGAGCGCTTTGTTGGCGCTAACCGGGCAGCGGAATGCCTGCAGGAATACGGCAAAAAGCAGCAACAAAGCCTGCAACTGGATGACTATCCCAGTGTCGGTCTGGTAGAGCATGTCGAGCGCGAACTGGCCGGTGTTATCGGCGCCTCGTCTGCTGCGGCTATGGTAAATGCGGTGCTGGAAGGGCGTCAGCTCGGCTTTGAAGACGTGGTTACCCTGTTTGACGATACCACCCAGGCCATTCAGTTCTCGCGTAAAATTTTGTTTTCGACCCTGGAACACCTGAGCCAGGGGGTTAGTGTGGTTGACAGAGAACTGAAACTGGTAGCCTGGAACAAAGCCTATCTGGAAATGTTTGCTTATCCCGAAGCTATGGTGCGGGTGGGGCGCCCGGTTGCCGATATAGTACGTTTTAACGCTGAACGTGGCCTGTGTGGCCCGGGCAGTGCCGACGAACATGTAGAAAAACGTATTCAGCATATGCAAAAGGGCACAGCCCATGTGTTTCAGCGGGTGCGACCAGATGGCAAAGTTATTGAAATGCGCGGTAATCCGATACCCGGCGGTGGCTTTGTAACCAGCTTTACCGATATTTCCGACCATGTACAGGCGGTGCAGGCGCTGGCAGAGGCGAAGCAGCATTTGGAAGATCGGGTGCAGGAGCGTACCCAAACCATCTCGGAGATCAACCACGAACTGCTGGCTGAGGTAAGACGGCGGCGGGAAACGGAGCAGCAACTACTGCAGGCTAAAGCCGAGGCAGAGGTGGCCAATGCATCAAAAACGCGGTTTTTGGCGCTGGCCAGCCACGACATATTGCAGCCGTTAAATGCTGCCCGCTTATTTACTGCCGCTCTTGGTGGCAGCAAAGACGTACAACAGCAACAGCATATTATTAGCCAGCTGGACAATTCACTTAAAGCCTCTGAAGAGCTGATTTCAACCTTGCTGGAGATTGCCAAGCTGGACGATGGCAAACTGACACCAGATGTACAGGCTGTGTCACTGCAAGAATTGCTAAGCCAGCTGGCGGATGAATTCGGTTTACTGGCGCAGCAAAAAGGTTTGCAGTTTACGGTGCGACCGGCAGATTATATGGTCAATACCGATGCGACCTACCTCAGACGTATACTACAGAATATGTTATCCAACGCGATAAAATACACCAAGCAGGGCCGTATTTTACTTGGTTGCCGAAAACGTGGTGAGCAATTGCTTATTCAGGTATGGGATAGTGGTCCGGGCATCGCAGAGCCGGATTTACTGCGTATTTTTGAGGATTTTTACCGTATAGATGCCACTGCGAAAGGCCAGCAGGGGGTTGGTTTGGGCCTGGGGGTGGTAAACCGGATGGCGAAACTGCTTGGACACCCGCTTAACGTGCAATCCTGGCCTGGCAAAGGCAGTATGTTTAGCATCAGCTTGCCGCTAGTCAGCGCGACAATGCGCCAGTCGTTACCGTTGCCGGGGCATAGCGCACAGCGGCCGGTACCCGGACTGTCGGTAGTGTGTATTGACGACGATGCGGCGAATCTGGCAGCACTTAAAGTGTTGCTGCAGCAATGGCAGATAACCGATGTGGCATGTTTTTACGATGATGACAGCCTGATGGACTACGCCAGAACACACCCGGCACCGGATGTTCTGTTAATTGACTACCAGCTGGGCCAGCAGCTCGATGGTTTAAGCCTGTACAACCGGGTAAAACTGGTTTGGGGTGCCGTACATGGCATTTTGGTGTCTGCCTCGCCCGAAGCGGGCCTGGCGATGAAAGCTAAGCAACAGGGCTTAATGTTTTTGGCCAAACCCATTAAACCGGCTGCGCTGCGTGCCAGTTTAAGTCATCTTAAAATGCTAAAACGGGCGCAGCAGTAATCAATGCTGCGCCATGGCTTTATTGACCGGTGGCTCCAGGGTTAAACGCTGAGCCTGGATCACCACCTGGGTGCGGTTAGTTACGCCTAATTTTCGGAATATAGCGGTAATATGGGCTTTAACTGTGGCTTCAGAAATATGTAAGTCGTAAGCAATTTGCTTGTTTAGCCAACCTTCAGTCAGATAATACAACACCTTGTATTGTTGCGCGGTAAGCTGGGCAACTTTAGCCGCTAAATCAAGATCTTCTTCCGCCGCCTGGTCGCTATGTTCTAACACCTGCTTTTTAATATTGTGTGGCACCCATAGCTCACCGGCCAGCACCGCGTTTAGCGCCGCACTGATATCGGCCGGATTGGCCGACTTAGGGACATAAGCCGAGGCACCAAATGCCATAACCCGGCGTATAACATCTAACTCTTCACTGGCAGAAATAACCACTATCGGTAAAGCAGGAAAGGTTTTACGCAGCTGTATTAGCCCGAGAAAACCGCAATTGCCCGGCATATGCAAATCCAGCAGCAATAAATCGGTATCAGGGTGTTGCTCCAGAGCCTCACAGGTGCTGTCAAAGCTATCGGTTTCAATAGTGGCCTTGGTGGCAAAAGTACTGCTGATGGCGTTAATCAGCGCATTGCGAAACAATGGATGGTCGTCTGCGACGATCAGTTTTGCCATCTTGTCCTCCGGCGACGGGAATTATAATTATTATATTAGGTTGAAACAAAAGGCCGCTGTTGCGGCCTTTTATACTGCGGTCAGTGCTGCCTGCTGTCAAGCATACACTTAAGTTGTCTGCTACTTACGGTTTAATCTGTTATCAACCAGGGTTTCGACCACAGATGGATCGGCCAACGTAGAGATATCACCTAACTGATCATGCTCATTGGCGGCAATTTTACGTAAGATCCGCCGCATAATTTTACCCGAGCGGGTTTTTGGCAGGCCGGTCGGTGCCCACTGAATAAGATCCGGCGTAGCAATTGGGGAAATTTCTTCGCGCACCCAGTCGCGCAGTGCCTTGGTCAGCTCGGCGCTGGGTTCTACGCCAACCCGCGGCGTAACATAAACATAAATACCCTGGCCTTTAATGTCATGCGGATAGCCTACCACTGCCGCCTCGGCTACTGCATCGTGTGCTACCAGGCAGCTTTCAATCTCAGCGGTGCCTAAGCGGTGGCCGGAGATATTAAGCACATCGTCTACCCGGCCGGTTAACCAGTAGTAACCGTCAGCATCGCGTTTGGCACCGTCACCGGTGAAATACAGCCCGGGATAAGTGCTGAAATAGGTTTGTTCAAAACGTTCGTGATCGCCGTAAACCGTGCGCATCTGGCCGGGCCAACTGTCTTTTATTACCAGGTTACCTTCGCACTCGCCACTTAGCTCATTACCTTCGTTATCAACAATAGCCGGTACTACACCAAAGAAGGGACGGGTAGCAGAACCTGGTTTAAGTTCGGTACAGCCGGGTAAAGGCGTAATCAAAATACCGCCGGTTTCAGTTTGCCACCAGGTATCGACGATAGGGCAATTACCTTTACCAAATTTTTCGTGGTACCAGCTCCAGGCTTCCGGATTAATCGGCTCTCCTACGCTACCAAGGGTGCGTAATGAGCTTAAAGAACAACCGTCAACCGGCGCGTCACCATGTGCCATTAGCGCGCGGATGGCGGTAGGGGCGGTATAAAGAATATTAACCTGGTATTTATCAACAATTTGCGCCATACGTTTTACACTGGGGTAATTTGGCACGCCTTCAAACATCACACTGCTGGCACCGTTAGCCAGCGGGCCGTACACGATATAGCTGTGGCCGGTTACCCAACCAATATCGGCGGCACACCAGTAAATATCGCCGTCGTGGTAGTCAAACACATACTGATGCGTCATAGACGCATACATCAGATAACCGCCGGTAGTATGTAATACACCTTTAGGCTTGCCGGTAGAGCCTGAGGTATAGAGGATAAACAGCGGATCTTCAGCATTCATCGGCTCAGCCGGGCAATCACTGCTGTGCTGGCTTAACAGCTCGTGATACCAGACATCGCGGCCGTCTTTGCCGGCATTCATGTCAACATTTTTGCCCACATGCTTTACGACTATTACATTTTGCACTGGTGAATCGCTGCCTAAGTGCGCCAGCGCCATGTCGGTGTTGTCTTTCAGGTTTGTTACACGGCTGCCGCGCAATGCCTGATCTGCAGTAATAACCAGTTTAGAATCACAATCAACAATGCGGCTGCCCAACGCATCAGGCGAGAAACCGGCAAATACCACGGAATGCACAGCACCTATGCGCGCGCAGGCCAACAGTGCCACAGCGGCTTCCGGGATCATCGGTAAGTATATGGTTACCCGATCACCTTTATTTACACCTAAAGCTTTCATACCGTTGGCCAATTTACACACTTGCTGATGCAACTGGGCATAAGTAACGGTTTTTTGCACCTCAGGTGAGTCGCCTTCCCAATAAAAGGCTACCTGGTCGGCACGCTCTGGCAGATGCCGGTCAAGGCAGTTGTAGCTGGCATTTAATATACCGTCGGCAAACCATTTAATACTGACATCGCCAGCGGCAAAACTGGTACTTTTTACCTGACTGAAAGGACTGAACCAATGTAGCCGTTTACCATGCTCTGCCCAGAAGGTGTCCGGTTCGGTCACTGACTGCTGGTACATTTGCATGTACTGCGTATTGGTCAGTAAAGAGCGCTCCGCTGCGCTGGCTGGTACCGGATAAACTGTTGCATGTGACATAACTTCCCCTGTGTAAAGCAGTGTTAAATTTAATAAAAAAATATACAGACGTTCTATCGAAGCACGGCGTCATTTTAAATTAGACATTAGTCTAGCCAAACTTTAGCCAGGCCGCTAACCGCCCTAAGTTAACAGTAATGTAACGGCGCAGTGTTAAAAACTGCGACTAAAGGCTAATTGCAGGAATGCCAACACTGCACCACAGTTGAAACGCAAAATTACCATTACAAGAAAAAGACGGAGAGACGGCAAATGAAAAACATAACAAAAGTATCCTACCTTGCAGCCTGCATCGCGCTTGGTGCAGGCAACGTCCAGGCTAACGGTTTTAATATAGGTGACACCGATGTAACCTTTGGTGGCTATGTAAAACTTGATGCCATGTATACTGACAGTTCTGACGGCCAGATAGCAACAGGTATTGGCCGTGACTTTTATATTCCCAGTCTGACCCCGGTAGGTGGCGCTGATGAAGGCGGTACTTTTGATTTTCATGCCCGCCAGTCGCGCTTTTTCTTCAAAACCAGTACCAAACTGGACAACGGTAAAACGCTGGGTGGTCATATTGAACTTGATTTTATGGCAACCGCAGGTGGCGACGAGCGGATAACCAACAGCTATTCGCCGCGCTTACGGCAAGCTTTTATTACCTACGATGGTTGGTTGTTCGGCCAAACCTGGACCACCTTCATGGATTTAAACGCGTTACCGGATACGCTGGATTTTATCGGTAATACCGACGCTATGGTGTTTGGCCGTCAGGCGCAAATCCGTTATACCAGCGGTAATTTCCAGGTCGCTATTGAAAACCCGGAAACCACGGTAACGCCTAATGGCGGTGGCGGCAGAATAACAACGGACGACAATGCAGTACCGGATTTAGTCTTTAAGTACGGACAAAAAACCTCCTGGGGTAATTGGTCGGTATCGGCTTTAGCACGTCAATTGGCCTACGAAACAGCCACCATCGACAGTACTACGTCAGCCTTCGGTATTAGCGCCACAGCAAAAATTTTGCTAAGTAATAACAATGATATCCGTTTAACGGCCACCACCGGCTCTGGTATTGGCCGCTACATTGGCTTAAATACCGCTAATGGCGCTGTACTGGATGCTAATAACGAGTTAGAAGCTATCGACTCAACCGCTTTTGCCATTGCCTATAAGCACAACTGGAACAGCCAGTGGCGTAGCAGCCTGGTGTACTCGATGCTGAGTGTCGACAACGATGTGGCGTTGACCGGTGCCGGCGTGACCAAAACGACCAGTAGCTGGACAACCAACCTGATTTATCAGGCGGCAAAAAAATTGATGTTTGGTGTCGAATATAAGTTTGCCAACCGGGAAGTAGAATCTGGTCTGGAAGGTGATATGAACCGCATTCAGTTTAGCGCCAAGTACGATTTTTAAGCGGATACTGCAGGCTATAAAAATAGGGGCGCTTGATGCGCCCTTTATTTTGCCTGTCGATATGTCACAAAAAACAAAGGGCGCATTAAGCGCCCTTTTTGTTAGTTGGCGACGCAGTGCTGCGTCGCAATGTTATGACGTTACCTTGGCTTATTCATCTGCCTTGGGTTTGGTCATCGGCGCACTGGCGGCCTGGCGGGCAAAAGCTGATCCGGCCGGACGCTCCGAGCTGGCAACCTGTGGCCTGGCCTGGGCTGGCATAACCGGCGCTGCTTCAGTTGCGCTGGTATCGTCAGTTTGTGGTTGCTCAGGTTTGGTCATGGTGGCCACGACCATTTGCGCAAAACGGCTTTTTGCCGGTGCCGCAGCTTTTACTGCAGCCGGTTGTGCGGCTGGTGTTACCGGTTCGGCCGCTTCTGCCACATCATCGGCTTTAGCGCTAACAACGGGTTCTGCCGGCACTGCTGCTTCAACCACCTCTGCCGCCTTGGCTGTAACCGCTTGCTCGGCGGCTGCCGGTGCAATTGTCACAGTGGCGGTATCTGGCGCTTGCTCTGCTGTTACGGTTGGCACAACTTCAGCTGCGGCCTCAGTAACGGTATCAGTAACGGTATCAGTAACAACCTCGGCGTGTTTCACGTCAGCTTCAGCAACAACTGCGGAGTCAGCTTTTTTCGCTGGCTTACGCCGGCTGCGGCTTTTCGGTTTTTCTGCAACTTCAACCTCAGTAACGTCGACTGTCTCAGCAGCAGCTGCTGCAGTTTCAGTCGCAATAACCGGTGCTTCAGCAGCGGTTTCTGCTGTTACGGCATCGGCACTGTCTGCAGTTACATTGCTATCGCTGTTGCTGTCAGTCAGGTCGCCAGCGTCAGTTTGTTCCTGCTCTTTTTTACGCTTCTGGCCCGCTGCGCGCAGATGACGCGGTGAGCGGCGGTTGCGGCTGCGTGGCTCTGTGCTTTCGCTGTCAGCTACCTCGGTCTGCACTGCGGTATCTGCACTGTCAGTAGCGGCTGTTACAGCGGCTTCGGCAGTGGAGTCAGTTGCACTTACAACCACAGTCTCAATAGCAGGCGCTGCGCTAACTGCAGTATCAGGATGCTCTGCAACCACTGCTGGCTTAGCTTGCTCGGCGGCAGGTGCTTGCGGCGCTTCTGCGGTAACTACCGGCGCAACCAGTTGCGCATCAGCGGCTTTTTCCATCCGTACAGATTTACGAATATTACGACGCTGACGACGCTCAGCAACACGTTGTGGTGCATCGTCATCCTGCTCTTTGGCCGGCGCTACTTTATCTGCCGTTTTCTCCAGCGGCTTTTTCGCTTCCTGATTACGGGCAGGGCGTGTGTCCTGTTGTGGCCGCGCCGGGCGGTCTGCACGTTCAGTGCGCTCAGGACGTTCAGTGCGCTCTTGCTTCACGCTGTCGTCACGTTGTACCGGGTTAGCTCTGTCTTCGCTGTCATTGCGACGGCGCTTATTGTTGCGACGACGGTTATTGTCGCGGTTGGCATCGGTACGGCCATCTTTATTGTCGCGAGAGTTGCGGTTAGTGCTGCGCTCTGGCTGACGTTGCGGCTGCTTTGGCTGCTCGGTTTGTTCGGCCGGGCCAAATACTTTAGCAAACCAGTTGCTAATGGCTTTAAACAGACCGCCGTTTTGCGGCTGCGCAGCTGGCTGTTCTGCTTTAGGTGCCGGACGTGGTGCTGAACTGTCGGCAATATTAATAGCAGAAATAGCTGGCTTCTCTTTTACGGCATCTGAAGCGGGTTGATACAGCGTAGTAGTCGCTTCCGGGGCTCTCACCATGTTGTAGCTGACGTCGTCAATCTCTTCGTCAATACGAATACGGATCACTTCATGGTTAGGTGTTTCCAGATGTTCGTTCGGAATAACAAAGACACGGATGCCATGACGGGTTTCTATCCGGCGTACGGCTTCACGCTTTTCATTCATCAGGTAAGTCGCAACCGCTACCGGTACCTGAGCATGAATTTGACTGGTATTGTCTTTGATCGACTCTTCTTCAATCAGACGCAGAATTGACAGCGCAGATGACTCAGTGCTGCGAATAGTACCGCGGCCATGACAGCGTGGGCAGACATGCGTTGCCGATTCGCCTAATGACGGACGCAGACGTTGACGTGACATTTCCAGCAGGCCAAAACGCGAGATGCGGCCAATTTGTACCCGGGCCCGGTCGTGTTTTACGGCATCTTTTAAACGGTTTTCTACTTCGCGTTGATGGCGTACCGGTGTCATATCGATAAAGTCGATAACGATTAAACCACCTAAGTCGCGCAGACGTAACTGACGGGCAATTTCATCGGCGGCTTCTAAGTTGGTGTTAAAGGCGGTTTCTTCAATATCGCCGCCTTTGGTCGCTTTGGACGAGTTGATATCGATGGCCGTTAAGGCTTCAGTACTGTCGATTACGATAGAACCACCTGAAGGCAGGCGAACTTCGCGACGAAACGCCGACTCGATCTGAGTTTCAATCTGAAAATGCATAAACAGCGGTACTTCACCCTGATACAGCTTCACACGGTGGGTAAAGTCAGGGCGGAATTGCTGAATATAAACTTTGGCTTCTTCGAAAATACGTGGATTGTCGATCAGAATTTCGCCAACATCACGACGCAGATAATCGCGGATAGCGCGAAATACCACATTGCTTTCCTGATGGATTAAAAACGGTGAAGGGCGCTTTTGTGCTTCTTCAGTGATGGCCGACCAGTGTTTTAACAAGGCTTTTAAATCGTAATCCAGCTCTTCGTAGGATTTACCTACACCGGCAGTACGTACAATTAAGCCCATGCCGTCCGGCATTTCTAACTGGCCTAAAGAATCTTTTAATTCCTGACGCTCGTCACCTTCAATACGGCGCGAAATACCGCCAGCGCGCGGGTTGTTAGGCATCAGTACTAAGTAAGAACCGGCGAGGCTGATAAAGGTGGTTAACGCAGCGCCTTTCTGGCCACGCTCTTCTTTATCAATCTGGATAATAACTTCCTGGCCTTCTTTGACCACTTCTTTAATGTTGGGGCGGCCGTCAAAACTGTAACCGGCAGGGAAGTATTCGCGGGAAATTTCTTTCAGGGGTAAAAAACCGTGGCGATCAGCTCCGTAGTCAACAAAAGCGGCTTCTAAGCTTGGCTCAACGCGGGTGATTTTACCTTTATAAATATTAGCTTTTTTTTGTTCATGGCCCGGGCTTTCTATATCCAGGTCGTACAGTTTCTGGCCATCGACCAGCGCAACGCGGATTTCTTCTTCCTGCGTCGCGTTAATTAACATTCTTTTCATCGTTAGTGACTCGCATTTTGCAGCCACAACGCAGCCCTATGGGCACCTGCGTGTTCAGACGTTATCAAACACTAATGGGTGCAGTCTCACGACTGGAATGTCTGAAGAAACCAAATTGTCACTGCATTCGCTTTTATGTTGGCTTTGCAGTTTATGCTGTTTTCGTTTTTGGATCTGAAACACACCGCCTTGCGGCGCTGCGTTATAGCAATATTTTTTATGCTCTGGTTGACCGGAACTCATGTTTTGCCTTTATTGATAACAGATTACGCAGCATTATCTCAGGCAAATGGCGTTTGGTTTACGTCGGGGTATAAAAAACGTTGGTTTTCACCACGAATTCGGTATGATCTGTCCCCCGAGCGCTGCCGCACAAATTCTCTTACGTCACTTTGAGCGCCCTAATAGCCAGTTTTTGGCATAATTAGCGGGGGGATTATCCCACTAATGTGCAGCCGATAGCAACTGAAATCTAATATTAGCAGAGTATTCAAAATACATGAGCGATGAAATCAAGTTACCAATACAAATGATTGAAATAGAACCTGATTTTATTGGTCAGCGTATAGACAATTTTCTGTTGGCACGGCTTAAAGGCGTGCCGAAAAGTGTCATTTATCGGGTTTTGCGTAAAGGTGAAGTGCGAGTGAACAAAAAGCGCATTAAACCTGAGTACAAATTACAAGCTGACGATGTGGTGCGTATTCCGCCGATCACTGTTACTGCCGCAGCCGAACCGATCTCAGTAAAGTTGTCGATGGTAAAAAACCTTGAACAGCATATTTTGTTTGAAGATAACGACTTGATAGTGCTCAATAAACCCTCCGGCATGGCAGTGCATGGCGGCAGTGGTTTACAGTTTGGTGTAATAGAAGCGCTGCGTGCGCTGCGGCCTTTGGCAAAACACCTTGAGCTGGTCCACCGGCTTGACCGCGACACCTCAGGCTGTTTGCTGATTGCAAAAAAGCGTTCAGTATTAACCCATCTGCATGAGCAATTACGCAATAAAACGGTAGAAAAAAAGTACTGGGCACTGGTCGCTGGCGATTGGGATAATAAAGTACGCAAGGTGACCGAGCCATTGAAGAAGAATACTCTGCAATCCGGTGAGCGGGTGGTCAGGGTAGATGAAAAAGAAGGTAAGCCGTCTGAAACCCGTTTTCGTATTCTGCAGCGCTATCAGCAGGGCACTCTGGTTGAAGCCTTTCCGGTAACCGGCCGTACTCACCAAATCCGGGTGCACACCGCTTGCAAAGGTCATCCTATAGCCTGTGATGATAAATATGGTGACAACACCTTTACCGCGCAGATGCAACAAGTTGGCTTAAACCGCTTATTTTTGCATGCAAAAACGTTAAGCTTTATGCATCCGATGACAGAAACCACCATGCGGGTAGAAGCGCCGCTGGACCCGGTGCTGGAGCAAGCCCTGACTAAATTAACGAGAAAGTAATGCAGACAGTAGTAGCAGAAAAGGTAGCACTGGTTATTTTTGACTGGGATGGCACCGTAATGGACTCCGTGGGCCGTATTGTGTCGTCGTTGCGATCGGCTGCCAGAATCAGTGAGCTTGCCGTACCAACAGAATTTGCTGCAAAGCAAATTATTGGTCTGAGCCTGGACCCAGCGTTTGATATTCTGTTTCCCGGTATTACAGATGGCCAACGCCAGTTAATGTTTCAGCATTACCGTGAGCAATATATGTTGCATGACACCACGCCAACACCGTTGTTTGCCGGTGTCGAGCAAGTGCTTGGCCAGTTAAAAGACAGTAATATCAAACTTGCTGTAGCGACCGGTAAGCAGCGCAGAGGCCTGGCCCGCATGTTTGCAGAGACCGGGCTGGAGAAATATTTCGATACCAGCCGCTGTGCTGACGAAGCGCAGTCGAAACCGCACCCGCAGATGCTGCAACAAATTCTGACTGAGCTGGATATACCTGCTGAGCAGGCCGTAATGGTAGGCGATACCAGCCATGATATGAAAATGGCACAAGCGATTGCCATGCCACGGGTTGGTGTAACTCATGGTGTACATGGCCGCGACGTATTAAGCCAGTTTTCGCCCAAAGCCATTATCGATACGATGCCGGAGTTATTGCAGGTTATTTAAGCAGCACATTAATACCTTCATTTAGCAGCATCTGGTTTAGCCGGATCAGTGGCAAGCCAATCAGGCTATTGGGGTCGTCACCGCTGAGTTTGCTAAACAAGCTAATGCCCAGGCCTTCGCTTTTAAAGCTGCCGGCGCAATCCAGCGGTTGCTCTTTGGCGATATAGGCAGTAATTTCAGCATCGGTTAAAGTGCGAAAGCCAACAGTAAACGGCTCAACACACAGTTGTATATTGCCACTTTGGGCGTTAACCAGTGCCAGGCCGGTAACAAAGGTGACACTGTTGCCACTAAAACGGCGCAACTGCGCCAGGGCGTTGTCTGCAGTATGCGGCTTGCCGATAATTTCCCGGTTAAAAACGGCCACCTGATCTGAGCCTATCACCAAACCAGAGCTTAAACCGGACGCGACAGCCTGAGCCTTAGCAAGTGCCAGACGATGTACCAACTGCTCTGCTGTTTCGTTGGCCAATGGTGTTTCATCAACTTGTGGTTTGGCGGTATGAAACTGTGTAGTTAGCTTTTTTAGCAGCTGGCGGCGGTAACTTGATGTGGAGGCCAGATACAGCGCTGGTAAAGCGGGCTCAGTCATTGATTAATAGCCTTTTTATACAAAATATGCGGCACTATAAACAGATTGAAAAAAATGCGCGAGAAAAACCATAAATATCTGTCTGATCCCTTTGACAGCGCGGGGGCGCTTCTATATGATGCGCGCCTTATGCAAAAAGTAAAAATGCCCGTTACTATAGATCCGGTTAAAGCAGCGCAAAAACGCTCTGACTATGATGGTTTTATTCCACTAGTTAATTTAACCCGGTTAAGCGAAAGTCTGCTGCAATCAGCGGGCGACGTAACGGTACGAGTTGAATGCGGTACTGACCAGCAAGGCCTGACTGTAATACAGGGCAGCGCATCTTGCGAAGTGAGTGTAACCTGCGAACGTTGCGGCGAAGCCATGACAGTAGCGCTGGACTGCAATTTTGCATACACTCCGGTTAAGCCGGATGATGACGCTGCTTTGGAGTTAATTCCTGAGCGTTATGACGTGATCGAGAAAAACGAACACGGCGAAATAAATTTACGGCAGTTAGTGGAAGATGAGTTGATTTTGGCTTTGCCTTTGTTCCCGATGCATGACGAAGCGGTTTGCGCCGTTAGTGCGGCAACGATGAGCTTTGGTGATATAGGGCCAGAACCAGAAAAACCCAATCCTTTCGCTGTACTGGCAGAATTAAAGAAAAAGTGAGTTTAGGAGATATACCATGGCTGTTCAGCAAAACAAAAAATCACGTGCTCGTCGCGATATGCGCCGCTCACACGATGCATTAACTGGCCCAACGCTGTCAGTTGATTCTACTACTGGTGAGACACACCGTCGTCACCACATTACTGCCGATGGTTACTACAAAGGCCGTAAAGTAAAATAAGTCTGAGTGCATCGGGTGCAGCCGGTTAAGCTGACACTTGCATTAGACATGATGGGGGGCGACCACGGCCCCCATACTACTATTCCTGCCGCCCTGGCAGCTGTTTGCGAATTTTCTGATCTTCATCTTATATTGTGTGGCGATGAAGCCATACTGACCGAACAACTTAAGTTGCACGGCGTATTTCCGCACCCGCAGTTAAGCATTCGTCATTGTAGCCAAACCGTTGCTATGGCCGATAAACCGGCCGTTGCGCTGCGATCAAAACGCGACTCTTCCATGCGGGTAGCGCTGGATTTAGTCGATAAAGGCGAAGTGCAGGCTTGCGTAAGTGCGGGTAATACCGGCGCCCTGATGGCCATGGCGCATTTTGTGCTGAAAATGCTCAATGGTGTAGACCGCCCAGCGTTAATTACCGCTTTGCCGGCAATGGAAACCAACCCGGTATATATGCTGGATTTGGGTGCGACGGTAAATTGCGATGCTGATACTTTATTTCAGTTTGCCGTAATGGGCGCCGTGATGGCCGAAGAGGTTATTGGCATTAGCCGGCCCAAGGTAGCGCTGCTGAATATGGGCGAAGAAGAGATTAAAGGTTCTGATCAAATTAAACGTGCCGCCATGTTGTTGTCTGAATGCCACGACATTAACTACATTGGTTATATCGAAGGTAATGATATTTTCACGGGTAAAGCTGACGTAATCGTCTGTGACGGTTTTGTCGGTAACGTGGCGCTAAAAACCTGCGAGGGCGTAGCCAAACTTATTTTGCGCCGCTTCGAAGCCAGCATTAAAGACAAAGTAACTGCGCAATTATTCGGCTGGTTAATCAAACCTTTTATAAAAAACCTTTATCAGGGCGTGAACCCCGACCACTACAACGGCGCAAGTCTGATAGGATTGCGCGGAATTGTAGTGAAGAGTCATGGAAATGCGTCGAAAGATGCTTTTCTTAGTGCCATCCGGCAAGCGGTGCGCGAGGTTGAACGCCAGGTGCCCGCAAAGATTAAAGACCGGTTGGAACACGTATTAATTGATAAAGCGTAGGTCCGAATGTATTCACGCATTATAGGTACCGGGAGTTATTTCCCGTCACAGGTCCGCAGCAATGCTGATCTCGAGTCTATGGTTGAAACCACAGACGAATGGATTATTGAGCGTACGGGCATTAAAGAGCGCCGTATTATTGCTGATGATGAAAGCGTAGCAACGATGGGGGCTCAGGCTGCGTTAAAAGCCATCGAAGCGGCAGACATTGATAAAAACAGCATCGATATGATTATCTGTGCCACCACCAGCGCCTCGCGTGCTTTACCAAGCGCCGCGTGCGAAATTCAGCGTGAGCTGGAAATTCCTGCCATACCAGCGTTTGATATTGCCGCTGCCTGTGCCGGTTTCTGCTATGGCTTAAGCGTGGCCGATCAGTATATTAAAAGCGGCATAGCAAAGCGTATTTTAGTGATAGGCTCAGACTGTTTATCACGTTTAGTCTCACCAGAAGACAGAAGCATGGTGATCTTGTTTGGCGATGCCGCCGGTGCCGTCATTCTGGAAGCCTCAGAGCAACCCGGTATTTTATCAACGCATATTCACGCTGAGGGTAAATATTCAGAGTTACTCTATGTTGATAACCCTATTCGCGGTGACGAGCAGTCAGTACATCAGTCCTGGGGTTCTATGAAGGGCAACGATGTGTTTAAAGTGGCGGTAACGAAGTTATCCGAAGTGGTAGAACAGACACTGGCCGCCAACAATCTGGATAAGTCGCAAATCGATTGGCTGGTACCGCACCAGGCAAACCTGCGTATTATTTCAGCTGTAGCACGCAAACTGGATATGTCGATGGATCAGGTTGTTATTAATCTGGACCGTTACGGTAATACCTCCGCTGCGACAGTACCGACAGCGCTGGATGAAGCCATTCGTGATGGTCGTATTCAACGCGGGCAGACGTTATTGCTGGAAGCTTTTGGCGGCGGCTTTGCCTGGGCCTCAGCGCTGGTACGTTACTGATCCGCAGCCAGAGTTAGTGCAGCTTAATTAATTTATTTGCAGGAACAACAATGACAAACACACTTGCAATCGTATTCCCGGGGCAGGGTTCGCAGTCTGTCGGCATGCTAACAGAGCTTTGTCAGCAGTATGACATTGTCAAGCACACCTTTGCTGAAGCGTCAGCGGCTTTAGGTTATGACTTATGGGCGCTGGTATCGCAAGGGCCGGAAGCCGAATTAAATGAAACTCACCGTACCCAGCCGGCACTGTTAACGGCATCTGTTGCAGTATGGCGCTTATGGCAACAACAAGGCGGCGCCACACCGGCTTATTTTGCAGGTCATTCATTAGGCGAATATTCTGCACTGGTTTGTGCCGGAGTATTATCGCTGGCTGATGCAGTAAAGCTGGTTGAAAAGCGCGGTAACTACATGCAGCAGGCTGTGCCTGCCGGCGTTGGCGCCATGTCGGCTATTATTGGCCTGGACGATGACGCTATTGCTTTGGCTTGTCAGCAGGCAGCGCAGGGTGAGGTGGTATCACCGGTGAATTATAATTCGCCTGGTCAGGTGGTAATAGCCGGCCATAAAGCCGCAGTTGAACGTGCCGGTGAGCTGTGTAAAGCTGCCGGAGCAAAACGGGCGTTGCCACTTCCTGTTAGCGTGCCATCGCACTGCGCGTTAATGCGCCCGGCGGCAGAGCAATTAGCGGTAGATTTAACCGCACTTAATTTTAATCCGGCTGTCATACCGGTGGTTAATAATGTTGATGTGACCATTGCTACAGATGCGGCTGCCATTAAAGATGCTCTGGAACGGCAGCTGTACAGCCCGGTGCAGTGGACTAAAACTATCGAATGGTTGGCTGCGCAGGGTGTAACACAGGTTATAGAGCTGGGTGCAGGTAAGGTCTTAAGTGGTTTAATTAAACGAATAGATAAAAATCTATCCAGTACCTCAGTGGGTGATGCGGCTTCGCTGCAAGCAGCTCTGGCAGCGGAATAAGGAAGCGACATGACAAATTTTATTTCTTTAGAAGGTAAAGTGGTATTGGTGACCGGTGCCAGTCGCGGTATAGGCCGTGCTATTGCCGAGCAGTTAGCTGCCCTGGGTGCGAAAGTGGTTGGCACAGCAACCTCGGATAAAGGTGCGGCTGATATCAGCACATATTTAGGTGACAATGGCTGTGGTCTGGTGTTAAATGTTGCCGATACTGCATCAATCGAACAGTGTTTAGAGCAGATTAAAAACCAGTTTGGTGATATCGATATTCTGGTTAATAATGCAGGCATTACGCGCGATAATCTGCTGATGCGGATGAAAGACGAAGAATGGTTTGACATTATGCAAACCAATTTGAATTCTGTATATCGCTTAAGTAAAGCGGTACTGCGCAGCATGATGAAAAAGCGCTTTGGCCGTATTATCAGCATAGGTTCTGTGGTGGGCTCTATGGGTAACGCCGGACAAACTAACTATGCCGCCGCCAAAGCCGGTGTGCTGGGCTTTACCAAGTCATTGGCGCGCGAGGTAGCATCGCGTGGTATTACGGTTAACGCGATAGCACCGGGATTTATTGATACCGACATGACAAAAGAGCTGTCGGACGAACAAAAACAGGCAATTTTCGGCCAGGTGCCAGCCAATCGGTTAGGCCAACCGGAGGAGATTGCGGCAACGGTAGCCTTTTTGGCGTCTAATCAGGCAGCCTATATTACCGGTGAAACGATTCACGTAAACGGCGGTATGTATATGGTGTAAGCTGGGTTTGTAAAGCAGGTTTGACCAGCATAAAATGCTGTGCGCTCTGCTTGCAACCAAGTTGGCTTACGCATAAACTAGCGCCACACAAAATTGCACGATTTGTTGCGATTTATATGAGAAAAAGGAAGAAAAGATGAGCAACATCGAAGAACGCGTTAAGAAAATTATCATCGAACAACTGGGCGTTAAAGAAGACGAAGTGAAAAACGAAGCGTCTTTCGTTGACGATTTAGGTGCAGATTCACTGGATACAGTTGAGCTGGTAATGGCGTTGGAAGAAGAATTCGATACTGAAATTCCAGACGAAGAAGCAGAGAAAATTACTACTGTTCAGTCTGCAATAGACTATATTAAAGCACACGCTGAATAAGCGCACTGCTTACAGAACGGGTAGCTAAGCTACCCGTTTTCGTTTTAAGACTTTACAAATTTCCATGGCGGAGGTTGTTGTGGCAAAACGTCGTGTGGTTGTTACCGGATTAGGCATGTTAACGCCGCTGGGTAATGATGTTGCCTCAAGCTGGCAGGGGTTGCAGCAAGGTAAAAGTGGTATTTCACTGATTGATCATTTTGATACCAGTGCCTATACCACCAAGTTTGCCGGTTTAGTACGAAATTTTGATGTTGAGCCGTATTTCCCGGCTAAAGATACCAAAAAAATGGACCTGTTTATTCAGTATGGTGTTGCTGCTGGTATTCAGGCTTTTCGCGATTCGGGTATCGAAGTTACCGAGCAAAATGCACCCCGTATCGGCGCGGCTATTGGCTCGGGTATAGGTGGTTTGGGTTTAATTGAAGAAAACCATACTAAATTGACAAACAGCGGGCCAAAACGGTTATCACCATTTTTTGTTCCCTCTACCATTATTAATATGATTGCCGGGCACCTGTCTATTATGCTGGGTTTACAAGGGCCAAATATCAGTATTGTTACGGCCTGTACTACGGGTGTGCACAATATTGGCCATGCCGCCCGGATGATAAGTTACGGTGATGCCGATGTGATGATTGCCGGCGGTGCAGAAAAAGCCTCTACGCCGCTTGGCATGGGTGGTTTTGGTGCTGCGCGGGCATTATCTACCCGTAATGATGCGCCACAGCAAGCCAGCAGGCCCTGGGATAAAGATCGCGATGGCTTTGTACTGGGTGACGGTGCCGGTGTTATGGTGCTCGAAGAGTACGAGCATGCTAAAGCCCGTGGTGCAAAAATTTATGCAGAACTGGTGGGTTTTGGCATGAGTGGCGATGCCTATCATATGACATCACCTCCGGAAAACGGCGCTGGTGCGGCCGCATCTATGCGTAATGCGTTAAATGATGCCCAGGTCAATCCGCAGCAGGTTAGCTACATTAATGCACATGGCACTTCAACCCCGGCTGGTGATATTGCTGAAACCATGGCAATTAAGTCGGTATTTGGTGACAGTGCAGCCAAGGTAATGGTCAGCTCGTCCAAATCAATGATTGGTCATCTGTTAGGTGCAGCCGGTTCGGTCGAGTCGATAATAACGGTATTGTCGCTGCAGGATCAGCTGGTAACGCCAACCATCAATCTGGATAATCCGGATGCAGGTTGTGATTTAGACTATGTACCACACCAGGCGCGGCAAGTCAGTATGGAGTATGCGCTGTGTAACTCCTTTGGCTTTGGTGGCACCAATGGTTCTATTTTGTTCAAACGGGTTTAATTTACTGTTTTAACACAATTAATATGCTGGTTAATTAAACAAAGGCTGCCTGACGCAGCCTTTGTTTTATCGGCTATTTAAGGCATACTGCGCAAAGATTTTTTAACCTGGCAGGTTTAGGTTTGGTTCCTGGCATTGCAGATCGCAGTTTTAATTATGGTGATGGTATCTTTACCACTATGCGGGTGTCTGCCGGACAGCTGCAGCTGTGGCCGCTACATCTGAAGCGATTGCAACTGTCTGCAACAAAACTGGGGTTTGCCAGTGTAGACTGGGCATTATTGCAGCAACAGGTGTTTGCTGCTGTTACAGCACCAGAGCAGGTCGTTAAACTGGTTTTATCACGCGGTGAAGGTGGCCGGGGATATAGCCCTGCAGGCATTACAACCCCAAACTGGTATATCAGTAGCGCCGTATTGCCAGATTATAGCTTGGCAAAGCAGCGGGGCATCTATCTTGAGTGCGCCGCTTTAAGGCTTGGTATTCAGCCGCTATTGGCCGGATTAAAGCACAACAACCGTCTGGAACAAGTACTGTTAAAGCTGGAGCAGGCCGAAATAGGCTGTGATGATTTATTGGTACTGGACCAACAGGGCTTTGTTACAGAAGCCATTGCAGCCAATGTATTCTTTTACCGTGCAGGCCAGTGGTATACCCCGAAGCTGATAAATGCCGGAGTCGCAGGTGTGATGCGTGAGCATCTGCTGTCGCAGTTTGCCTGCAATCTGGTGCAATGGCAGCAGCATGAGCTTGAACAGGTCGAGGCTATGTTTGTCTGCAACGCCTTAATGGGCATAGTGCCGGTGCGACAACTAGCGCAGCGCGCACTACAGTTGGCACCGGTGCAGCAGCTTAGCAGGCAGCTTGCATGCTAAAACGACTGGCATGGTTGTTGGTGGCCGTTGTTATCGCCTCTGCAGCGGGCGGGGGAGGCTGGTACAGTCTGCAGCAGGCTCAGTTGCAGTTAGACAGCGATTTATATCCGGTTGCCGCCGGCAGCTCGGCCGGGCAGCTGTGCTATAACTGGCAACAACAGGGCCTGCTGTCATCTACGGACTGTCTGCTGCTGCGGATCTATCTGAAGCTTAATCCGGCGGCAGCGCATGTGCAGCAAGGGCTGTATCGCATCAGCAACGAGCGCACCTTGCTTGAGGTACTGGCATTGTTTCGCAGCGGTCGTGAAGCACAGTTTTCACTGACCTTTATTGAAGGCGAAACGCTGGCGCAGGCAATGCAACGGTTGCAGTCGGCTGAATATCTGCAGCTTGATATTAGCTCTGAGCAGCAAGTGTTGGCATTGCTGCAATGGCCAGCTGAGTGGGGCACTACGCCAGAGCGTGCAGAAGCCCTGTTATATCCCGATACCTATTACTACACGGCAAATAGCCCGGCCAGCAATCTGATTAAACGGGCGCAGCAAGCGTTGCTTTACGCCCTGGATAACGCCTGGCAGCAGCGGCAAGGCGATTTGCCGCTGCAAAACCGCTATCAGTTACTTACGCTGGCATCTATTATCGAAAAAGAAAGCAGTTATCCGCCAGAGAAAACCCTGGTGGCATCAGTCTTTGTAAACCGACTGCGCAAAAATATGCGCCTGCAAACTGACCCGACCGTAATTTACGGTTTGCAAAATTTTAATGGCAATATCACCCGGGCCGATCTGAATAACCCGCATCCTTATAATACCTACCGGCATCGTGGGCTGCCTCCCGGACCTATAGCATTGACATCCGCCGCATCCTTATTAGCGGCAGCACAGCCGGCACAAACCGATTTATACTATTTTGTCAGTAAGGGTGATGGTACCCATCAGTTTTCATCAACCTTGCAGCAACACAATGCTGCGGTTAAAAAATACATTTTTGGAGAGCAATAATGACGGCACAGCCTAAGTTTATCGTGGTAGAAGGGCTGGAAGGTGCCGGCAAAAGTACTGCTATTGCCCACATTAAGAGCTGGTTGGCCGCACGCGGTATTACACCGGTTTGTACCCGCGAGCCCGGTGGGACGCCGTTGGCAGAGAAATTACGTGATCTGGTAAAACAAGTTCGTGACAATGAGCAGGTCGCGGCAGAAACTGAATTATTACTGATGTATGCCGCACGTATGCAGCTAATAACCAATGTAATTAAACCGGCACTGGCGGCAGGGCACTGGGTGCTCGCTGACCGGCATGATATGTCGTCCCGCGCTTATCAGGGCGGGGGGCGCGGTTTAAGTGATGACATGATCAACCCGTTGCGCGCTATGGTGCTGGGCGATCTGCAACCAGATCTGACCTTATATCTGGACATCGATCCGGCGTTAGGCTTGCAGCGCGCCCGGATGCGCGGCGAGCTTGACCGCATTGAACAAGAGCAACTGGCATTTTTTCAGCGTACGCGGGATAAATACCGCCAGATTGCCTCGAACGAAGCTAATATTGCCGTAATAGACGCCAATCAGCCATTAGCGCAGGTGCAACAGCAAATCAGCGCTGCGCTGGATCGGGCGCTGGCCTGATGTTGCCCTGGCTGCAAGCTTCACAGCAACAACTTAGCGCGCTGCTAAATGCCGATCAGCTGGCGCATGCGTTATTGTTGTCGGGGGCCGAAGGCATTGGCAAAAGTATACTGGCCAATTATCTGGCTGATGCACTGCTGTGCACTGCGACAGACAGGCCGTGTGGCCAGTGCAAAAGCTGTTTATTGCGCCGTGCCGGCAATCATCCGGATTTGCTGGTGTTAGATAGTAGCGGTAACACTATAGGCGTTGATGCCGTGCGCCAGCTCAGCCAGTTCTTGCACGGCAGCGCGCAGCAACAAAATAATAAAGTCGTGTTATTGCTGCAGGCAGAAAAGCTGACCGAGCCGGCAGCGAATGCTTTACTGAAAACTCTGGAAGAGCCACCACAACACAGCTTTATCATTCTTACCACCGCAGCGCCTGCAACCTTGCTGGCAACAGTGTTAAGCCGTTGTCAGAAGTGGCCGTTAGCCGCCCAGTTTAACCAACAGGCGCAGCAGTGGCTGGCGCAGAAAACCAACCGGGCGGTGCCGGATTTTTTACTCACCTACTGTGCCGGTGCGCCCTTAAAGGCGCTACAGTTAATTGAAACCGGTGCCGCAGACAATTTGCAAAATGGGTTAAACAGTTTGCAGCACTATATAGACGACAGCCTGGCGCTGACCGGCTGCGTTAAGCAACTTGAGAGCATTGCTGAATTTACGCCGCTACTTGGCTGGTTTTTACATCAGCAGCTGTTACCGGCGCTGGCTGGTAAAGATCCGGCCAGGTTACTGGCTCTGCATCAGTTGTTTAGTCGCTGGTGCCGTGACGAAAAACAAATTTTAGGGCAAAATAAACAGCTGGCGCTTACAACTATGCTAACCAGTTTAAAAAAATTAAGCCGCTAAGCGGAGGACATATGGAAGAGTTGTCGATAAGTTTCAGTGACGTAAAAGATTTATACCGCAGCTATATGCCTTTTTTAAAAAGCGGTGGTTTGTTTGTACGCACTGCACGCAGTTATAAAATGGGCCAGTCGCTGGCGCTGTCGGTAACCTTACCGGATGCGCTGGAGTCTATAACCGTGTCAGGTAAGGTTGCCTGGATCACGCCGCATGGCTCTCAAAGCTCTAATCCGGCGGGCATTGGCATTACCTTTATTGATGATAAGTCTCAGCTCGGGGCACAAATTGAGAAGTTACTCGGTGGCATGCTGAATTCGTCAGATCCTACCTACACCATTTAATCCGGCGTTTAACGCAGCCATTATTGCAGGAAGTTGTTTTGTTTGTAGATTCTCATTGTCACCTCGATAGGCTGGAACTGGATAAGCTGGGCCTTAGCCTGCAGCAGGTTGTCGCTAACGCCCAGGCACAACAAATTGAGCATATGTTGTGTGTCTGTGTCAGCCTGAATGAATACGCGCAGATGGCACAGCAGGTTGCCGGCTTTGACTGTGTCTCGGTGTCGTGCGGTGAACACCCGTTGCACCAGCAGGAGGATATAGACGCAGAGCGGCTGTTACAGCTGTGCAGCTCGCCAGATGTGGTGGCAGTAGGTGAAACCGGGCTGGACTACTTCTATGCGCCAGACAACAAGTTAAGCCAGCAGTCAGCCTTTGTCAGTCATATCGAGGTGGCCAATCAGCTAAGTAAGCCTTTGATCATTCATACCCGAGATGCCAGAGCCGATACGCTGGCGCTGATGCGCAGCCATCAGGCTGACAAAAGTAGTGGCGTGCTGCATTGCTTTACTGAAAACTGGGACATGGCAAAAGCAGCGTTAGATCTGGGCTTTTACATTTCTATATCCGGTATTATGACCTTTCGTAATGCTGATGAATTGCGCGCTGTAGTGAAAAAGTTACCGCTGGACCGTTTGTTGATAGAAACTGACGCACCTTATTTAGCACCGGTGCCACATCGTGGTAAAACCAACCAGCCTGCCTATGTTACCGCGGTAGCTCAGGCGGTAGCAGACGTTAAAGGTGTAAGCCTGAACGAGCTTGCCCGGGTGACTACAGCAAATTTTTATCAGTTGTTCAGCTTAGTAAACAAAGCCGCTTAAACAGTGTATAGCAGATAAAAGAAGCCCGGAACCAATCCGCATTGTTCCGGGCTTAGGGGAATGGCTCATAGGGAATGAGCCGTGCGCTACCGTTACATACTGCAATAAGTGAAGGTAAGATTTAGTGTAGTTAATTCACTGATTTTTTCCTCTGTCCGTCCGCGAGCCGATGTTGATGATCGGCTTATCATTTTGCTGTTTTACCCACCTGTTATTTGCAGGTTATCCCCAGCTTATTCGATGAAGCAGGCAACATTACTGCGTTGAACCCTTTTTGGGGGCAATGGCTTATGCCTGCTCTTTTAGCGTTTTTTATTATCTAAACTGGATATTAAATAATCAAAAAGTCTAAAAAAAGTCTGGCTCCCGGCATATAACTGTGGATGCTAATACAGCCTTACTACTGCAGACTGTAAAGTCTGCAAGCCATACTTTGGTATAATTGTCGACAATGTTATTGGTTAAATGCTTGACTTTGGCGTTTAAACGCTATAAAACTAGCGCATTACTTAATTGTGTCGACAATACCTATGTTGCTTCATCCTTCTTTGCGTTCACCTATTACTGCTGCAGACCGGGTGCTGTTAGAAATTCAGCGTGCCATCGTCGAAGGTGAGATCGCGCCAGGCAGTAAGATCAGTGAGCCGGAGCTAGCCAAACGCTTTGATTTAAGCCGGGCACCGCTGCGGGAAGCCTTAGCCCGCTTAGAACGTTGTCATTTAATCGAACGTATTCCTAATGCCGGTGCCCGGGTAGTGAAATTGTCGACACAGGGGTTGTTGTCACTGTATCAGTTGCGTGAAACCCTTGAAGGTATGGCCTGCCGTTTAGCGGCTGAACATATGGCCGACAGTGAGATTGCTGAGTTACGCGCCTTACTCGATCAACATTTGAACACCCAGCGGGTACGCGAAGGCGAAAGTTATTACCAGGAAGCCGGTGATCTGGACTTTCATTACCGCGTGATCCTGGGCAGTAAAAACGAGTATTTAATCAATATTTTATGTGACGAACTTTATTACCTGGTACGAATGTACCGGGTACAACTGGGTATGAACGGCCCGCGTGTGTCGCGGGCATTTGACGAACATAAAGCTATTCTTAATGCCATTGCCAACCGTGATGGTGAACTGGCCGATTTACTGATGCGCCGCCATATTGCCGCATCACGGCGTAATATTGAAAAACAACTGCAACAAACGGGGACCTAACATGAGCACACTGACTGCCGGACAAAAACTGCGCGCTGCGATTAGCGCCAACCAACCACTGCAAATAGTCGGCACTATTAATGCCTACACGGCGATGATGGCCGAACGCACCGGCCATCAGGCATTGTATTTATCCGGTGCTGGTGTGGCCAATGCCTCTTTTGGTTTGCCGGATCTGGGCATGACATCATTAAATGATGTGTGTGAAGACATCCGCCGTATTACCGCTGCCACCGGCTTACCGTTGTTGGTAGACGCAGACACAGGCTGGGGCGGGGCTTTTAATATAGCCCGCACGGTAAAAGAAATGAGCCGTGCCGGTGCGGCGGGTTTTCATATTGAAGATCAGGTAGCGCAAAAGCGTTGCGGCCACAGACCGAACAAAGAAATCGTGTCATTAGATGAAATGGTCGACCGGGTAAAAGCCAGTGTCGATGCGCGCAGCGATGAAAGCTTTTTTATTATGGCGCGTACAGATGCGTTAGCGCAGCAAGGAGTAGAGGCGGCCATTGAGCGTGCAATTGCCTGTCAGGATGCCGGTGCTGATGCGATTTTCGCCGAAGCAGTACATACCTTAGAGCAATATAAGGCCTTTACCAGTGCGCTAAAGGTACCGGTGCTGGCAAATATTACTGAGTTTGGTCAAACCCCGCTGTTTAATAAAGCTGAGTTAGCCAGTGTTGGTGTGGCTATGGTGCTGTATCCGCTAAGTGCATTTCGCGCGATGAATAAAGCTGCTTTAAATGTGTATCAGTCTATTTTGGCCAATGGTGACCAGAAAGCCGTGATTGACAGCATGCAAACCCGCGCAGAGCTATACGACTTTTTAAACTACCACAGCTTTGAAGAAAAACTGGATCAGCTGTTTAGCAGCAAAAAATCCTGATTTTTAGGTTCGAATTTTTAAATTAAACACAACGGGGAGAACAGCATGTCAACAGGTAAAGTACTCACAGGTGCCGGTTTACGCGGCCAGGTCGCGGGAAAAACAGCACTGTCGACTGTCGGTAAAACAGGCTCTGGCTTAACCTATCGCGGTTATGATGTAAAAGATTTAGCCGCCAATTGCAGCTTTGAAGAAGTGGCCCACCTGATTTTAAAAGGCGAGTTGCCAACGGAGACTGAGTTAACCGCGTATAAAGCCAAATTAAAAAGCCTGCGCAGCTTACCGCAGGCATTAAAAGATGTATTGGAGCGCATTCCGGCCAGCGCTCATCCAATGGATGTGATGCGCACCGGCTGCTCTATGTTGGGTAATCTTGAAACCGAAGCCAGCTTCGAGCAGCAGCAGGATGCCAGCGATCGGCTATTAGCGATATTCCCCGGTCTGGTTAATTATTGGTACAACTACAGCCATCATGGCAAACGCATTGAGGTAGAAACCGGGGCCGATTCTGTTGCTGAGCAGTTTCTCTGGACGTTACACGGTGCAAAACCCTCGGCATTGCACGTTGAAGTGATGCAAGCGTCACTGATTTTGTATGCCGAGCATGAGTTTAATGCCTCTACCTTTACCGCCCGCGTTTGTGCTTCAACGCTGAGTGATATGCACTCCTGCATCACAGGTGCTATAGGTTCACTGCGCGGCCCACTGCATGGTGGTGCCAATGAAGCAGCGATGGAGCTGATTGAAAAAATGGCTAATCCGGACGATGCTGAGCAAAAACTGCTGGGCATGCTGGAGCGCAAAGAAAAAATTATGGGCTTTGGCCATGCGGTTTACTCAGACTCTGACCCACGCAACGCCGTTATTAAAGAGTGGTCTGAAAAGCTGGCCAAGGCTAACGGCGATACTAAGCTGTATGACGTATCTGTGCGCTGTGAAGCGGTAATGTGGCGCGAGAAGAAGCTGTTTTGTAATGCCGATTTCTTCCATGCGTCGGCCTATAACTACATGGGTATTCCAACTAAGCTGTTTACGCCGATATTTGTCTGCAGCCGCTTAACCGGTTGGGCCGCCCACGTGATGGAGCAGCGTGCTGATAACCGTATTATCCGGCCAAGTGCCGACTACGTTGGTGTAGAACCACGTAGTGTAAAGCCTCTTGCTGAGCGGTAAGACAAAAAGCTTATAAACTTCGGTGTATTGGATCGGTTGCAACACCCATTCTGCTCGCCATAGCAACTCGCCCTAATGCCTACGGCAGGGCTCAGACACTCTATGGCTGCGCAAATGGGGTTCCAACCTACCATCGTCGAACCATAATACATTCAAAGAGGGCGTAGCCCTCTTTTTGCCAGACAGAGTAAACACCATGAACAGCCAATACCGTAAAAAACTGCCCGGCACCAACCTGGATTATTTTGATACCCAGGCCGCGGTAGATGCCATAGAACCCGGCGCTTATGCCAAACTGCCGTACACCTCACGCGTGCACGCAGAAAACTTAGTGCGCCGCTGCGATCCGGCCATGCTTACTGATGCATTAAAACAGCTAATTTACCGCAAGCGCGATTTAGACTTTCCCTGGTTTCCGGCCCGTGTGGTGTGCCACGACATTCTAGGCCAGACTGCACTGGTCGATTTAGCCGGCTTGCGCGATGCCATTGCTGAAAAAGGCGGCGACCCGGCCAAAGTAAACCCGGTGGTGCCTACCCAGCTTATCGTAGACCACTCGTTAGCGGTAGAGCACGGCGGTTTTGAAAAAGACGCCTTTGCCAAAAACCGCGCCATTGAAGACAGGCGCAATGATGATCGATTCCATTTTATAAACTGGACAAAAAAAGCCTTTAAAAATGTTGATGTGATCCCGCCTGGCAACGGCATTATGCACCAGATTAACTTAGAGCGGATGTCGCCGGTTATTCATGCCAAAGACGGTGTGGCCTTTCCTGATACCTTAGTCGGTACCGACAGTCACACGCCGCATGTTGATGCACTGGGCGTTATCGCCATTGGTGTTGGCGGCTTAGAGGCTGAGAGCGTCATGCTGGGCCGCGCCAGCTGGATGCGCCTGCCGGACATTATCGGAGTCGAGCTAACCGGCAAAGCCCAGCCTGGTATTATGGCTACCGACATAGTACTGGCGTTAACCGAGTTTTTACGCAAAGAAAAAGTAGTCTCAAGCTACCTGGAATTCTTTGGTGAAGGTGCCGACAGCTTAAGCCTGGGGGATAGGGCTACGATATCTAATATGACACCGGAATACGGTGCTACCGCGGCCATGTTCAGTATCGATCAGCAAACACTGGACTATTTAACCCTGACCGGCCGCGAAAGCGAGCAGGTGAAACTGGTTGAGATTTACGCCAAAACCGCAGGCCTGTGGAGCGACAGTTTAAAAACTGCCGAGTACGAGCGGGTACTTAAATTTGATTTATCCAGCGTAGGCCGCACCATGGCCGGGCCGTCTAACCCGCATGCCCGCTTATCGACCAGCGATTTAACTGCCAAAGGCATCGCCGGCAAGTACGAGCTTGAAGAGGGCAAAATGCCCGACGGCGCGGTAATTATCGCTGCTATTACCAGCTGTACTAATACCAGCAACCCGCGCAACGTAATAGCCGCTGGCTTGTTAGCACGCAACGCTAATAAACTCGGTTTAACACGCAAGCCCTGGGTAAAAACCTCACTGGCACCTGGCTCCAAAGCCGTGCAGCTGTACTTAGAAGAGGGCGGTTTACTGCCAGAATTAGAGCAACTGGGCTTTGGTATTGTCGGCTTTGCCTGTACCACCTGTAACGGCATGAGTGGCGCACTTGATCCGGTTATTCAACAGGAAGTAGTAGAGCGCGATTTATACGCCACAGCGGTATTATCCGGCAACCGTAACTTTGATGGCCGCATTCACCCCTACGCCAAGCAGGCGTTTTTGGCCTCGCCGGCTTTAGTGGTGGCCTATGCGATTGCCGGCACCATTCGTTTTGATATCGAAAAAGACGTACTGGGCTACCATAACGGTAAGGCCATTACCTTAAAAGATATCTGGCCAAATGATGCCGAGATTGATGCCGTAGTAAAAGCCAGTGTACAGCCAGAGCAGTTCCGTAAAGTGTACGAGCCGATGTTTGCCGTAGAGGTAGATTACGGCGACACAGTAACACCACTGTACGACTGGCGGCCACAAAGTACCTATATTCGCCGGCCGCCCTACTGGCAGACAGAGGGGGAAGGCGCATTGGCAGGCGAGCGTAGCTTAACAGGCATGCGGCCTTTAGCATTGCTGCCGGATAACATTACCACCGACCATTTATCGCCGTCTAACGCCATTATGCTCGACAGTGCCGCTGGTGAATATCTGCATAAAATGGGCTTGCCAGAGGAAGACTTTAACTCCTACGCCACCCACCGTGGTGATCACTTAACGGCGCAGCGCGCTACTTTTGCCAACCCTAAGCTGATTAACGAAATGGCGATTGTCGATGGCAAGGTTAAACAAGGTTCGCTGGCGCGGATTGAGCCAGAGGGCAAAGTTACCCGCATGTGGGAAGCCATTGAAACCTATATGCAGCGCAAACAGCCGCTGATTATTGTTGCCGGTGCTGATTACGGCCAGGGTTCATCGCGTGACTGGGCCGCTAAAGGCGTGCGTTTAGCCGGTGTTGAAGCCATCGCCGCTGAGGGCTTTGAGCGTATTCACCGCACTAACCTCATTGGTATGGGCGTGTTGCCGCTGGAGTTTAAACCTGGTACCACGCGCCTTACGCTGGCGCTGGATGGCACAGAAACCTATGATGTGGCAGGCGAGCGTACACCCCGGGCTACGTTAACCCTGATTATCCTCCGCACAAACGGCGAAACGCTGAATGTGCCGGTAACATGCCGTTTAGATACCGCTGAAGAGGTGTCGATTTACGAAGCCGGCGGTGTACTGCAGCGTTTCGCGCAGGACTTTTTGCAAGGAGCAGTGTAATGGCTGCTCCTCAAATAAAAATCCCTGCCACCTATATGCGTGGCGGTACCAGCAAAGGCGTGTTTTTTAAACTGACCGACTTACCCAAAGCCGCGCAAGTGCCTGGCTCAGCCCGTGACAAGCTATTGCTACGGGTTATCGGCAGCCCGGATCCGTATGGCAAACACACCGACGGTATGGGCGGCGCGACGTCTAGCACCAGCAAAACGGTGATCTTAAGCAAAAGTGCAAAAGCCGAACACGATGTCGACTACCTGTTTGGCCAGGTTGCCATAGACAAACCCTTTATCGACTGGAGCGGCAACTGCGGCAACTTAACCGCGGCGGTAGGCTCTTTTGCTATCAGTAATGGCTTAGTGGCTGCAGAGCGCATTCCGCAAAACGGCATTTGTACCGTGCGCATCTGGCAGGCCAATATTAATAAAACCATTATTGCTCATGTACCAGTAACCAATGGAGAGGTGCAGGAAACCGGCGACTTTGAGCTGGACGGTGTGACATTTGCGGCAGCAGAAGTGCAAATTGAGTTTCTCGATCCAGCAGCCGATGAAGGCGAGGGCGGTGGCGCCATGTTCCCAACCGGTAATCTGGTAGATGAGCTGGACGTGCCAGGCATTGGCAGCTTTAAAGCTACGCTGATAAATGCGGGTATCCCAACCATCTTTGTTAACGCCGCCGATATCGGCTATACCGGCCGCGAATTGCAGGATGCAATAAATAGCGACAGCGCCGCACTGGCGCGCTTTGAAACCATCCGTGCTTACGGCGCCATTAAAATGGGCCTGATAACGGATATCAGCCAAGCAGCCGCACGGGCCCATACGCCAAAAATTGCTTTTGTTGCGCCGCCACAAAGCTATGTAGCGTCCAGCGGCAAGCAGGTAGATGCAGGCGATATCGATCTTTTGGTACGGGCGCTGTCGATGGGCAAATTGCACCACGCCATGATGGGCACCGCCGCCGTGGCCATCGGCACCGCGGCGGCAATACCGGGTACCCTGGTAAACCTGGCTGCGGGTGGCGTAGCGCGCGAAGCCGTGCGCTTTGGTCATCCGTCCGGCACCTTGCGGGTTGGTGCCGCGGCAACCCAGGTTAACGGCCAGTGGACGGTAACCAAAGCCATTATGAGCCGCAGTGCGCGGGTATTGATGGAAGGTTTTGTGCGCGTACCGGGTGATTGTTTCTAAAAAAGTACATAAGTTAAACAGGGCGCTGCGGCGCCCTTTTTTACAAAAGTTGTGACAGCGGGCTTTTAACGCCCGCTGCACCGCGATTTAAAACGTGAGTGTAAATTTGTGTAGTGCGAACATCGGTATGGCCTAATTGCTCTTGTACGGTGCGGATATCGGCACCGGACTCCAACAAGTGGGTAGCGAAACTGTGTCTTAATGTGTGGCAAGTCACCTGTTTTTGAATTCTGGCTAGCTTTGCTGCTTGTTTAATCGCTTTTCTTAACGTGGTTTCGTCTATATGGTGGCGTCTAACCGTTTTCGATTCAGGATCAACGCTAAGCTGCGCAGAAGGGAACAGATACTGCCAACCCACTTCAAAAGGGGCGGATGGATATTTAACCGCAAGTGCATTAGGCAGCCAAACACCACTGTACTCGGGGCTTTGGCGGTCCCGCAGCCAGTATTGCTGCACCAAATCAGATTGACTGCGTAGCAAAGCTAATAATTCAGGTGCCAGTGTTACTCTGCGGTTTTTGTTGCCCTTACCTTGCCAAATCATCAGCGAAATATAGTCGTAGTCTATATCCTTTACCCGCAGCCGCACGGCTTCCATCAAACGCAGTCCGCTGCCATATAATAGCTGAGCGACTAATTTATACTTTGGATCAATTGACAGCAGCAAACGCTGAATTTCATCTCGGGTTAATACAATAGGTAATTTAGTCGCAACCTGTGCCTTATGAAAGCGCATTTCAAGGGATAACGGGCGCTGAATAATATGCCGATATAAAAATGCCAGCGCATTAAGTGCAGTGGCCTGGGTTTTCACTGCAACATTACGTTGATTGCTTAGATATGACAAAAATGCTTCGACTTCAGCTTCAGCCATTTGCGACGGATGTTTCTTACCATGGTACAAGATATAAAATCGAATCCAGTGTTCGTAAGTGTCAATCGTACGCCTCGCATAACGCCGTGTAGTCATAAACTCGCGGACAAAATTTAGAAACATAGAAGCCATAATAACTTGCTTACAATAGCTGTTTAAATAAACAGTAGTTTGCTTTGAGTTTTTTATCAACAACTCGCGGGTGCAAAACCCGAGTTTTGAAGCTCAATAATTGCTACAAGATAAAAATGCTTGATTTACATTTAACTAGCGGAATAAACTCAATCCTAATTTGTAACTTGCGGGATCTTAAACACGCAACTCGCGGGTTCTGATCCTTTGAATAAGCTGTTAGCAGTAAGGCGTATATGGCTCGCATTCTCATTATCTTATTATTTCCAACTTTGTGCTTTGCTGGAGGGGATTACAGTGAAGTTAATATTAAGGAATTTAAAGGTGGCGAATCTAGTGCCGATTTCACGATTGAATTTTTGAATGATCGTAAATTTGATGAAAGCTGTGATGTAATAAAAGTTCAATTAAAGTATATGAGAGTCCCTTGGTATTCTTGGTTACCATTTGTTCATTCTAGCCATCCAACATCTACCGACACACAAAAATCGGTAGCATATTTGAAGAGTGCATTTGAAAACAATGAAACTGTAAACTTTGGTTACATTGGGTATGGTTTAAAAGCAAGTGATAAGTCTTGTGAGTTTATTAGTAAAGGGCTTCGCTTAGATGGGATTGATGACTTTCATTATATTATGTCATTTCATGATCCCGTATAAATACTGCTAACAAGGCATTTAAACGGAACAAAAACAGTGGGTTACGTTTCGCTTCGCTACACATTTTAACCCACTATTTTTGTCCGCTTAATGCGGCGTTATGTGTAAGCTAGGAGAATCTTCAGCATGAACCGAGATAAGCAAAAGGATGCTAATGCTGTGGCTTACTCTATGATGCTAATTTTAATTATTACAGTTTGGCACACGGTAAGTTCCCTATACGCATTTACTATCGGAGAAGTATTCGAAGGCAAGGTTTCAGGTGCTGCTCATTTTTTCGAAGATACAACAGAGTCTTTTTACTATACAGTAGATCTTCCAAAACGAGTCAAGGTGCTCGCAACGTTTGAAGAGCCTGTAATGGTTGGGCAAAAGGTTTTCGTTTTCTGCACTGAGCTCGTAAATAAAAAGGGAGCAGAGTGCTCAGGCCATGCTTATAAAGTAAATGGGCTGCAAGTTCTTCTTAATGAAATTAAGCTAATCCCTCTGTTTGTTTTATTCATTTACTTAATTAATATCTATCGTAAAAACTTACTTAAATCGGTTGTAATTCATGACTAATAAATCACATAACAAACGGCTCAACCGGACAAATATTTGCTGTCACCTTTTTTGCAAAGAAACGCAAAAAAACCGCCATCAAACATTTGCGCGGTTAGCCGGGCGTTAGCAGTCCGAGTTACCCATGATCAGTAGACACCTTCTATAGTTAGGTATCGTACCTGACACTGAGGTGCAAGATGGCCAGACATAAAACCCAGGCGTACTCAGAAGAGTTCCGCCGTGAAGCCGTAAGACTGTCTGATTTACCCGA
>JAHJZX010000083.1 GCA_018826295.1 Gammaproteobacteria bacterium
ACGACAAAACAGGCCAGATCGACCATTCCGCCTACCGGTCGGATCCCCCACGGACGGGGGATGTCGCCGAGATCTGGGTGCTGGGCCTGCACCATGATCACGTCCGGGTCATACTCATTCGCCACATCCCGCAGCCGTTTCACGAAATCCGGATCGCATAACTCGTTGTCGTCGTCGAGCATATAGATGTAGCGGCCCGTATACGGCTCTGGTTCGCTGGCCGCGTACTCAAAACTGCCTTGTATCCCGCGCTCTACCTCATCGTATAAAATGACGAACTGGTAATCGTCGCACGATTGCGCCAGTACGCTATTGACGCAGCGCCTCAGCAGGCCGGGGCGCTTGTATGTTCGGGTGATGATCGTCAGAAAGGGCGAACTCATACGACCTCCGTCACGATCTGACTTATCTCGGAGTAATGGCAAAACTCAGTGCCGATCAGCCGCAACTCGAACACGCGCAATTGTGATGCGGTATTGATCCCGTCCGTGAAATCGGTGGCGTTGTGGATCGTCGCCGCGCCGTCCAGCGCCTCCATAACGTCCTCGGTGAGGGCAATCGCCGTTTTCTCGCTCGCCGCCGAATCGTCCAGCCCAAACGCACCCGAGATCACGAAATGATAGGCGCGCTTGATATCACCGCTGAAGGTGACCTGCTCTTGATCGATCCGCTCACACGAGACGGTCCAAAAGCGGATCACCTTCGAGCCGCTGATCGTCTTGCTGGCAATCGTGTCTTTGCCCGCCGCAAACGCCGCCCATCGCTCGTAATCCCACACATTCCCGGCATTGCTCACGGCGTTGACGATGGCATAGATCGCTGCCCTTACCGACGCCTCGCTCATCTGATCCCCCCGCTGTGGTGCAGATAATCCCGATTGCCCGGATAACCGGGCTTGGTGTCCCAATCGACAAATTCGCCAGCCGCTTTATGATCGTTGGCCTGGTCAAGCCCCAACTGATTGCGATACAGATCGATGAACTCTTTGGCCCGCTTGGCATAGTCGGTCGATTTGCTCATGTGCGCTGCGCTGTCCACATTGACGAGTGATCGCCCGATGCTGGCGTATTTGGCCGCCAACGCCTGGCAACTCAGCCCCGCCGCCAGGTGGCAGACTGCGAAAAAGTGTTCCGTCGGGATGTCCACGCCCAAGATCTTGGCAGTGAAACTATTCGCGTCCGGCACCGTGATCACCTGGTGCGTGGCGATACGGATGCTGTCAGCAGAGTAATACGTCGAATTGGAATCGTTATAGTAAACATAACCGTTTGTGCTGAATCCGTGCCCGGTTTGCGATACGCTTGCCGCCGTTCCGCCCGCCGTCCACAAATAGGGCAGCGTGTATGTGATTCGCATCGTCTCCGTCGCCGCGGGCGCGTGATTGGGCAGATAGATGTGGCGGGTATGCACGCTACTGATCTCGGCCCAGTAATTATCTTGCCAGTCCTCGGGTTCCAGGTAGATCGGCATCTCGTCGCTGGCTATCGTCGCTGCCGGGTATTCGATGGATAGCACCTGTGAAAAGCCCTCCGTCCAGTAGGTCAGATTGGCAACGGAGTAGTATTTGCCGCCATCGCCCGTCACATCCTCGGTATAGGTATCTGGCGCGTCTTTGCTGTAGCGTTCGACAGCCGCCGTGATGTTACGCTCGTTCTCCAGGTCGCTTAGCTGATTGTCGGTGTCGCCGGTCAGCCCATCCACCTGCGCCAGGAACACGGAGAGTAGGATCGCCATCGTTAGCTGTACCTCTCGTACCAGAAATTGAACTCCAACTGCTCGTCGTCGCCCGCAGCATCGTTGAGCCCCGTCGCGTCCGTCTGTTTCCACACAAAATACAGCGTCGTGAGATCGTGGTACCACACCGGCTGATCGTTGATGTAGGCCACGCCGCCGCCTGCGTCCAGGCTCCACTCCGTTTGCGCCACGTCCACTTTGCCGATCACCGTTGGCCATTCAGCCGCCGCTAGCGTGGTGTCGCCGCTGGCCACCGCCGGATCGGCGTCGAGAACATAGAGGATGCCCGCGCTATCCTGCACCGCACCGGAGCCGTCCTCCGTCGCGTAAAACGCAAAGGAGCGGATCACGCCGCTGGATGGCTGAGGGCCGGGCGATACGTCCACGCCCACGCTACCGCTATAGTCGTTTTGATCAACTTTTTCGTTGATCCCGACGAGCTCGGTAAGGCCGCCCTCCAGGATCGGGGAAAACGGTTTTGTCGTGATCATACGGCCTCCTTCTTGCGCCGTGGCGGTTTCGCCTCGGGCAATTTGGGCAATTCGCTCTCGGGAATGATGTGCCGCTTGATGCCCGCGATGCCGTAATCGACCAGCACGCGCACCCTGTCGCCATCCTCGCGAACGCCCACGATCTGATCAAAGTCGATGTCCAGGTACAGGCCCACACGCGCCTGAAGTGTTTTATCCATGTGATTGCCTTCCCTAGCGGGCCGGTCTGTTACGACCAGCCCGCCTCAGTCTTATTACCCCTCACCCAGTTGCCATACGTGGATGATCATCGGATCGTCAGCTCGCGTAGAGCTTTGTGTGATCGTCGCCGTGCAGGCCGTATCCGCTGCCACATAGTCCGGTTCGGTCGTCGGCGTCAGCCAGGTTGATGCCCCGCTGGCCCCGATTTCCGCAGCCGCGTCTACCGCGCCGCCCGCCATCGTGTGCGTCGTCGCCGATGTCGTGCTGCTCGACGCCTGGCATCCCATGTACTGTGAGGGGATCGGAAACTCGATCACCCACGCGCCCGTCGTGGCGCTGCCCACCTGGAACAGCGAGGTGCATTGTGTGATCTCGCCCAGGCCCTTGTAACTCGCGCCGCCCTCGCCGACCGAGAAGAACAGAAGCGCCATAGGGTCGTCGGCTTGGGTTGCGCCTTGAGTCATCGTCACCGTGATCACGGTATCTGCCGCGCAGTAGTCCGGAGCAGTCGTAGGCCCTGCCCAGGCGGGGGTGCCGCTGTCGCCGATGGCTGCCGCCGCATCGACCA
>JAHJZX010000030.1 GCA_018826295.1 Gammaproteobacteria bacterium
CCGTGAAGCGAGGGCGCCATTTTAGTGATTTAAACTTTCGTGTCAAGCGTCTTTTTAAAAGATTTTTGCAACTCAGTTTTTATCACCCGAAGCCTGCGAACCGCAGCACCCCGTGGCATGGCGCGCATTATAGGGCGTTTTTAAACAGGCGCAAGCGGTTATTTAAAATAAACTATTCAACCGCTGCTTAAACAAACAAACTGCGTGTTTTTACCACACTGCAACCTTACGACTATCGTATTCAGCTACCATTTGTTCCATTTGAGCCTCGTCATAGGACATCAGATTACTGAGGATCATACGTTTCTGTCCATTACCGATCTGTTCGCCCTGCTCAGTCAAAGAAAACTCGAGTAACACATTGCCACGTTTACCTTCTACTATTAATGAAGAGTTAGTTAGCGACAACTCAACTTTTTGCGTTGGTAGACGGTTAAAGCTCAATGCCATACTCTCGTAAATAACAAGTGGTCTTGTCGGATTAATCATCACCTGATGCTTCTGCATCAAAGGTTGCAATATATGAGGGAAATTCTGACCGGAAAATTTCACGTAATCGCGGATCAGAGGTTCAATCACAGCAAGATCATGTTGGCAAGCCCCACTGCGCTGCAACGACAAATATACTTTGCCCTGATGGTCACAAATATTGATCAGGTTATCCTGCTCAATGCAATGCAACATCACGTCAGCCCCAACCATACCGGCAAACTGGCAACTTAGTTGTTCAGTAACGCCATAACGGGTAAGTAAATAAGCAAACAACAAATCACCTGGGACACAAAAGCGCTTGGCATCTTCATCATGGATGGGATTGAAATCTGTCGCGACCTGCTTGGCAAACTCACAGGCCTGTTTACGGCTAAAACTAAAACCTTCACTACTTTGGTTAACGTACTTTTCTAGCAACATCGATCACAAGCTCTCTTTCGATACAGGCCGGCTATTCTACTCAAAATTACAGCAGCAATGGTCCAGCCAGTAAAAAGATATAATTTAAAGCAAAATATGCTTGCTTTTTATACATCAGCAAACTACTGTATATCCATACACTGTACAAATAAACATGTAGAGGCTGATATGTACAATCGCTTATCTGACAACGCACACCACTATTCTACTAAAGCAACTTATAGCGATGGCCGCTTACTCAGAATAATTAATGTAGCCGATAGCAATACTGTATCAGCTAATAGTACAGGGCATAGTTTGTTGCAGCTTTTTAAGCAACATCAGCACCAACAAGGTTGGATCCTGTTGATTGCTCCCAGTTATGTCCCCAATAAAGAGTGGGCAGAACAACACCAGTTATCGTTACACAATGTTTTGGTCGTGCACCAAAAACAAATCAGCGATTTGCCCAGCACTATTATGCAAGCACTGAGTTCTGCCAGTTGTAAGGTTGTTATCAACTTCGCCAGCCAGTTAGATGCAAAGCAGTTGGACACTTGTAGTAAATTGGCCCTCAGCAACAACACCTGGTTTTATCAATATGAACAGCTACATCAATCGCAAATAGCGCATTAGCTTTATGGCATACTCAGACGACAAGTTTAGTAACCTGGGTTAAAATCAGCGCTTTTATAGCGGTAAGTAAATTTCAACATGTTATGTTATTGCGGTTCAACACAAGCGTTTGAGTTTTGCTGTCAGCCTTTTCTGGCTGGTTTAGCCAAGATAGAAAGTTGTGAGCAATTAATGCGATCACGCTACAGCGCTTATTGCGTGCGGGATATTGACTATATATACCACACCTACCATTCTTCCTGCCGCGTTGATAACCCTAAACCGGCCTTGGCTGCTTTTGCAAATAGTAGTCATTTTATCGGCCTTAAAGTGCTGTCATGTGAGCAAAGTATTCAGCAGGGCCACGTCAGTTTCAATGTTCGCTACATGCAACAGAATGTGTTGTATGAATTTACAGAGCGATCAAGGTTTCTGTTTGAAGACGCTTGGTATTATGTTGACGGTGTGATGACGGATACCGCGCCGATTAAAATACAGCGCAATGCGCTGTGTCCATGCAAAAGTGGGAATAAGTTTAAACAGTGTCAACAGCACAGACTGTCCGGAAATTAGCTCGCGTAGACTACACCGCTAAGCCGCATTCATGTCATGCAGCTGTTGCAGTACTTCATAAAGCCCGGCCGGATTGACATCCGGTTTAGCCGGTATCGATTGCTGTAAACGTCTGCGGCTGTGCAAACTCAGGCTTTGCCATAGTTCGTCAGCCAAGCGGCTTTTATCGTCATACTGAGATAACGGCGGCGGCTTCAGATACGTTGTTAACTTTAATTGCGCTAAGCCGCCATCCTGCAGTGCGACACTGTGTTGTTGCATTAACTCAATATCAGTCTCAGTTTGAGCAAAAGGTCGGGCTGGTTGTACAGCAAATCGTAGCCGTAAATTTTGTTCTTCATGCTCAATGGGCGCTTCTGGTGTACAAAACTCTGCCGACTCATCAACTGCGGGCGTAAGCCAGGCGAGGTACATGGCAAAATCGGCCCGCTGCGAGCTTTGTAAGGCACGATTTAATTTGCCATGGAGTTGCCATTCGTTAATGACCATTGTCATGCCCTATTAATTGACTGGTAAAAATGTTCTCTTGGCGGAAATATCGGCAGTCAGACAAAAAAGTTTAGTAAATGGCTTTACATAAAAAGGGAGTTTGATAATATGCCGTCCACTCGTGGAGGGGTTCCCGAGTGGCCAAAGGGATCAGACTGTAAATCTGCCGGCACTGCCTTCGAAGGTTCGAATCCTTCCCCCTCCACCATTTTATCTGCGTAACCTTCCTGCATCAGCCATTTTTCCAACTAGTTCATAAATTAGCAGCATTTCTCTTGCTAAGTGTTTAGTTATTTCCGACACTTAGGCGGTAGTTTGCTAACTGTATGTGGTGTAAATGGATAACAAAACGCTAGAAAATCAACGCGTTTTAATTGTTGACGATCAACGCGCTTTTCAGCTTATGTTCAAAGGCATCCTCTATTCAATGGGAGCGACAAATGTTGCTTTTGCGCCAACCGGTGAACAGGCGCTGGCTAAGTGTGCTATGGCAAGCTACGATATTTTGTTTGTGGATTATCATTTAGGTATCGGCAAAAACGGTAAACAACTGCTGGAAGATTTAAGAGAGAAAAAGTTACTGCCACCACACTGTATTTTTATGCTGGTAACCGGTGAAAATTCCGTTCCAATGGTAATGAGTGCGGTTGAGCTGGAACCAGATGATTACCTTGTTAAACCCTTTTCGCAAAGCGTATTGCGTAGTCGTATCCAGCGAATACAACGCAAAAAAACTCAGCTAGCTGATTTATATCAGGCGTTGTTTGACGACATGCCGGAAAAAGCTATTGAGTTATGTCAGCAAGAAGTCAGTCAGGAAGGTCGCTATCAGCAGTTTTGCAAACGGGTATTGGTAGAAAACTTAATCAGACTCGAACAGCTTGATAAAGCAGAACACATTCTTACACAGGCATTGCAGCAACGTCGTAGCGGCTGGGCCTTATTATTACAAGCAAAAATTTATTTTCTCCAACAACGTTTTGCCGACAGCTTACTATTATGTGAAGAAGCGATCGCGGATAACCGCTACTTTGCCGAAGCATATGATATTAAGGCGCAGTGTTATCAGGCGACAGATGAGTTAGATGCAGCGCTTAGCAGTGTTTTGTCAGCTGCAGAAATCGCCCCCTTCAACATGCAGCGACAGTACTTACTCATTGATATAGCCCGAAAACTGAATAATATTCCGCAGCAGGTACAGGCCAGCAAACAGTTATACGAAATTACCCGTCGTTCTATCAAGCAAGACATCGTTCACCTGTTAAATTACATTCGAAGCACTATAGATGCCGCAGTGCGTACAGAAGACCCCTCGCAACGAAACCGCTATCTGCAAGAAGTATCATTGGCAATGCAACGGGTTAAGCGCGATGAAAGCATGACCCGGGAGATTAACTTTGAACTGTTCGAGCATTTGTGTCAGGCCAGGTTAGAGTCGTTACATGGGGCTCAGTATCAAGCAAAAAGAACCTATGCAGCAGTAGCAGAACAGTTACCCGAGCAACATCAGTTGTTACCAGACACTATTTTTCTGCTTAATCAAATTGGGGAGTATGAACAAGCAGCAACACTTGGCAAGTTATTGCCCGCTGAGCTGATGAGAAACCCGCTGCTTAAAACGTTATTCGCCGATCAGAAAAGCTTTCTCGACCAAAAACAGCATAAATTCGGTGAGTTAAATAAATCCGGCATTCAAAGCTATAAAGCAGGTAATTTTGTCGTTGCTGTAAAACAATTTGAATCGGCACTTGAGCTTGCCCCTATGAATACCGGCTGTGCACTTAACCTGATCCAGGCATCAATCCAATTGCTGCACAGCCAGAAAAAACGTAAATCAACAGAACTATTCGAACGCTGTAAAAAGACCTTCCGCATCGTCGATAACATGCCTCTACCCGAACATCACCGCGCTCGTTACAAAGAACTGCTGCAACAATTTGACAAACTACGTGACGAACTGCGTCGTTAATTTGCTTGTGAAATTTGCTTTGCTACTTCATCAGCTAAAGTACTGGCTCCAATGCGCATATGTTGGCTGGTAGCAATTTTGCCAGTTATGTCTTCAAACAACTGTATCAACGATAATGCCTGCTCGATATGACGAACACCGCCGGACGCTTTAAAACCAACCGGGCGATCTGCCGCAGCAATCACAGTCAACATGATGCGGGCAGCTTCTTCAGTCACCCCGACCGGCACCTTTCCTGTTGACGTTTTAACAAAATCTGCGCCACTTTCTATTGCAAGTTCGGTCGCCATGGCGACTTGCTGCGCCGTAACCAGTTCGCCGGATTCAATAATAATTTTCAGACACTGCTGTGACGAAGCCTGGCGTACGTCATATAAAAAGTTCTTAACACTGCCATGCTCGCCGCGCAGCAGGGCTTTATAAGGCAGCACACAATCAATTTCTGTCGCCCCTTGCAACTTAGCTTGCAAAATTTGCTCACAAACCTGATCTACCGCCAGATCTCCTGCTGGAAAGTTAACCACAGTCGCAAGCGCCATGCTGTTATTCCGCTTTGGCCATTGCTGCAGTGCAGCTAAAAACTGTGGATAAACGCAATAAGCTGCAGCGCGTATGTCAGGTACAGTTTGTAGCCAATGCGCAAAAGTCTGTGCAGTTTCGTTATCCTGCAAACGGGTAATATCAAGTAATTTAGCCAGCTGTTGCAAGCGTAGTATAGTTGTCATAGAGGCAGTCCATAGAATACGCAGCCGTAAAGGCTGTCTGGTTATGATAGCGAGCTGTTGAAGGTAGCGAGCTTAAACCAAATGCAGCTAAAAAAGCAAAATCACATCGCTGAAAAAATAATTGAAAATATTTTGAATTTATTTGCTTTGCTAAAGTCCTAGTTTGCAGTAGTTGCAAATAGTCCTTGTTTTCTCCTGTTTTGATGTCCTAGTGTTTGCGCCGGTCTTAGTACCGGCGCTTTTTTTACAGCTCTAACTGATGTTGATGTTGCCGCAACCAGATTTTTGCTAGTTGTACCTGAGGATAATGCTGCCCAACCAACTGCCAAAAAGCATCCGAATGATTTAAATGCTTAAGGTGGGCAAGCTCATGCACCACAACATAGTCAGCAACCCAATCCGGCGCCATCATTAAGCGCCAATTAAAACCTAACTGAGCGGTATTTTTACAGTAGCCCCACTTAGTGCGCCAGTTTCCAATGACCAGATCTTTTGCCTGTAACTGCATCTTACCTTGCCAGTAGTCGGTTCGTGCCACAAACCAGTTCAACGCCTGAGTTTTATACCACTGCTGCAGCAAGCTCAGCACTCGGTTGTTGTAATTGTTCGCCTGAGTACGACGGGATACAGTGACGATCAATTTGTCATTACACAGCTCAACTGAGGAACTAACCGCCCGGTGCACTTCCAGCGTCAGCATCGTGCCCAGTAAGGGTACTTGCTGCAACGCCAGCCAATCAGGCTTAACTTGTGCCCTGCTTTGATGTAAATGCTTTAAAATCCAGGGTTGCTTTTGTTCTACCAAGGTTTTGACGTCTACCAGGCTGTATCCAAGCGGAGCCCGCACCATTAATTTTCCGTGTTTAATTTGCAACGCCACACTGCGTCTTCTGGCACTGTAATACACGCAGTAACTAAATAACCCACTCTCTACTACTAAGGCTGACAATTGGCTACTCCGATGGCTGTCTGTTGTGTGACACTAAACTTGCCATTGTGCCACAGCAGCCAATAAAGTGTTATGATCCAATCACTTTGCCGCACCAACCCGTTTAAGGATACATGACAGCATGAAAATTATTTCTTTTAATATCAATGGCATTCGTGCGCGATTACACCAGTTGCAAGCCTTAATAGACAAACACCAACCTGACATTATTGGTTTGCAGGAAATTAAAGTTCATGACGACGAATTTCCTTTAGCCGCAGTGCAAGCAATGGGCTATCACGTTTATCACTTTGGCCAGAAAGGCCATTACGGTGTCGCTATCCTCAGCAAAGCGCCCGCTCTTGATATGCAGTATGGCTTTCCGACGGATGACGCAGACGCACAGCGACGGATGCTTATCGGCAGATTTACTATGGCAGATGGCCAGCCTATCACTGTTTTAAATGGGTATTTCCCACAAGGTGAAAATAGAGATCACCCGGTTAAATTTCCTGCAAAAACCAAGTTCTATGCCGACTTACAACAATTTTTACTTCAGCATCATCAACCGCAGGAGTTATTGGCTGTTATCGGAGACATTAATATTTCCCCGGTAGATCTCGACATTGGAATTGGCGAAGCCAATGCCAAACGCTGGTTGCGTGAGGGTAAAACATCATTTTTGCCTGAAGAGCGGGCTTGGCTACAACGCTTAAAAGACTGGGGGTTGGCTGATACTTTCCGCACTTTACACCCAGACGTCACTGCACAATATAGCTGGTTCGATTATCGCTCTAAAGGCTTTGACGACAACCGCGGCCTGCGGATAGACGTAATAATGGCGACGTTGCCCCTTGCGCAGCGCTGCATTGAAAGTGGTATAGATTACGAATTACGCGGCATTGACCGGCCTTCTGATCACGCACCGGTTTGGTCAGTATTTAATTAAGCTGACAATGTTGGTATGGCGCTATTCAAAGCCATTCTTTGACAAAAGCTTTATCTAGTTGCTGATAAGCTTTACGTAAAAGTAGCGCCAGATCACGATAACAACCTGGCGCTTTTATTGCGGCCAGCTCAATGCCCTGCTGCTGCATCTTCTGCCTAACTTGTTGATACCAAGCGGCCACTGCAGGTGGCAGCGGCGTGGCAGAGCGCACTCCCAACCAATACCAGCCTTGTAACGGCAACGACGCCAACAACAAACACATCGCCAGTATTTGCGGAACAAACTCAACGCCCAAAAACCAGTATTGTATTGCCGCACAACACAGAGCAGACAGGGGCATAACGCGCGCTGTTAAAGACGTCAGCAATATGACCTTACTATCAACAAACAAACTGTTAAGTTCGGCCTGTTCGGGCCACTGTTTACTGTATTCTCTGCCCGCACGTACGGTAGCGTAAAGTGGATACTGCATAACGAACTCCATAAGCGGTTACCAGAAAACCATAGCACAACTTACACTATTTTACGTATAGCTGCCATCAGAGCTCTGATTTGGCTGTACAGATAGCCAGCGTAAAATACACTTTACTCAGTAAAAACAGCCATGATCTGCGCTTTTTGATATTAACTCTGCCAGCAGCAGATTATTTTTGCCTAAAAGTGATATTTTTTCTGCTTTGGTTAAAATCACAGCACCAGATGATGTAAACAAATTTCATGCCAAACAAATTACTATTATAATTCATATAGATAAAGGCTATCACCCCTATTGCACACAAAGTTATCCACATAATCTGTGGACAACTGCAACCCAGCAAATATCAATAAAAACCTGAATGTTAATAGATTTAATACTAAGAAATGCTGCTTTCATGCAAAATTAATCACTAAACAATAAAAGCATCATAGTATTGTCATATTTAAGCTGATCCGATCGGGCTTGAGCCATTGCATAAAAATGGATTAGCATTGGGCTCAGTTTGCCACGCAGAGCGCACCTAATGATTACATGGCACAGTACCCTGTCTACCGGCGACGGTATCGCTATCACCAGCCCGTTAACTGGTTACGTTGAGCCAATAACATCACATCCGGATCTGTTATATAACGCAAATGTCTTAACCGCCGCTTTGTGTATCCAACTTACGCAAGGTACACTGCTTGCGCCTTTTAACGGAGTCTGTGAGCTAAGTTTGCTGTACCACAGGCGCATAACTATTAAGCATCGCAGCGGCTTAACGCTGGTCATAGAGTTAGGTTGCGAATTGCACAGCAGGAATATTGGTCAGCGGCAAACCAATGTATTCGAGGTTGTTGCCGGACAACCGATAATGGCATTCGACTTGCCGGCAAACCGGCGTCAGAAAAATTACGCTGCAGTGATGATCATTCCACCTCAGTCTGTAAATGAGATATCGACCAGCCAACGCGCAGTAACAGCCGGAGTTGATGCTTTGCTGGTGCTGCAAAAAAATATATAACCTATTAAAAGAATAAAAGATTATGACAACACTTTATGGCATAAAAAACTGTGACACTATTAAAAAGGCCAGGCATTGGCTTGAACAACACCAGATAAGTTATCAATTTGTCGATTACCGTACCGATGGCCTGAGTATGGCGTTACTGCAGCAATTTGCCGACGCTTGCGGCTGGCAACAACTGCTCAACACACGGGGTACTACCTTTCGCCAACTCGATGACAGTGATAAAAGCGATTTGACTGAGCAAAAAGCACTGGCGTTGATGTTGGCACAGCCAGCAATGATTAAACGCCCCTTGCTGGTACACAAGGGTGAACACCATTTAGGCTTTAAACCTGAAATATACCAACAAATTTTTGGATTAGCCGCATGACGACCAGCAACGTAATTGATCTAGCCAAAGCGTTAATCTCGCGCCCTTCTGTAACGCCCGAAGATGCAGGTTGTCAGCAGTTGATGGCATCTCGCCTGAGTGCTGTCGGGTTTAATATTGAGGTAATGCACTTCGACGACACATTAAATATGTGGGCGCGCAAAGGTAACGGCCAACCGTTATTTTGTTTCGCCGGGCATACTGACGTTGTACCTACGGGCCCACTTGAACAATGGCATACGCCACCGTTCGAGCCAACCATAGTGGGCGATACACTTTACGGCCGGGGTGCTGCAGATATGAAAGGCAGCCTGGCCGCCATGGTGGTTGCAACTGAACGCTTTTTACATCGTTATCCAACACCTAAGTTTGATATAGCCTACCTTATTACCAGCGATGAAGAAGGCCCTTTTATTAATGGTACAAAGCGGGTTATCGAAACACTTGAAGCACGCAATGAAAAGATTAACTGGTGTGTAGTTGGCGAGCCATCCAGCAGCCAAAAAGCCGGTGATGTGGTTAAAAATGGTCGGCGTGGCTCTTTGACCGGTCAACTCAGCGTCAAAGGTATTCAGGGTCATGTAGCCTACCCACAACTGGCGGAAAACCCGGTACATAAAGCCGCGGCGGCTTTGGCTGAGCTGGCAGCCGAGCACTGGGATCAGGGTAACGCTTTTTTCCCGGCAACCAGTTTTCAGATTGCTAATATTCATGCCGGTACCGGCGCATCAAACGTGATCCCAGGTCAGTTGGATGTGATGTTTAACTTTCGCTATAGCACCGAAAGTACTGCCGAGCAGTTGCAACAACGCGTTATCGCACTGCTTGACCGCCACGGCCTGAATTATACCCTGCACTGGACGTTAAACGGCTTACCGTTTTTGACTGATAAAGGTTCACTGGTAGAAGCAACAGTTAAGGCCATTCGTCAGGTACAGGGCTTTGACACACGGCTGGAAACCAGCGGCGGTACCTCCGACGGTCGCTTTATTGCACCTACAGGTGCTCAGGTGGTCGAACTTGGTCCTTGCAATGCTACTATTCACAAAATCAACGAATGTGTCTCAGTAACAGACTTGGAACAACTGGCAAAAATGTATGAAGCCGTACTGGAGCAACTAGAACTGAGCCTATGACTGATGTAAGCCGTGACATACTGACCGGTCTGAGCGAGCAGCATCTGCTGAAGCGCTCAGACGGCTTTATGCTGCATAAAGATGTCGCAGAGCCTTTTATCGCGCTTTGTACGGCAGCAAAAGCAGCCGGCATTGAGCTGAAAATTGTTTCGGCTTTTCGATCTTATCAGCGCCAGAGCGCTATTTGGCAAGCCAAGTTTAGTGGCAATAAAGCCGTATACCATCAAGATGGCCATTTGGTGGATGTCAGCAGCTTAACCGGTAAAGCTAAACTTGACGCAATACTGCTCTACTCGGCCTTACCCGGCGCCAGCCGACATCACTGGGGAACCGATCTGGATATCTACGATGCCGCCGCAGTCGCCGCCGACTACAAACCACAACTTGAACCGGCCGAATATCAGCACGATGGTCCATTTTACCGGCTATATCAATGGCTTTGCAGAAATGCAGCCGATTTTGGCTTTTTTTTACCCTATCGTGAATATCAGGGTGGCGTTGCCGCTGAACCCTGGCATTTGAGTTACCGGCCCGTAGCGCAACAGTACCAGGCTCAAATGACGCCAATACTACTGAAGCAAAGTATTGAGTGTCATCCGATAGCCGGGCAATCGTTAGTGTTGCAACATTTGGACAGTATCGTCAGTCAGTATGTCAATAATATTTGCGACGCTGCGCAATGAACTGGCCTTTGTTCTGGGCATTAGTGCTGGCCTTTGGCGTGGTGATTAGCAACATTATGCTGCTCAAACACGCCGCCGGTATAAAAATGCCCAACGTGAAACCACAGCCCCCCGCTCAACAACCGTCAGCTATAAGCGTTACTCCGGCTCAGCAGCCGACTTGCGATCAAAAGCCGAATAACCCTGAATAAAACGCTGCAACTGGTCGCGTAAATTGGCTGGCGTACCTTTAATCAGAATAGTGTCACTGTGCGCATCATATTGTACTCTGTCACCGAGTAACTTTTGCTCGAAGCTAATCGACAGTCCGGCTCCCTGACCGGCAAACTTTACCAGATTCTTTAATTCTTTTACTTCGACAGGAAACTGCTCAGCTACCTGCAATTGCTGCTCCTGGCAGTAGCGCAGAAAACCTTGTTGCTCTTGCTCGTCTATCACAGCAGATAACTCAGACAACACCACATCCTGCCCGGCTTTAGCACGCTCTTCGCAATAGCTGAAAACTTGTTTTCGGGCATCGTTTTTTTCACTGCTGTCAAATTCGGCCGCGGTAAAATACTCTTCTACCGACGCCAGCACTACTTTACTGTTGGCCTTGGCGTCGGTACCTTCGGCACAACCGAGAAAGTCGAGAAAAAAGTCAGCTACTTTACGCCCGGCACGACCACGGATAAAACTGATGTACTTGCCCTGCTCGGGTAAACTTTGATACTCCGTCAAGTCAATCCGTGCTGCCAGCTGCATTCTGGCAATATCCAGATGACGCGATGTTGCCAGTTCAAGCTGTTCAGACAACGAGAAGTGATCTTTACTACCCAGCAGACAAAACAGCAAATAATCACTAGCAAGGTAACGGTAATGACACACCAGCAGATAACCGCTTTCCGGTAGTTGGTGTGCTTGTAATTGTTGCTCCAATACAGCCGTGGCGGTATTTGCCAGTACGCCAAAATCACTATTTTGCTTTTGCCAGTCGTGCAGCACAGTAGCTACCCGAGGATCTTTCTCCGCACTAAAGGCTGCATAGCCTTTAGCGGGTTTACCGTTATACGCCAGATGCAATTGCTCAACTAAATGTGCGACAGCGGCAGTAGGCTCAACCAGTGATGAGCGGTAATGTGCTTTACTTTGTCCCTGCTCGTCCAGCTCCAGATAGTTTATCGCCAACTGCTGTACATCTACTGACATAACTTTTCCTGTTTAAAATGAATTCTGATACTATTCTACCTGTTTAAACCATATTATTTGCGGAAAATTCATGCCTATTGTATCAAAGTATTCCACTGCTCAAATTGAAAAGCTGGTTAATCAGCTACTCGATGTGCTGCATGCCGACAATGCCACCACTGAACTTAGCCTGATGTGCCTGGGCAACGCCATTAGCCATGTTGTTAATAGCAGCGTACCTGCAGCACAACGCGCCGACGTGGTTAAGCACTTTAATCAGGCGCTGACTGATGCAATAAACAGCAAGGCAAACTAAGCAATTATGGTGCTGGAAAATAACCTGTCGCTGGTAAAAAAGGTCAATCGGTTGCTGAACTGGGGACACTGGTTCAGCTTTTTTAATATTCTGCTGGCGTTAACGGTCACGGCCGTGTACTGGTTAGCCGAACCCATGCCGCAAACGCTGGTCGGCGTATTGTATTTAATATTAAACTGGCTTGGACATACCGCATTTTTATGCTTTATGTTTTTTATCCTGACTATCTTTCCGGTGTCGTTAATTTTCCCCTATCAGCGCCATGTGCGCGGGCTGGCAGCCACTATTGCCAGCCTGGCCTTTATTGTGCTGATCTTTGATGCCTATGTTTATGCCAGCCTTGGCTATCACGTGGGCAGTGCTTCCTATGATCAGGCAATAGACTTATTGCGACAGCAGATAGTGACAAATCTGCGTAATTTTGTGTTAATCGTAGTCAGCGTCGGCGCTGTGTTACTAGCAGTGCAACTTACATTAAGTAACTACTGCTGGAAAAAAGTTGAACGCTTAAAACAATCCGGCATTGCCAAGCCCTTATTGTGGTTATTTATTGGCAGTTTTATGCTTAGCCATCTTTTACATATTTATGCCGATGCCAATTTCAATTACGACGTAACCAAACAGGACAATGTGCTACCACTGTCTTATCCGGCAACGGCAAAAACCTTACTGGCAAGACATCAGTTAGTCGATTTAACCAATCGCTCACAGCTGCAACTGGACACATTGCTACTGAATGATACGGCTAACGCTGGCCAGCTGGCTCAGTGCACCAAAGCTGTTGGGCCAGCAACGGCACTGATAGTAGTAGAGCGCTTATCTGAGCAACAGCAGCAGTGGTTATCAGCGGCTAACTTAAAACCGCTACCACAGCATTTTGCCCCAAATAATAACGAAGAAGCCTTGTTAAACCTGCTGTATGGCAAATTTTATGCTGATGCGGCGTCAGCAGCAGTACTTAGCAGCTCGCCAGCCTGGCTGGCGCAGTTGTCAACAGACTTAGTTTCTGTCACGGCAGCAGCAGGCACCACTAACGGGCAGTTGCCGTGGCTAACAGAACAAGCTGCAGCACGTTTCGCCATTATTTTTGATAACCAGCCAGAGCAGCACTGGCAACAGTATCAGCAATATCCCCAATTAGTCGTGCTGTCACTGACCTCAGCTCACACTAAGTTTTCACTGGCACCCGCGGCCGTGTGGTCAAACTGGGCAGCGCTGCGTCAGTTGCAGCCGCACCAGGTTACCCAACATCTGGACTGGCTGCCGACGTTACTGGCGCAAGCTGGTTGCGCTGCCAACGGGCAATGGTTGGGTGACAACTTGCTACACCCTAAAGCATTACCCAAGCTGAATATCAGCGGTGATACGGTGATCAGTTTTAAGAAAGACAAAATGGTGCTGTTACATGCCGATGGCAGTTACGGGGTGTGGTCTGCCGGTACCTTATTGCCGTTGAATGACAAACTTGACTTGCCAATGCTAATCGATGCTTTAAAGCGGATAGAGCAACCCAAAGTTGAATAAGCGGTAGCGCAGCGGGTTAGTGAAGCGTTAGTTTAGGCTGTTTTACTGGCCTGCCAGCCAGTTCCAGTTCAGCCAGATGTAACATATTAGTCAGTGCTATTGGTGGCGCCGGTTGCGAAAACTGCTCAATAAAGGCAATTGCAGCTTCTTTTAGCAGTTGCTGACACAACTGGTCGTACATACTAAAACCGTCATAGGCTAAGGGCTCATTTAGCTCAGCTAACTTCAGTTCACGCTGCCGGCGCATAAACCATTGCAATAGAAATTCATATTGTTTTACGTCTAACCATTGCCGCCAGTCCATATTAATGTCCCTTCTTTGCCGCACAACTATAATGCTGCATCGGTCTGCCAGTGCTGCTGTTGCGCTGCGCTCAGATAACTCCAGGCCAGTATACGGCTCACCTTCTGGCCCTGGCGCATTTCAATCACTTCAGTTTGCACAGCACCAACGCTTCGCAGTAGCTTTTGCAGTGGCCCCAGATGTTTCTGTTGCGAAACCAAAGTAGTAAACCAACAGACTTGCGACTTAAATAACTGGCTTTCAGTAATCATCTGATTGATAAAAGCCAATTCACCGCCCGGGCACCAGAGTTCATGCTGTTGGCCGGCAAAATTACGCTGCTGCCCCTGCGCAGCCTTTCCAAGATTTACCCATTTACGGCGGCTGGCCGCTTCGGCCTCCTCTTGTGATGCAAAAAATGGCGGGTTACACATCGTCAGATGAAAACGCTGCTGCGGCATGAGCACGCCACTGAACATTGCATTGCCCTGCTGCTGAATAACCTGCACCTGTGAGCGTAGTGCCGGATTACTGGCGACAATAACCTTAGCCGTTTTCACCGCCAGCGGATCCGTATCACTACCATAGACCTGCCAGCCGTAACTCTGGCTGGCGATAATCGGATAAATCAGGTTGGCCCCGGTACCGATATCCAGCAAGGCAATCTGCCTTCCCCTAGGTACGTTGTCAAAGCTGCGGGCCAGCAAATCAGCCAGATAGTGCACATAGTCTGCTCTGCCAGGTACCGGTGGGCATAAATAGCCTGGTGGCAATAGCCAGAACTGCACTTTGTAGTAGCATGCCAGCAAGGCCTGATTAAGCAGCATTACGGCGTTGTTATCGCTAAAGTCAATGGTAGCTTCACCGGACGGATTTGTGCAGATAACCGCTTCCAGCGCAGGTAAGGCTTTAATCAAAGCGGCAAAATTGTACCGGCCCTGATGAATATTACGCGGGTGTAATAAAGATTGTGATGACACTTAAGAATCGGCCTCAACAAAGAATAACATCGGTAAGTTTATCATGTCGGGGCTAATATAAAGCAGTTCAACAAAAAAACCGCTACAATAGCGCCATTGTAACAGCCCGTCGGGCAATTTTATGGAAGTCGCATGCTGGCTCTTGGAAAAATTAATCGTTTAGCGGTAAAAAAGCAGGTTAAATTTGGATTTTATCTGGATGGCTTAAGCTGGGGTGAAATCCTGCTACCAAATAATGTAGCACCCGCCGGCCTGGAAATTGGCCGAGAACTGGATGTGTTCCTCTATCTGGATTCGGAAGATCAGCTCATTGCCACTACAGAGCAACCGAAAATAAAAGTGGGCGAAGTGGCGCAGTTGCAGGTGGTTGCCAGCACTAAAGTAGGTGCCTTTGTTAACTGGGGGCTGAAAAAAGACCTGCTGGTGCCTTTTAGCGAGCAACAAATTCCTCTAAAAGAAGGCCAGAAGTATCTGGTGTACTGTTACGTGGATAACAGTAACCGCATTGTCGCGTCCAGCAAGCTGGATCGCCACTTACATAAAACGCCAGCCAGTTATAACGCCGGAGATAAAGTTGATATTATTATCAGCGAGCAGACCGACATTGGTTATAAAGCCGTAGTAAATCACCAGCATTGGGGCGTATTGTACAAGAACGAAGTTTTTAAGCCGCTGCGCCGCGGCGAAAGAATGCCAGCTTATATCGTAAAAGTACGGGATGATGGCAAAATCGATTTGCGTTTAAACTCTACTACTTATAAACAAGCACTGGAGCTTACCGAACAGGTAATCAAGAAGTTACAGCAAAACGGCGGTAAGCTTGCTTTAACCGATAAGAGCTCGCCGGAACAAATTTATGCCACCTTCGGTGTCAGCAAAAAAGCCTACAAACAAGCCATAGGTAGCTTATACAAAGACAAAAAAATTGTTATAAGCGAACATGGTATTATTTTGGTGCCGCAAACCTAACAGCAAAACGCCGGTATTTAACCGGCGTTTTTGTTCCGTGCAGCTAAACGCTACGATTGTCTGGCTTTGACAGCACCAGATGCACGGCGCTGGTGGCACGTTCGCGAAACCCCCCTTCGCAATAACACAGATAAAACTGCCATAAGCGAACGAAGTTATCGTCATACCCCAGTTGGTGTACTTTATCGCGGGCATGCATAAAATTATCACACCAATCTTTTAACGTTTGCGCATAGTCAAAACCAATGTCTTGCAGATGGCGCACCACCAAATCGGTTTTCCGGCTAATGGCATCTGTCATACGATGGATTGATGGCAGACATCCACCGGGAAAGACATAACGTTTGATAAAGTCTACTTCACGTACGTATTGGTTATAACGCTGATCAACAATAGTAATAGCCTGCAACACCATCAAACCGTCCGGCGTTAACAAGCTGGCACATTTGGCGAAATAGGTATCCAGGTAGTCTTCTCCTACCGCTTCAATCATTTCAATCGACACCAGTTTATCGTACTGACCGTCTAAATCGCGGTAGTCACTTAGCAACAAGTTTATTTTGTCTTGTAAGCCCAGCGCCTCAATTCGCGCCTTGGTGTAATCGTACTGCTGCTGCGAAATTGTCGTGGTCGTTACCGTACAGCCATAATACTGGGCGGCATAAATGGCCATGCTGCCCCAGCCGGTGCCAATTTCCAACAGATGATCGCTGGCTTTTAGCTGCAGCCGCTGACAAATAAGCTGTAATTTATGTTGCTGTGCGCTGGCTAAATCAGCATCAGCAGACGGATATACCGCGCTGGAATACATCATACTGTCATCAAGAAACAGCCGGTACATGTCGTTGCCCAGATCATAGTGAGCGGCAATATTTTTTCTGGCCTGGGCTTTTGAATTGCGATTACGCCAGTTCAACAGCTTTAAAAAAGGCCGTCCCAGCCGGGTAATGGCTGAATCAAGCTTATCCAGCGTGGTTAAATTCAGCGCAAAAATACGCACCAGAGCCGTAAGATTATCGCAGCGCCACCAGCCATAAATATAAGCTTCGCCACCGCCGACAGAGCCTGCCAGCACCAATTTTTGATAAAACGCCGGGTCGACAACGGTAATAACAGCTTTAAGTTGCGCGTGTTCGTCGCCAAAGCGCAGCCGTTGGTTACCTTCAACTACAGTAATATCGCCATGTTGCAGCTGGCTGATAAAATCCAGTGCAAACTTGCGGCACAGCCGCTCAAACCAGCTCAGATTGTCGAATACCGAGCTTTCAGTCAGACTCATTGTCATGCATTTGTATCCTTTGACTTAGGGTGAGCATGCACAGGAACGCCTTTAAGCAACAATTTCAGTGCATGCCAGTAAATACGCAATACCACCTGTACGTTTTGCCATGGCTGGCGGATCAGCCAGCGTTTCTTCCAGCTGGCAGTAAGTTGCTGCCGGGTTAAATTTATCCAGGCACTGAAGATTTGTTTATCATGCTGAGTATTGCCAATGCTGCACCGTAAGCTGGTATCTGGCGTGCTGATTTGCCAGTGGTACTGCATTGCCAAAGGGTTAAACGGCGAAACATGAAACGCCTTAGCATGCTGGTAACGCTGCTGACCGGCGATAATGGTTTGCAGATAGTAATGCCGTTCATTCCATGGCGTGTTAGACACTTCAGCTAACAAATAGCAAAAAGTGTCGTTGTCATCAAAGCAGTAATAAAGCGTCAGCGGACTAAAGTACAGCCCCCAATTGGCTAAAGGGGTAAGCACAAATACCCGGGACGGCACTACAGCGCCACCCAATTGTGCAACCTTGTCAGATACCGCGCTAAGCAGATTATCGGCACCGGCCAGGTAATCACGGCGACGGTAACTTAAGGCACCAAAACGCTCATAGCAGATACCATGCTGCGCCAGAGCGCTTTCATCCAGCATATCGCAGTCAAGCCAATACAATGCCAGTGAATAACTAAAGCCATGCTGACGAGGTGAGCGCCGTAAATGGCCCACCTCTCCTTGATATACCGCATGGCCCAAGCGCATTAGTAGTCAACGCCCAATAGCGCAGCGACATCAACCGCACTGCGGGCGCCGTCTTCATGAAAACCGTTATACCAGTAGGCACCACAAAAATAGGTATGCTGCTGGCCGTTTATTCTGTCACGTTGTTGCTGAGCGGCCAGCGTGTAATGGTTGTAAACCGGATGGCTGTATTGGTAAACACCAAGTATTTTATCCGCCGCAATAGCCTTGCTGTTGTTTAGGGTGACACAAAAGGTCACCGGTGCTTCTATACCCTGTAACAGGTTCATATTGTAGGTTAGCGTTGCCCGGTCATTAATATTTGCATCCAGATTATAATTCCAGGCCGCCCAGGCCCGCCGGCGTTTCGGCAATAGGCTGATATCGGTGTGCAACACCACTTCATTTTGCTGGTAGGCAATACCACCTAAGACAGCACGCTCAGCATCAGTAGCACCGTCCCCAAGCAGCTTTAGCGCTTGATCACTGTGGCAAGCCAGGATCAATTTATCAAACTGCGCTGAGCTACCATCGGCAAATTGCAGCATTACGCCTTGTTCATCACGTTTTATCGCCGTTATCGCTTGTTGCAACCGCACTTTTTCCGCCCCAAGCTTAACTTGCAGCGCTTCAACATAACGTTTTGAACCGCCTTTAATCACAGACCACTGAGGCCGGTCTGTTACATTGAGTAAGCCATGATTATTAAAAAAACGCAGAAAAAACCGCAGCGGAAATGCCGGCATATCGGCCAGACCGGCAGACCAGATAGCGGCCCCCATCGGTAATAAATAGTTATCTTTAATGGCCTCACCAAAGCCATGTTTGTGTAGAAAGTCGCCCAATGACAAATCCAGATCGGCACTGTCTTCAGCCAGTAACTTTTTGCCTAACTTGTTAAAACGCATGATATCCAACAACATCAGCCAAAACGAAGGCCGGAATAAATTACGGCGCTGGGCAAACAAACTGGCTAAGGTATTACCATTGTACTCGAGGTTACGGGCACTGTTCTTTACGGAAAAACTCATGGTGGTGTGCTGTTGCGCCACGCCAAGCTCGGCAATAAAACGGTTAAAAACCGGGTAGGTCCAGTTATTAAATACTATAAAACCAGTATCTATTGCATAAGTCTGGCCCTGCACCTCTACATCGACTGTAGCTGTGTGGCCGCCAAGATAAGCGTTTGCCTCAAACAGGGTAACGTCATGTTGTTTATCTAATAAATACCAGGCCATCATGCCCGATATACCACCACCCACTACTGCTATTCGCATATTTATCCTTCAGTTAATTGTGTTGGCGCACGCTTAAGCGTGCGTATTAGCCATGCGTTGCTTAATTTTGCCGGTCAGCCAGCCTAACACCGGCAGGTGGCGGTAAACCATGTCATTTAAATCGTAGTAATCGCGATGATAAATAATTAAGCCGTCCTGCCAGCGTAGCACGCTGCAACCATCAACCTGTATGGTTTTGCTTTTACTGATGGCTGGATGGATAAACTGCATCCGCCAGCTGACGAACCCCTCGTCGCCCTGCTCCATTTGCTGCTGAGCATCAAACTGACAGAACTGCAATCGTGCATAAGCATTGGCGAAATAGTTGTTCAGGCTGGTTAAGCCCTGAAGTTCATGCACCGGATCAATAAATGTCACTTGTGGGTGATAGACCAAAGCCAGTGATTGCAGGGTATTGCCTGACAATTGGTTATAGAACGCTAAAAATGCGCTGATGCGTGGTGTCGCGTTAGTGCTCATTTTTTTGTTTTACCTCTGCAAAAAGCGCCAGTGTCAGCTTGCGCGCGACAGCGTGATCAACCACAGGTTTGCTGTAAGCTTTAATACCGCCAGTCGTATGCGGCCAATGCAGCAATTTACCTTGTAACGCTGCCAGTTCTGGCAAGTAATAACGAATAAAATCGCCTTTTGGATCAAACTTTTCGCTTTGGCTTACCGGGTTAAAAATCCTAAAGTAGGGTGCCGCGTCGGTGCCGGTAGAGGCCGCCCATTGCCAGCCGCCGTTGTTAGCAGCAAAGTCACCATCAATCAGTTTCGACATAAAATAACGCTCGCCCCAGCGCCAGTCGATATGTAAATCTTTCACCAGGAAACTGGCGCTGATCATTCGCAGCCTGTTGTGCATCCAACCGGTTTGATTCAGTTGCCGCATAGCGGCATCCACGATAGGAAAACCGGTTTGCCCCTGGCACCAGGCATTAAACAGAGTAGTGTCATTGCGCCAACGAATAGCGGCCGTATCCTCCTGAAAGGGCTGATGCTTGATCAGATTGGGATAAGCAACCAGGATGTGCTTGTAAAACTCACGCCAGATAAGTTCGGATAACCAGACCGCGGCGCCAGATTTCTCCTGCAACCAACTGTCGGCTGCCTCTAACTGTAAACGGGCGACACACTGCGCCGCCGACACAACACCTATAGCCAGATACGCTGACAATTTGGATGTACCGTCAATTGCCGGATAATCACGTAATTGTTGATAGTCAGCCACTTTGTCGCGGCAAAAATTGCGCATCAGCTGCAACACTTGTGTTTCAGCTACCGGCCACTGCTGCGAACTATTATCAGCCTCTTTCATCGCCGGCAGGTCAGTCATAACCCGTTGCGCCCGCTGCAGATTGCTTGCCGGTAACATGGCTGGCCGCGCGCAGCAGCGCACACCTTGCTGTTGCAACTGTGCCAGCCAGCTGCGTTTAAACGGCGTAAAGACTTTATAATAGTCACCCTGCTGAGTACGGACAGTGCCGGGAGGCATAAGGCATTGTGTATCAAAGCGGATAAATTGGCCTTGATTGGCCTGCACTAACTGTTCGATAGCCGCATCGCGCTGTTGCTCACGCAGCTCGTATTCGGTCTGCACAAACACCTTTAACTGAAACTGGCGGCACAATGCGGTAAAAACAACGTCCACCCGCTGGTAGCTGCTGCCCTCCACTGCCAGCAACGGAATATTAAGCGCTGCCATTTCCTGCTGTAACTGCAGCACACGACGGCGTATAAGGTCTTGTTTTATCGCAGCCATATCGTGCAATTGCCAGGTTTTTGGCGTAGCAATATACAGCGCCATTACCGCCGCCCCGCTTCTGCTGGCATCTTCAACAGCACTGCTTAATGCTGCGTTATCATAGCAACGTAAATCATTGCGTAACCAGACGACATTTAATGCGTGCATATCAGGCCCTCAGCCCAAGGTTTTCCGGGTAAGGGGCAAAATATCGTTGGTTACTGACATAGGCATTAGGCAACTGTTTCAAATGATGCTGCAACAAGGTAAGTGGGGCTAATAACGGCACAAAACCCTGCCGGTAACGGTGGATCAAATCAGACAGCTCCTGCTTTGCCTCTGCAGCTAAGCCGTGCTTTAGAAAACCCTGCAGATGCTGCAACACATTGGTATGTTGCTTACGCGTAGCAATGTTTTTCAGCGCCTGCATCAGCTGCAACAAATAGCGCTGTTGCAACTCCTCTGCAGCAAAAAATTTTGCATTGGCCACCAGCCTGCCAAGTTCGCGATAAGCCGTAGGGCTATGCGCCATTACTAAAAACTTGTAACGGCTATGAAATGCCACCAATTTACCTACGCTAAAACCGTGCTGCATCGTTTGCTGATAGTCGTAACAACTAAACACACGGCAGATAAAATTCTCTTTTAAGGCGTGGTCAAACAGGCGGCCGTCTTCTTCTATAGGTAACCACGGGTACTTTTGCATTAACTGACGCGTATATAACCCGACGGCCAGTTTTCCTAATTGCTGACCTGTAGCGTCGAACAACCGTACCCGCTCCATGCCACAACTGGGCGACTTGGCACAGACGATATAACCACTTAACGCCGACAAAGCAGGCAATTTAGTGTCACAAAACGCCAGCATTGCCTGAGTATGATCAATGCTATTGTCGTTACTCTGCACCAGATGAATTTGATTATTGTGTTGCTGTTGTAATCGGATAGCTGGGCGGGGTGCAGGCATACCTATTGCCATTTCAGGGCAAACCGGTACATATCGTACGTGTTCAGACAATTGCTGCATACAAAAAGCAGAGCCTTTATGACCACCGTCAAAGCGTACTTTTTCACCGAGTAAACAACTACTGATCCCAATTTTTATCGTCATCGTTAGGTACATCCAGTTCTTGATATTACCTATACAGCTGTATTTGGAGTTTGGATCGGAAATAAATAACGCGCTGAACTGATTGCATAAAAAAACGGCAAGCTGTTTACACAACTTGCCGTTTTTAACTATTCAGCCATTTTAGCTTACTTTTTGCTGGTACCCAGTTCTACCCGCGACTTTAACTTCTGCCCCGGTCGGAATGTCACCACGCAGCGCGCCGAAATAGGGATATCTTCGCCGGTTTTCGGGTTACGTCCCGGCCGCTCGTTTTTAACCCGCAGGTCAAAATTGCCAAAGCCGGATAATTTAACCTGATCTCCCGCTTCAAGTGCTGTGCGGATCTCTTCGAAAAAAGCCTCCACTATCAATTTGGCGTCGCGTTTGCTAACACCAAATTTTGTAAACAGACGTTCTGCTAAATCGGCTTTGGTAAGCGCCATTCTTAATCCCTCAACGTTGCGTTGAACTCTTCTCCAAGCGCGCTAACTACTTGATTTACCAACTGTTGGATATCTTTATCCTCCAGGGTACGCGCTAAATCCTGCAGGGTCAGAGCTATGGCCAACGATTTAAAACCCTCTGCCACACCCGGTCCTGTGTATACGTCAAACAATTTTAGGTCAACTAGTTGATTTCCGCCAACTTTTCTAATCGTAGCAGCAACATCGGCAAAACGCACGTCTGTTTTTACTACAATTGCTAAATCACGACGGTTTGCCGGATATTTTGATAGTTCACGCGCCTGTACAATGTCGCGCAGACCAAGCGCAGCAACCTCCAGCTCAAACAGGTACGCCTTACCTTTAATGCCAAGCTTACGCTCAGATTCCGGGTGCAGTGCGCCAATATAACCAACCTGTTGTTCTGCCCGGTAAATCGCTGCGGTTTGACCAGGATGCAAAGCACTGTGTTGTGCACTAACAAAACGGAACTGATCCACAGCCGAAGTTTGCGCCAACAAGGCTTCAACATCGCCTTTAATATCATAGAAGTCGGCGTTGCGGTTTTCCATATTCCAGTGTTCATTGTGCATACTGCCAACAATTACACCGCCGATCACGGCGACCTGGCGCACGCCGCCTTCTGCATCGGTGTCCGGAATAAATTTCAGACCGTATTCAAACAAACGGATCCGGCTTTGCTGACGGTTTTGGTTATACTGCACTGTTTGCAGCAATCCTGGCCACAGGTTCAGCCGCATTGCCGACATATCAGCCGAAATTGGGTTTGGTAACACCAGTGCCTGCTGATCAGGAAACAACTGCTGCTGTACTTTAGGATCAACAAAGCTGTAGGTAATAGCTTCCTGATAACCGCGGTCAACCAGCACAGTACGCAAGCGTTGTACATTTAATTCAGCTTCGCGGAATTTACGCATCGCCAAATTAGCCTGAGGGGCAACATTAGGAATGTTATTGTAACCGTACACCCGCGCGACTTCTTCAATCAAATCTTCGGCAATATTGATATCAAACCGGTAACCCGGCACCGTTACCTGCCAACCATCCGCAGTTTGTACCACGCTAAGGCCTAAGCGGCTGAAAATAGCCGTTACGTCATCCTTAGCAATACTGATACCTAATATACGCGCTAATTTAGCTTCGCTCAGGCTGATCACAGCAACCTTCGGCAGATGTTGTTCTGACACGGCTTCAATAACAGGACCCGCCTCACCACCGCAGATCTGCAATAATAACGCAGTCGCCCGCTCCATTGCTGTGTGCTGCAGTTGCGGGTCGACACCACGTTCATAACGATGCGATGCATCAGTGTGCAAGCCGTATTGCCGGGCTTTACCGGCAATCGCCAGCGGTGCGAAAAACGCGCTTTCTAAAAAGATGTCTTTTGTTTGCGCTGTCACACCACTGTGCAAACCGCCAAAAATACCGGCCATGGCTAACGCTTTGTTGCTATCGGCTATTAACAGCGTATTGGCTTTAAGCGTAACTTCGCTTTCATCCAACAACACCAGTTTTTCGCCTTCTGCCGCCAGGCGTACGTTAATATCGCCGTCAATTTTTGCCAAATCAAAAGCATGCATTGGATGACCAAGTTCCAGCAGTACAAAATTGGTAATATCCACCACCGCATCAATACTGCGCACACCGCAGCGACGCAATTTTTCGGTCAGCCACAGCGGGCTTGGAGCGTTAACATTTACATTACGCACTACCCGGCCTAAATAACGCGGGCAGGCATCAGGCGCGCTAAGTGTAATGGCTTTGCTATCGCTATGGCTGGCCGTAACCGGCGTGATGACCGGCTGACAAACATCCAGCTTATTTAACACTCCTACTTCACGCGCCAGGCCTTTTATGCCCAGACAATCAGCGCGGTTTGGTGTTAAATCGACTTCAATAATATGGTCGTCCAGCTCAAGATACTGGCGAATACACTGGCCAACAGGCGCGTCCTGTGGCAGCTCGATAATGCCATCAGAAGCATCTGCCATACCCAACTCAGATAACGAGCACAACATGCCGTGTGACGGCTGGCCACGCAACTTAGCTTTTTTAATTACAAAGTCACCGGGTAACACAGCACCGACAGTGGCTACCGCTACTTTTAAACCCAGACGACAGTTTTTCGCACCGCAAACAATGTCTAACAGTTCGTCAGTACCAATGTTTACTTTAGTTACCTGCAGTTTGTCGGCATCCGGATGCGGGCCACACTCGACCACTTCACCTATCACAACACCGCTAAACGCACCGGCAACCGGCTCAATGCCATCGACTTCCAAACCGGCCATCGACAGCTGTTCAGATAAGGTGTTGCTATCAATAGCTGGGTTAACCCATTGCCGTAACCAGGCTTCACTGAATTTCATCTAGCTAAACTCCACTTATCTGAACTGTTTTAAAAAACGTAAATCGTTTTCAAAGAAAGCACGTAAATCGGTGACACCGTAGCGCAACATAGTTAGGCGCTCAACGCCCATACCAAAGGCGAAGCCACTGTAAACGTCAGGGTCGATACCAACAGAACGTAAAACATTGGGATGCACCATGCCACAGCCGAGGACTTCCAGCCATTTACCGTTTTTACCCATTACATCTACTTCAGCAGAAGGCTCGGTGAACGGAAAAAACGACGGCCGGAAACGAATTTGTAAGTCTTCTTCAAAAAAGTTGTGCAAAAAGTCGTGCAGGATACCTTTTAGCTCGGTAAAGCTAACCTTGGTATCGACCATTAAGCCCTCTACCTGATGGAACATCGGCGTATGGGTTTGATCATAATCATTACGATATACCCTGCCCGGCGAAATAATGCGCAGCGGCGGCTGTTGCTGTTCCATAGTACGAATTTGCACACCGGAGGTTTGGGTACGCAGCATCAATTTTGGATTAAAGTAAAACGTATCATGATCTGCCCGCGCCGGATGATGCTCGGGTATGTTCAGTGCATCGAAGTTATGAAAATCGTCTTCAATTTCAGGACCATGCTTAACTTCAAAACCCAATTCGGCAAAAAAAGCATTTATCCGCTCTATAGTACGGGTAACCGGATGCAAACCACCGGTTTCCAGCGTACGGCCAGGTAAGGTGACATCAATTTGCTCTTGCGCCAGTTTAGCCGCCAGTTGCGCGTTTTGCAGTGCGTCGCGCTTCTCATTCAGCACGTCCTGCACTTTTTGTTTCAGAACGTTAATTTCAGCACCGGCCTGCTTGCGCTGTTCCGGATCCATAGCGCCGAGCGATTTCAATAATTCAGTAATGCTGCCTTTTTTGCCAAAAAATTCTACCCGGATCGTTTCCAAAGCAGAAATATCATTGGCCTCAGCAACAGCCGCTAAGGCGTTGTCCAATATTGCTGTCAGGTTCATCTGTGTCCTCAAACCAGCTGGTATTTACAGGATGTCAAAGCCGCTAATGATACACCAGAATAACGGCTAAACGCAGGCCACTGTGGCATTTTTTCGACAATTTGCCGCGGTTTTACTGCAAAATTTCTTTCAGGAAGGGAATAGTTAGCTTACGCTGATGCACTATGCTGGCTTTATCCAGCTTGTCCAGAGTTGATACCAGTGCACGGATGTCGCGGTCCTGGTGGTTTAACAGGTAACGCGCCACTTCATCGGGCAAATCCATACCGCGTAAACGGGCTTTTTGTTGCAGTAGTTTTTGTTTATCGTCGTCAGTAAGTAGCCGCAGCTGAAACGCCGTGCAAGCTTGTAAGCGCGACACCAAATCAGCCAATTGTAAACCCAGCATCGGTGGTGGCTCATTACCCACTATCACCAGCGCCTTGCCCTGCTCCTGCATGCGGTTATATAAATCGAACACCGCCGTCTGCCAGCTTAGCTCGCCGGCTATCGCCTGAATATTATCCAGGCAAACTAAATCCAGCTGCTCCAAATCATCCAGCAGGCGGGGGCTTAAACTACGGCAATCATCCAGTGTCAGCAACTGGCTGGTCAACCCCTGCTCCTGCGCCTGCACGCAGCTGGCATATAACAAATGCGATTTGCCACTGCCACTGGCACCAAACAAATATACCGGCCGCTGTTGTTGCGGCAACAATAAATAGCGCTTTAAAAAGGCCACGGCTGCCGACTGGCCTGCCGCATAAAAGCTGTCCAGCGTTTCATCTTCCGGCAAGGTTACTGCCAGCGTATATTGCAATGGCTGCATCAGAGCTTTGTATACTCCAGCGTTGCCAGCACAGGTACTGCTGTTGCATCAAGCTCGACTGCCACAGGCCGTTGCTGCATCCGCAACTGCGGATTAAATCGCAGCGCACTTAACAGTCCCTGCGCATCGATACCGCTTTCAAGGGTATAGCGCGCTGAACCATTATGATAAGCCGAGATGGTGACCCCAGACACACCAACGACCTGGCGCAGCAGCTTTTGCACCTGCACTATCGCAGCTAAATCGGTTAAGCCTGTCACCTGCAACATAAATTGTGCCGGTGTTTCTGATAGCGTTGTGGCGTAGCTGGCAGCCAGTTGCTGGGCCAACTTACGGGCAAACGTCTGCATCAATGTATCTGCATCGGTGGCGCTGACTTCATCCCGCAGGATCCGGCCATTTTCGTTACGCTGCCAACTCAATCTATAGCTGGTGCCACTGTCCTGCGGCAGTTGTTCAATGGTGGCCGCTATCACCACGTCGGCATTGTAACGCGCACTGGCCTGATTAACCGGTTGCCAGAACCCGGCCCAGACATCCGTTTCTGTCAAACTAAGTAAGTCATCTATATCGTACAGCGGCAGTAACAATGGCAAGGCCGTTTGCGTAAAAGCCTGTTGCAATGCCTGATTAAATTGCTGACTATTCTGGCGGACAAACTGACGCTCAGAGCCCTGTTGTTCAACTAACCAGATCAGGATATCAGGGCGTAACGCCCCCCATACGGCGATATTATTTTGTTGCAGTAACTGGTTAACTTTGCCGGCATCCAGCAGTACACGCATCCGGTTACCGTCATTGCTGCGTACGGCTTCAAATTGTTTGACGTAGCCGGCGGCCCGACTCAGCTCGTCAGCAATCTGCGGCTGCTGATGAATATCTTCCCGGCCAGATACCTTGGCCAGCACCTGACGAAAGGCGTCCTGTTGCCAGTCAGTCACTTTTGCCGTTGCTGCAACGTCAGCCTGATACAAATTATCAATCTGCCCGGCAGCCAATGACGCAGATAGCAGCATTGCAACAGACAGCAGCACAACTTGAGTTAGGCTTTTCATGGCATAAATCCTTCGGCCAGCTGTTGTGCATTGCCACCTGAGGTGGCAGACACAACGAATAGGTTACAGATCAATCTGTGCCAGACGTATGGCTTGCACAAAGGGTTGATGTAATGCCAGCACCGTTTCGGCATCCAGCTGAGCTCCGTCTTTATCACGTAAGCTTAACGCCGTTAAATTACTGCTGCGGCTTAACACTAACTGGTATTCGCCTGCAGCAACAGGTAGTACCGGTTTATCATTTGAGCCCCACAATTTAGACCATAAACCTGGCTCGGATTTTTCATAGTTTAAATAATAGGTATAAACTGAGCGGTTGCGATCGGTAACAGTTAAATCCAGTTCGCCGAACAAGGCCTCCAGCTGCGACCAGGTTACATCCAGTGTTTGTGTCGTCAGCAACGCCGGGTTACCGTCGGCATCCATACCTGGCTCAAGTGAAACGTCCGGTGCCTTATTTTTGTTCGCGATGGCAAAAACAATTTCCTCTTTGCCAACCCGGTCAATCACCTGGTTAAGTAAGGCAACTTCCTGGCGCTTAACATCATTGCTACCCAGGCTGGCAGTTTGCGTAAAGTACTGATGTTCAAGCATGCTTACCAACATGCCGGCTGAACGGCCATGACTTTTCGGTTCAATGCGTATTTCAAACCGGGCTTGTTCGGTTTTTTCACTTGCCTTCCAAAACCAAAAGCCGGTTTCGTTAGTGCGGCTTATCCAGCCGGTGTGATACACCAACGCTTGTTCATCTTGCGGTGTCAATTCTATACCTTGAACGGTAAATTGTGCCTGCAATACCTGCTGTAAAAAAGGCACTAAGTCGCCAGTCGCTTCGGTACGGTCAAACCATACCCGGCTGTGCCGCTCACCTTCTTCTACCCTGCTACTTGCCGCTGTTGCTAACACCAATACTGGCGAACGGTTATCTGCCTGACCCGTTGCCGTTGTCGGCGGAATATCAAACTCTCCAGGCTGGCGCGGTTGTTGTAATCCGGCCGGCACGGTCAAAGACTGCATCCGGCGTTGCTCTGCACTTTGCTGCTGTTCGGCTTGAAACAACGAACATCCCGACAGCATCACGCTGGCTAACACACTACACTTAACCCAATATTGCACTTTACTACTCCTGATTTGGCGGCATAAGGCTGTTGTTACAGCTCTGTTCATTACAGTCCTGATTATCATAACAGCGCTATGCCAGCCTGCGATAATGCCTGTTCGATTACATCAAAGTGAATTGGTTCCAGTTGCGTCAGCGGTAAACGCATCATATCACTGTCAATCAGGCCCATTCTTTTCAATGCCCATTTCGTTGGGATCGGGTTAGATTCTATAAATAAATCGCGGTGCAGCGCCTGCAAAGTGGCATCCAGCTGCCGGGTTTGCTGTGCATCACCACTAAGCGCATAACCACATAGCTCTGCCATGGCTTTTGGCGCCACATTAGTGGTTACGGATATCACGCCCTGGCCACCTTGTAACATAAATTCTGCCGCGCTGGCATCATCACCACTTAACAACAGAAAGTCTGGCGGACATTGTTGCTTTAACTGACTCAGCCTGCTCATGCTGCCTGTTGCTTCTTTAATACCAACAATGTTGTCGACCTGCGCCAGAGCAGCTACAGTCTCTGGCAACATGTCTACGCCAGTGCGGCCGGGAACATTGTACAACAGTACCGCTTTATCGGTGGCTGCAGCCACTGCCTGATAATGTAATATCAAGCCTTTTTGTGTCGGTTTATTGTAGTACGGGGTAACGGTTAAAAAGCCGTCAATGGCAAGTTCGGTTAATGCTTTGGTTTTGGCCACCGCAGTAGCGGTGTCATTTGCGCCATTGCCGGCAACTAATGCTATGCGACCTTTTACCTGGGCAATAACCGCACGTATTACATCCAGTTGTTCGTCAAACGAAATGGTTGCTGCTTCGCCGGTAGTGCCCATCAACACCAGGCCGGCAGTGCCGTTTTCCAGATGAAAATCCACCAGTCGCTGCAAGCCGGCATAATCAATTTGCCCTTGCTCTGTCATCGGTGTAATAAGCGCAACCCAACTTCCTCTGAACATCTTTTAAGCAGCCCTGTTTTGGTATAAGGGCGCCTATGTTAAAGAGACGCCCGCCTAAACACAAGTCGGCTGAACTATCGGCGTCATTTCGACAAACGGATGACTTAATCTGGCGGTATGATACACTTTTGCCCGGCGATTATTGCGCTGCCTACAAATCGATGTTCACTGGGTTTTCAAATTATGCCTCAACAACTTGTCGTCACCGCCATTGGTACGGATCGTACCGGTATCGTCAGTAAACTGGCGCGTCTGGTTACCGATTGCAACTGCAACATTATTGACAGCCGGATGGCTATTTTCGGTGGTGAATTTACCTTTATCATGCTGCTTTCCGGAGATGTTGCCGCAATAAGCCGGATTGAACATTTATTACCGGGGCTGGGGTTGGAACTTGATCTGACTACGATGACCAAACGTACCAGTGCCCATCAACGCAAAGCCGTTGCAGCACACTATGTATTGGAATATACCGGCCCCGACCGCGTCGGCACCCTTGGCACCATTACCGGTTTACTGGCCAGCCGCAGTATTTATATCGGCTCGCTGCAATCGGCCAGTAAGTTAGCGCTCGAGCAAACTGAAGCGCAGATGCATACCATTATGACACTGGAATTGCCCGAAGGTGAGCAACCAGAGCAATTGGAAGCTGATGTAATGGCTTTATTGCAACAAATGAATTTATCCGGCAGTTTTCATGCCCAAACCTGAGACGGAGTAGTTGATGAACTATCTGAGCCAGGGTGCAACAGCACCAGATTTCACTTTGTACGACCAGAACAATGATCCTGTGCAGTTATCGGCCCTGTTAACACAACAACGCGTTTTGGTATATTTTTACCCCAAGGCTATGACGCCTGGCTGCACAGTGCAAGCCTGTGCGCTGCGTGACGCTAGCGCTGAACTTAGCGCAAAAGGCGTTAGAGTGCTGGGTATTAGTACTGACGCTGTAGCGCGGCTGGCAAAGTTTGCCGAGCGTGACAAGCTGAATTTCACCTTGCTATCCGATGAAGATCACCAGGTAGCCGACGCCTATGGTGTTTGGGGCGAAAAGAAGTTTATGGGTAAAGTGTATGACGGCCTGCATCGCATTAGCTTTTTAATTGCACAAGATGGCAGCGTTGAGCAGGTTTTTGATAAGTTTAAAACCAAAGATCACCATCAGGTAGTTCTGGACTATCTAAACTGACTATTTTAGCTGACTTTTTAAGCTAACTGACTTAGCACCCCAGCGAAGCGGCCCGGCTTGATACTGCCAGCTAATTATCTCAGCGCGCTGGCTGTTGGTCGGGTCATGCACTATCAGCAGGTAAAACTTGCTATGGTTAGCACCAGCAGATAAATAATAATACGGAGCTACAGATGATAAAAAAACTTGTTTTGGCCACATTGGTGTCGATGGCTTTACAAACGCAAGCCGATACCTTAAAGACTGAAAAAGTATCGTTAAATTTAGATCCTGTAGTTTCTGGTTTAAAACACCCCTGGGGGATGGCCTTTTTGCCAGATGGCAGCATGCTGGTGACTGAGCGTAACGGCGGCATGCTGCATGTTAGCGCCGACGGTAAAACTAAAACTTCACTGCAGGGGTTACCCGCTATTGCCGCCAGTGGTCAGGGTGGTCTGCTGGATGTCGCCTTATCGCCTAATTTTAGCCAGGACAATACCGTCTATTTCAGTTTTAGCGAACCGGGTACAGGCGGCAGCAGTACCGCTGTTGCCCGTGCTGTCATTAAAGGCGATGCGCTGGAAAATGTCAGTGTCATTTTTAGCCAGTTACCTAAAGTAGATAGCCGCCACCATTTTGGCAGCCGTTTAGTATTCGACCAACAGGGGCATTTATTTATCACTATGGGCGATCGCGGCAACCAGCGCCAGGAAGCCCAAAACCTGGCTAACCATATTGGTACCGTAGCACGGATAAACACCGATGGCTCTGCCGCCGCAGGTAATTCTTTTAGCGACAAATCCGACAGCAAAGCTGAGATTTGGTCCTATGGCCATCGCAACATTCAGGGTGCAGCCTTACATCCGGCCACGGGTGCCTTGTGGACGCATGAGCACGGCCCGCAGGGCGGCGACGAAATCAATATTGCCCAGTCCGGTAAAAATTATGGCTGGCCGCTTATTACCTATGGTGAAGAATATGGCGGCGGTGTCATTGGTAAAACCAAACAAGACGGCCTGGAGCAACCGCTGCATTACTGGGTGCCCTCTATCGCTCCCAGCGGCATGATGTTTTATGCGGCAGACCTTATCAGCAGCTGGAAAAACAATATGCTGGTAGGCTCGCTAAAATTCGGCCAGTTAGTGCGCCTGGAGCTAAACGGCAATACCGTAAGCCACGAAGAACGCATTATGATTGGCCAGCGCATCCGCGATGTTGAGCAAGGGCCTGATGGTGCGGTTTACCTGCTAACTGACAGTTCTGACGGCCAGATCCTGCGCCTTAGCCCTACGAAATAACCCCTTGAAAATACGCAATTTATCCAGCAGCCGGCCGGTTATGCCGGCGCTGCTGTTAACCCTGGTATTCAGCAACGGCCTGCTGGCAGATGAAACTGAAATTATTGTAGTCAGTGGAGCCGCGCAGCAACAAGCCTGGTTAAACAGTGCCGCGGCAATAGAGCTGGCCACACTTCCCGATAGCGGCATACTGATCGACAGTGCGCGGTTGCTGGACAGTATCAGTGGCGTGCAAGCTGACAGCAGAGCTAACTTTGCTCAGGACACCCGTCTGAGTATTCGCGGCTTTGGCAGTCGCAGTGCTTTTGGCATCCGCTCTATCTTTCTGCAGCAGGACGGCATCCCTATTTCCACACCCGATGGTCAGGGCCAATTGTCGGCAATATTACTCGACAATATTGAGCGGGTCGAAGTATTAAAAGGCCCGTTGGCTGCGCTATACGGCAATGCTGCCGGCGGGGTTATTTCACTCTACAGCCGCACACCGGCGCAAAGTGGTGCCGGTTTTGCTATCGCCGGCAGTGAACAACACCGGCAATATCGGCTATACGCTGACTGGGTAGATGGCGACAGCAGCCTGAGCACCAGCCTAAAACGTTTTAACACTGACGGCTACCGGCCACATTCAGCCGCGACAAAGCAGCAAGCGCAAATATTGTACCGCACATCTGTAGCTGGTTTGGCCAAATTGACAGCCCGAGTTGACTATGCCAGAGATCCGCAACTACAGGACCCGCAAGGGCTATCTGTTGCCGATTGGCAGCAAGATCCGCAACAAACCCACAGCGGCGCCAAACTGTTTGATACCGAAAAAAACAGTCGCCAGCGCCAGCTTAGCGTCAGTCTGAATGATTATCAGCAAAGCGGTTTTTGGCAGCTTAGTAGCTGGTTTGGCCAGCGTGAAATCGCGCAGCGGCTGGCGTTTAGCGGCCAAGCGCCCACGTCTGCCGGTGGTGAAGTAGTGCTGCAACGACAATACCAAGGCATAAACGGCCATGTCAGGCTGTTACAGGCGGACAATTATCAGCTGGTTGCTGGCGCCAGTTTAGTAAACAGTGATGACGAGCGACAGGGCTACGTGAATGACTTTGGTCAGCGTGGCGAACTGCGCCGAGAACAAACTGACAGTGCCGATAATCAAGATGCTTTTATTCGCTTTAACTGGCAACCGGCAGGCCGTTGGCATGTTGAAGGAGGCTGGCGTTACAGTGAGTTGACGCTGAGTATTGTTGACCGCTTTATCAATGCCGCCAACCCGGACGATAGCGGTAATAAGCGCTTCTACAATCAGGCACTGGCACTGGGCCTGAGCTACCGGCTTAATAGCGATATCAGCCTGTTTGTCAGCGCCGGCCAAGGTTTTGAAAGCCCGACACTGGCTGAAATTGCCTATCGCAGCGATGGCACTGGTGTAAATCTGGCACTGGATGCCAGCACCAACCAGCAATGGGAAGCCGGCATAAAAACACAGTTAGGCAACTCTTTTACCGGCAGTGTCAGCATCTTTAGCACCACAACCGACAACGAATTACTGGTAGACAATTCTGTTGGCGGCCGCACCAGTTACCGCAACGCTGCTAAAACAGAGCGCCAGGGTGCAGAGCTGCAACTGGATTGGCGGCAAAATGCCCAACTGCGTCATCAACTTAGTGGCCACTATTTAACGGCACAATTTGCCGATGCACAACTTAAGGGTAACAGCTTACCCGGCGTAGCACGCAGCCAGCTGCAGTGGCAACTTAGTTACCGCCCCTGGCAGGACAAGGCTGCACTACGCGATACCGAATTTAGCTTACACAGCCAGTACCGTAGCAAGGTGTATCTGGACGATGCCAACAGCGATGCGGCTCCGTCTGCACTGACATTTTCACTCAGCGCGCGCCACAGCCAGCAATGGCAACAGCTTACGCTGGATTACTGGCTGGCGCTGGATAATATCGCGGATAAAACCTATGTCGGTTCAGTCATTGTCAATCAGGGTAATGGCCGCGCTTTTGAACCGGCGCCAGGGCGGCAGCTTAGCGCAGGCATTAACGCCGGCTTTTACTGGTAGCCGGCAGCCTACTGTGGTTCTGTTAATTCAGCGTGCGGGTGCACCCTGCTAGACCAGGCATTAACAGTTGCCTTAACCAGAGATGCCAGCGGTATAGCAAAAAAGATGCCCCAGAAGCCAAACAACCCGCCAAAAAACAGCACGGCAATAATAATAAATACCGGGTTCAGGTCTACCGCTTCAGAAAACAGCAAGGGCACCAGTAAATTACCATCCAACGCCTGAATAACACCGTAGGCCAGCATTAAATAACCAAACTCTGCGGTCGGCCCCCACTGAAAAAACGCCACTAAAGCGACCGGCAAGGTGACTACCGCCGCGCCAACATAGGGGATTAACACCGACAAACCAACCAAAACGCCCAGCAACAATGGGTAATTTAAACCGAACAATGCAAACACCGCGTAACTGCAGGCACCTACTATCAGGATCTCCAGTATTTTACCGCGGATATAATTCATAATTTGCACATTCATTTCATGCCATACCTGGCTTATCAATTTGCGCTCGGTTGGCAACAACTGCGCAAAACTACTGGTTAATTGCGCCTTGTCTTTTAACATAAAAAATACCATCAACGGCACCAGTACCAGATAAATCAGCAAGGCGACTAAATCGACAATCGAGGCCAACGATAACTGCAGCATGTTGGTGCCAAACTTCATCAGCCGCTCGTCAACGGAATGCATTAGTATGTTAATTTGCTCCACACTGACCATGCCAGGAAACGATGCCGGCAGCTCCAGTAAATAAGCTTTGCCCTGCTCTATCATTTGCGGCAAGTCCCGCAGCAGGTTACGTCCCTGGTACCAGACTATCGGGATCAGCCACATCAGCGTTAACGTCGCCACACCTATAAAAGCGGCAACCACCAAAACGGTACTGACACCGCGAGATAAACCAAGCTTGCCGAGGCGCACTACAGGCCACTCCAGTAAATAGGCAAACGCAATGGCCACCAACACCGGCGCCAAAATTCCGCTTAGCCAGTAAATTGCCATAAAGCCAATCAACAGCAATAAAAACAGTGTCACCACCTGAGGATCAGAAAACTTATTGGCGTACCATTTTTTTAACCAATCCAGCATGAGTACAAACTCCAACCTATAAAAAAGTGCCAACTGGCGAAAACAGCTACAAGTATACCTAAGATAATGGCTATTTTGCGGCTTAACTCTCTGGTGCAGCAAAATATATGCTAAATTAGCCCGACTTTGCTGATGGAACTAATCAGGCTAAAACCAGACAAAGTCTGCATTAACGGTAACACCAAACATTAAACAGGGTCAGGTGTTTTTGACATGAGATTCTCTGCAGTAACAAAACCTTTGGCACTTTGCCTGTTAGCTACAGGTATCCAGCTTAACTCAGGCCCGGCTTTTGCTGTGCTACCCGATCTGGGCGGCAATGCGTTTAACACTATTACACCGGAAAAAGAAAAGCAGCTGGGCGACGTAATGATGCGTCAAACCCGTGGCAGCCTGCCTATGGTGTATGATCCTCTGCTTGATGAATATATCAATGCATTGGGCAATCGTCTGGTTGCGCGTGCCAATGATGTCAAGTTTCCATTTAAGTTTTACTGGGTAAACAACAAAAACATCAACGCCTTCGCCACCTTAGGCGGCAACATTGTCTCGCATACCGGTACTTTGGCCGTCGCAGACAGCGAAAGTGAATTTGCTTCTGTAATGGCGCATGAAATCGCCCACGTTACCCAGCGCCATATTGCCCGTTTTGTTGAAGCACAAAATCAGCGCGCGCCGCTAACACTGGCCGGTGTGCTCGGCGCCATTGTATTGGCAACAGTTAATCCTGAAGCCGGCATGGCGGCGATGATGGCGGCTCAGGGCGCTGCGCAGCAAAGCGCTATCAACTTTACCCGTGGCAACGAGCAGGAAGCCGACCGTATAGGTATGCAGATATTGGCCGAAGCCGGTTTCGATCCCTATGCGGTACCAGAGTTTTTCCGCAAACTTACCGAGCAAAGCCGCTTTGTAAACCAACAACTGGCGTTTTTGCAAACTCACCCGTTATCACAAAGCCGGGTTAGCGATACCCGACTGAGGGCTGAGCAATTTCAACAGCGTTTTATCCCTGACAGTCAGGATTTCACCCTAACTAAAGCCCGAATATTGGCGCGCTACCACTACAACAGCAAAGATGCAGAACAATTGTTCCGTAAAAAACTCAGTGAGCCCGGCGGCAACACTAAAGCCAACCAATATGGCCTGGCCGTGACACTGCTGGATACCGAGCAATACGACAAAGCACGCGCATTGATTGAGCAACTGCTGGCAAAAGACGAACACAATTTGTATTTTATTGATGTCTACACTGACATCCTGCTTGGCAGCAAAGCTTATCCGGCGGCATTGGACATGTTAGAGCAACAATATTTATTGCGGCCAAATAATCTGGTGGTCACGCTTAACTATGCCAATGTGGCGTTAAAATCCGGCGCTAACCGCTTAGCAATACATTTGCTAAAAAGCCTGCTGTATTACAAAAATGACAGCATTCTTGCCTATGATCTGCTATCTGACGCTTACAAGGCAGTAGATGATATGGCCAGATTTTATGAAGCCCGGGCCGATTTGAGTTATCAGCTGGCTAACTACCCCAAAGCTATTGACGATCTGAACGAAGCGCTAAATCATTTAGCAGCGGAAGACAAATTAGAAAGCCGGCGGCTGGAAGCGAAGAAGAACCAGCTGCAAACAGAATTTGACCGTCTGCGCCGTATGTAACATGCGGTATTAGCTAATATACAGGACCCCTAATGTTAAAGATCTACCATAACCCACGTTGTTCAAAAAGCCGCGAAACGCTGGCCTTACTCAGTGAGCACAGTAGTGCAATTGAAGTAATCGATTATCTGAAAACACCGCCAACCGAGCAGGAGCTGCGCCAACTATTAAGCTTGCTAGGCATTAGCGCGCGCCAGTTGCTGCGAAGCAAAGAGCCGGAGTATGCCGCCCTGGGATTAGATAACACAGCCCTAACCGAGCAGCAGTTGATAACCGCCATGCTTAACACACCGAAATTAATTGAACGCCCTATAGTGGTAAATGGCAATAAAGCCGCGATAGGCCGGCCAGCCAGCAATGTTTTGGCCATTTTATAATGGCTGCCAATGTGCTTATTTTGTATTATTCGCGTCACGGCGCTGTTGCCGCCCTGGCCGATAAAATCGCTATCGGTGTACAACAAGCGCAAGCTACGGCTATTGTACGGTGTATTGCGCCACTGCAAGGCGAACCAGGTGGCCGCCATCCGCAGGTAAGCCTGCAAGACCTGACTGACTGTGACGGCCTGGCTTTTGGCAGCCCGGTGCGGTTTGGCAATATGGCCGCCGAGGCAAAAGCATTTTGGGATAGTACCAGCAGCCTCTGGTTGCGGGGCGATCTGATTGACAAACCGGCCGGCGTTTTTACCTCATCCGGCAGTTTGCACGGAGGCAACGAAGCTACACTACTCAGCATGAGTTTACCGCTATTACATCATGGCATGTTGCTAACCGGTATTCCTTACAGCGAGCCGGAACTGCATCAGACCAGCAGCGGCGGTACACCTTACGGCCCCAGCCACGTCAGTGGACATTTTGCCGATAACAAACTTAGCGTTGAAGAGCAGCGGCTGGCGATAGCCTTTGGCAAGCGCCTGGCCAAACTGAGTACACAACTTAAACAACAACGGGAATAGCATGCAAAGTAGTAATGTCGTGCCAATGTCAGCGCAGACCGCGCGTTTTTTATTGCTGGGGCGGTTAGGCTTTTTCGGCCTGTTGCTGCTACAGCCGCTGTGGATCCTGTATCTGGCACCACCAGAACTGGGTAACCCACTGGTGTTGCTGGCTCTGCTCTGGCTGCCACTGTGGTTTCCGTTATACGGCATCATCAAAGGCCACGCCTATACGCTGGCCTGGGCCAATTTTGTTGTGATGATTTATTTTCTGCATAGCCTGACACATTTATGGGTCAGTGACGGTGTACGACAGTTACTGGCGCTAACAGAGCTGTTGCTGGCCAGTCTGATGTTTATTGGCTGTACTTATTACGCCAGAAACCGGGGACGCGAACTGGGCTTAAAAATTCCGAAATTAAAAGATGATCCCAGACGTTAATTTGCCGGCATCACAGTGCGTTGCCCGCTGCCCATATAAAATGCCAGGCGCTGCTGAATAAAACCGCTTTGCACCAGCTGGGCAAAACCGGCTTTAAGTACAGCACTTTGCTGTGGGTTATGCCGGCTTAAAGCGCAATAAACCGCTGGCGGTTCCGACCACAACGGGTCGGCAGCAAAACTGTCATCGCCGGTGGTTTTAAGATAAAAATGGTACGACAAGTCTACCGTCATCACGACATCTAACCGCCCCTGTTTTAAGCGCAGCAGATTACTTTCCAGCGAGTGGGCATCATCCCGGATCACATCACCCAGGCGGAATACTTGTTCAAGCTCTGGGTAAGTGAAGCCCCGGGTAGTGCCTACCCGTTTACCGGCTAAATGCTGTACAGCGGTAATAATAGCGTTGTCTTTACGGCGCACCAATAACTGTTGGGTGCTAAACAAGGGGTCGGTCCATTGCAAGCTGTCAGGCTCGGGTATCCAATCCGGGCTAAGAAAACACGCTAAGTCGGCTTTGCCATCCTGTAACCATAGCTCGACCCGGCTGCGGGGTAAATTCAGGTAACTCACTGTTCTACCCAGGCTAAGCCCCAGTTCATCGATAATGTCTTTGCTTAAACCGGCTTGTAACGCTTTAGCGGCATTAAAAATAGCATAGGGAGGCGTATTGGTTTCACTAACTACAGCGCGGATAGGCTCAGGATCAGCAGCAACAAGGCACTGTGCCCAGAATAACAATACCAAGCAACGACTTCGCATAACTGGCTCCTTGCTGCACACTGCTAGTGTTGCGATTTTGGCTATCCGCTAACCATCAGCCTAGTCGCTTTGCTCCAGCCATTCCACTTTTTCTATCTGGCTGAACCTGCTACTGATTTTATGTGCCGAAGTATGAATTTGTTTTACATCTACGGCAGCCTGATCGATGTGTTTAGCCAGGTTGTCAAACCGGCCGCGAAAGCGGTCAAAATCCTCTGCCAGCTTAATCAGATGCTCCTGAATTAAATGCACCTGGCGCCGGGTAGCGTCATCTTTTAGTACACTGCGCGCTGTGGTTAATACGGCCATTAGCGTAGTCGGTGACGTTAGCCAAACCCGGCGACGGTAAGCCTCTTCAACGATATCGGCATGGTAGGCATGCAGCTCAGCAAAAATAGCCTCGGCCGGTAAAAACATTATGGCGCCGTCGGCTGTTTCATTGGCAATAATATATTTGTCGGCAATATCATTGATATGCTTTTTAATATCCACTTTAAACTGGCGCTGCGCTTGTTTGCGATCTTCTGGGCCATATTGCGGATCGGTCATCTTTTTATAGCTTTCCAGCGGAAATTTGGCATCAATGGCAATATCGCCACTGGGTTTAGGTAAAAATAACATGCAATCGGCTATACGGCCGTTGCTCAAAGTATGTTGCAACGAAAAATGTTGCTCCGGCATAACGTTACGAATTAGCGCCGTTAACTGCACCTCACCAAAGGCGCCGCGCGAGCGTTTATCAGCCAGCACTTCCTGCAGGCTGACCACATTACCCGATAGCTCTGTGATCTTCTTTTGCGCGTCATCAATCAACGCCAGCCGTTTTACGATGTCCGTAAAAGTTTGGTTAGTTTTTTCAAAGCCGTCACTTAAGCGCTTTTCTACCTGCCCGGCTATATCTTTTAAGCGCTGATCAATACTTAGTGTCAGCTGTTTTACCTGTTCGGCCAGCATAATCGCCTGCTGCTGCAAATTTTTACTTAATTCAAAACGGGCAGCCTGTTGCGTATCGGTAATTTTTTGCAATAACTGCAACAGATGATCCTGCTGTTGTTGCTGCAACTGCCGCTGCTGGCTGTGTAATTGCTCCAGCAATTGTTGTTGTAGCTGCCCCTGCTGTTGCACCTGCTCAAGCTTGAACTGGTTTAATAATTTGCCAACATCAGCCCGGCCTGACAACAACCACACCAACAGCACCAAATTCAGCACGACTAAACCACTAAGCAGATAAAACCAATATTCTGTCGTCATAAAACCTCTGTCTGAGCAAACCAGTACGCTTTAAAATGCGTATAAAGCGCAACTATACAACTTTATCAGCAGTACTATGCAGCAACTGGCACTATTTCCTTTAAACAGCTTTATATTACCTGAAGGCCGCATGCGTTTGCGGGTATTTGAGCCACGCTATGTACGTCTGGTTAGCGAGGCCAGCGCTGGCAAACGTAATTTTGCCATGGCGCAACTTAATCCCTATGTTGGACAAAAAGATCCCGAGCGCATTTTGCCACTGGCTACCCGGGTGCAAATTGAAGATTTTGAACAATTAGAAGACGGCTTGTTGGGGATTACCATAAGCGGTATCGAAAAGGTAAAAATTGTACGGCGCTGGCAAGAGCCGGATCAGCTGCATGTCGCCGAGGTTACAACCCTTGATAGCTGGCCGGCTTTAGACTTAGTGGCGGAGTATCAACCCCTGGTGCAACAGCTGGAAAAATTGTTGCAACACTATCCGGCACTGCGCCAGTTGTACCCCAACCCTAAATACCGTGATGCTAACTGGCTGGCGTCGCGCTATCTGGAATTATTGCCAATGCAGCCGGCGCTGAAACAGCAACTGGCACTGGAGAGCAGTTCAACGCCTTGCCTTAACAGCTTACAGGCCTGGTTATCTCATCAGGCCTGAGCCATTTTTACTCTGTTATAAGCGGCCTGCTCATCATCCAGAATAATGGCTACTACCTGCCAAACATCATTACGTTTTTGCAGGGTATAAGAGGTATGGCAGGTAAATAACACAGCATTGTTAGTGTCATAAAAGCGCCAGTACAAACTGGCAAATTGCAGTTGATCTGATAAACGCAGTTGATGCTGCAAAACAAAGTCGGCGTGCACCACACCTAAAGAGCGGTATTTCTGCACTGTCGTCAATACATGCTGATGCAGACAGTCACTGTCTGTCAGCAAGGTTTTGTGTTCGCCGGCAAGCAATAAACTGGGTGTTGCCACCAAATGTTCAAATTGCGCCAATTCAGCAGAAATATAAGCCTGGGCATAGTTCTGAAAAAACCGTTCTATTGTTTGCATTTAGCTGATCCCCAAATATTTATGCACCTGTACACTCAAGCGCCAATTGTGCTTTTTACACTGCGCTATAGCAAGCTCGGTTGCCCGGCGTTGCTGGCTTATGGGTTGTAAGTAAATCAGCTTAGCTGTGGTATCGGTATGTTGCAATAACTGCAACAACTCGTCGATATGTTTTTCCATCGCCACCGGGTGCTTTATCTCGTTGGCTCTGTCCAGCGCACTTTGCAAAACCTTGTAACCACCGGCCATATTTACTTTCGGTGATACCGTAACCCAGGTTTGCACCGGTGCTTTGATGTCAAAGGTACCGCTGGTTTCAATTTGACTGCTGTAACCAGCAGCGTGTAAGGCATTGCACAGTGGGTTTAAATCATACATACAGGGTTCACCACCGGTGATCACCACATGTTTAGCCTGATAGCCTTCATGGCGAAACAAGGCTAATAAATCCGCAGCATCAACCGCGGCCCAATGTTCTGTTTCAGCCGTTTTTATCACGATATCTCCCAGCGGCTGACGCAAAGGCTGTTTCACCTCCCAGGTATGTTTAGTATCACACCAGCTACAGCCCACCGGGCAGCCCTGCAAACGGACAAAAATGGCTGGCGCGCCGGTATAACTGCCCTCACCCTGAATGGTTTCAAAAACCTCGTTAACTTTATACACTCTGTGCTTTGCCCTTTAGCCTGTGGCTGAATTACTGTACAATGCGCGCCCCCGCCAAGACTGGCGGGCTAATCGCGAAATTTGAGTTGTATTATACAAGAGAGAGCCTGCTATGCCGAACAAAGTTGTGGTGATTTATTCCGGTGGGATGGACTCCTTCACCGTGTTACACAAAGCGGTGCAGGCCGGCCATGATGTTTATGCCTTGTCGTTCAATTACGGCCAGCGCCATGTCAAAGAGTTGCAGTGCGCGGCACAAGTGTGTCAGCAGCTGGGCATAAAGCATAAAATTGTCGATATCTCTGCTATTAACCAGCTTTTAGCCGGCTCTTCGTTAACCGACAATATCGACATCCCGGAAGGGCATTACGCCGCCGATAATATGAAATCGACCGTGGTACCAAACCGCAATATGATTTTACTGTCATTAGCAGTGGGTTATGCGGTGTCTATTGGTGCCAATCAGGTGTATTACGGCGCCCACAGCGGCGATCACTTTATTTACCCCGACTGTAGGCCGGAGTTTGTGCAAAAAATGCATGATGTCTGCCAAATTGCCAACTACGAGCCGGTCGATATTGTCAGCCCGTACTTAGCACAAACCAAAATTGAAATTCTCGCCGATGGCCTGGCAATGGGGTTGGACTACAGCCAAACCTGGACCTGCTACAACGGCCGGGAAAAAGCCTGCGGTAAGTGTGGTTCATGCCAGGAGCGACTTGAAGCCTTTACGCTAAATAACACCACCGACCCACTGCCGTACGAATAACCGTTATCTGCATAAAAAAGCCCTGAATTTTCAGGGCTTTTTATTATTTTACGCTGCGCTGAATAAATTCTGGTGTAGTTGTTTTACCACGCCGGGGGCATCTGCATCCTGTACTAAAAAGCACAGGTTATGTTTAGAGGCACCGTGGCAAATCAGTCGCATGTTAATGCGCTCCAAGGTGTTAAATAAATCACCGGTAATGCCTTTGCTGCTGTGCAAATGGTTGCCAATAACGGCGACCAGACTTAAGCCCTGCTCTACCGACACTTCACAAAAGCTGCGCAGCTCGCTAAGCGCCGGCTCTACCGAGGCACTAAAAGCGCTGGTCATGCCGCCTTCGTCCAGGGTTAACGCCACACTGATTTCAGAGGTAGTGACTAAATCAACCGAAATCTGATGCCGGCTTAGAATATCAAACACCCGGGTTAAAAAGCCGGCCGCATGCAACATGGCCGGGCTTTTTACTGTGATTAGGGTCTGGGATTTTCTCAGCGCGATAGCACGATATGGCGGACGTTCGGTTACTTCTTTCGCTATCCAGGTACCGCCAGCTTCTGGCTCGCGGCTGGAACCGACAAACACACCAATATTACGCCGCATTGCCGGTATCAAGGTAGCCGGGTGTAATACTTTGGCGCCAAAGGTGGCCATTTCAGCGGCTTCATCAAAGCTGATTTCTTTTATGCAGCGCGCCTGCTCGGTTAAACGCGGATCAGTGGTAAAAATGCCGACCACATCGGTCCAGATTTGTACTACTGCTGCATTAAGTGCTTCGCCCAGTAAGGCGGCACTGTAATCTGAGCCACCACGGCCCAGCGTGGTGGTTTGGCCTACGTCATCGGCACCAATAAAGCCCTGGGTCACCACCACACTATCAGCCAGTAAGGGCTGTAAATGCAGCGCTGCTAACTCGCTGATCTGACTTATTTGCGGCTCACCTTTGCCAAAGCGGCTGTCGGTGCGCAGCACGCGGCGGGCATCAAAACATAAACCGGCGACATCGCGCTCACGCAATACCTGCGCAAACAGTACTGAACTTAAACGTTCGCCAAAAGATTGAATTTCATCTTTATGTGCCGCGCTATACACGGCACCACTTTGCTCTATCAGCTCTTTTAACGCTGATAGCAGCTGCTCGATGTCAGCAGCAACAGCATCGGGTTGCTGCAGGCGGTTAAGTACCGCCAGCGTAACACGTTCAATGCCCTGATAACAGCTGTAGCGCTCGGCTACATCGGTGTGTTTGGTAATATCAACCAGCAGGTTGGTTACGCCGGAACTGGCGCTGACAACTACTAAACGAATGGCAGGTTCAGATAAAATAATGTCAGCGCAGCGCGACATAGCATCAAAGTCTGCGACACTGGTGCCGCCGAATTTTGCAACAATAAGTTTGGACAAGGGTGCCTCTCCTTATAAAACATAATAAGCAGAGCATGGCATTTGCTAACAGCAAAACGAGAATGGCACAGATTGCTTCTGTATTTCTGTAAACTGTAGTTAACAAAGGCCAGAAGCTCTCCACCGAAATTCAGGTGACAGTCGTAAGGATTCAGCCTTAACGACCGGGAACTACTGCTCTATAACGGTAGCTCCCTCGGCATTAGTCCCCCTCATTCAGGCTACGATGTATAGACATCTGTCCTGAATTACCTGGCTAACGCACCTCTTCTGGTCTATCAGATATGATTGACGGGCGACACCTTAACCTGTTTTTGCCATTCAAGCAATAGCCTTTTAGCCGTCTAAACAGAAATGTTCTGCCGCTCACGCCCGCTGTCGCGTCTGCCAGCGCTTATATTTGCGCCCTATGGTAGCGGTTTAAGCTGAACAAATCCTTAGCAGGCGTGAAATAAATTAGTAGTTGTGGTTAATTTTTTTCAGCTGGGCGACAAAGGCATCCATATCCGCTTCATTGGCGGCATCACTGTGCCATTTATTATGAAACCCCAGTGTTAACTGCACCTTACCATCAGTTAAATACACCTCATAACCATCAAAACCAGAGTTCACCGTAACACCATCCAGTGTAAAGCCGGCCCCCAGCTCGTTATTAATAGCAATGCCATGTTGCTCTACTTTGCCAAACACACTCAGTAAAAATTTACCATCCAGTTCATTTTGCATTTGTAAGCTCCTGTTGTTTGCTTAAGACTAACACCAGTTTGCAGCCATCAGGCGCAAAGGTTATAGTCCGGCGGTATTATAAAGACAATAAGGTGACATTTATGCACACAACTTTGCTTACCACCGCTTTCGCGTTGAGTTTTTCTGCTGGCGCAACCGCTACTATAGTGCAGCCGGCACCGCTGGTGTCCATTGCCAGCCACGATGCCTACTTTAATAACCTGCGCGCGCACTGTGGTAAAGCCTTTGAGGGTAAAGTTGTCATTGACAACCCAAAAAGCCCGGGCTTTGAAGGTCGTCTGGTCATGCACGTACGTAAATGTACTGACAGCCAATTACAGATCCCGTTCCATGTCGGTGACAATCACTCCCGTACCTGGATTATCACTAAAACCGGTTCAGGCTTAAGCCTGAAGCATGATCACCGCAATAAAGACGGCAGCCATGATGACTCAACCATGTATGGCGGTCATACAATTGATGCCGGCTGGCCGACAGCACAGAGCTTCCCGGCCGATCAATACTCTAAAGAATTGTTTGTCAGCCAGGGTATACCCGCCTCTAACGGTAACACCTGGCAAATGTATATTTACCCGCAAACTTTTACTTACCGTCTGGTGCGCGACGGCCGCGAATTTCGCGTTGATTTTGATTTAACCAAACCGGTGGCTTTACCGCCAACGCCCTGGGGCTATCAGGATTAATCACCGTTAAGCCGCGACCACTATACTGGTCGCCGGTTTTTAGCTGCGTTAAGATAGCTAGCCAGTAACACTGAACGCTGAGACTACAGCGACACCAATAACGATAAAAACCACGGAGTGACTATGACAACCCTTTCCAGGTTTACCCTGCTTGCCAGCGCTTTGGCCGCCGGCACTATGCTAACGGCCTGTACTGAACAACCCGCCGCCACCAAAACGACCGCCGCACCGCAAAGCGCTGCCGCACAAAACGAGTTAACGCTGACTGAGGTTAATCCACGCTTAGGCGAATATATTAAAACGCTGGCCTCGGATGAGTTTCAGGGCCGCGCCCCGGCCACCAAAGGCGAAGAACTAACCGTAGCCTATTTAGAAGATAATTTCCGCCGTATTGGCTTAAAACCAATCGACGGTGACAGCTATAAACAACCAGTATCGCTGGTGCAAATTGATCCGGTGCAAGTGTCTGCAATGACCTTAACCGGCGACAAACTGCCGGCTCAATTTAACTATCGCGACGACATGACAGCCTGGACTACCCAAGTAACTGAGCAAGTTGATGTTGTTGACAGTGAAATGGTGTTTGTTGGCTATGGCATAGTGGCTCCGGAATACAACTGGAACGACTACGAAGGCCTGGATGTTAAAGGCAAAACCGTGGTGATGTTTGTCAATGACCCCGGCTTCGCTACTCAGGACCCGGCGCTGTTTAACGGTAACGCCATGACCTATTATGGCCGCTGGACCTATAAATTTGAAGAAGCCGCCCGTCAGGGTGCGGCGATGGCGCTTATCATTCACGAAACCGACGCCGCCAGCTATGGCTGGGGCGTGGTAGCGCACGGCTCGCCGATTAAATTTGATTTAATCAATGAAAACAAAAATATGGATCGCGCCAAGGTTGAAGGCTGGGTGACGACTGAATCAGCAGAAAAGCTATTTGCTAATATCGGTACCGATTTAGCCAGCATGCACAAACAAGCGCTGCAAAAAGACTTTGCCCCTATCCCGCTAAATGCTAAAGCGTCAGTCAGCGTGAAAAACAACCTGCGCGAGCTGACCTCAAGTAACGTGGTAGGCTACATCGAAGGCAGCAAGTATCCGGACGAATATGTGTTGTATATGGCACACTGGGACCATCTGGGCATGGATTTTTCTAACCCGAACAACAAAGTGTTTAACGGCGCGCAAGACAATGCCTCCGGCACCGGTGGCCTGTTAGCATTGGCGGAGTACTTTACCCAGCAGACACCACCTGAGCGTTCGGTCGTCTTTGTTGCGGTAACCGCAGAAGAGCGTGGTTTGTTAGGTTCGGCCTGGTATGCGGCTAATCCGGTATTCCCGCTGGAGAAAACTGTAGTCGGTATCAATATGGACGTGATGAATGTCTACGGCCCAATGAAAGATATGGTGATTGTAGGTCTGGGCAATAACAACGCCGAAGATATTTTAATCAAATATACCAAGCAACAAGGCCGCTATGCGGTGCGCGAGCACAACCCACAAGCCGGTATAGCCTATCGTTCAGACCACTTTAACCTGTCGAAAAAAGGTGTGCCCATTTTATACGCCAAAGGTGGTAATGACCACTTTGAGCATGGCGAAGAATGGGGCAAAGCGCAGCGCGCTGAATACAATAAATGCTGCTACCACAAAGTCGGTGACGAGTGGAATGACAATTGGGACTTACGCGGCGCACAGCAAGACTTATTCCTGTTTTATCAGGTCGGTAACGAGTTAGCCAATAGCCGTAGCTGGCCAAACTGGAACGAAGGCAACGAGTTCCGTGCGCTGCGCGATGCTTCTGCCGCAGCCCGTAAAGAGTAAATTATGCTGAGTGCTGAGTGCTGAGTGCTGAGTGCTGAGTGCTGAGTGCTGAGTGCTGAGTGCTGAGTGCTGAGTAAAATAGTATCGGCTAATATCAGGGCGGCGTAAGCTGCCCTTTTTTATGCCGCAGCAACACAGATTGCAGCAACATGGTATATTCATTGTCTATTCAGTAGCTTCAGTTTAGTGTCGGCTTAACAACCTAAAGGATTACCTTAATGCGCTGGTGGCATAAAACACTGCTTACAGGCTTAGCACTGTTACTGCTGTTAGCAGCCGGCAGCTGGTGGTACCTGCAAAAAACACTGGCCGCGTTACCGCTGCAAAACCTGCAATATCAGCTCGACAGCCTTGGTCTGCACCAGATAACATTTAGCAGCATCAGTTTTACACTCGACAACCGCACCATCGACGCACAACTCAAGGATCTCAGCCTGCACTGGCAGTGGCAAAGCTTTAAACTCAGCCAGCTAAAGGTTGGCAGCGGCGCGATCAGCGTGTCAGATTGGCCGTCGTCTACACCCGATAGCGAACCTGCCCCGGTATGGTCCCGGCAATTGCCTGATAATGCGCAACTAGCCGTCAGCTTGCCGCAGCAACTCGACATAAACAACCTTAAACTGCAGCTGCCTTGTGACGGCAATTCTTGTCGCTATTTGCTATCGGTCTCTGTGGTTAATACCACACAACAATTGCAATATCAGCTAAAGCTGGCCGACAGCAGCAACCCGGAGATAATTCGGCTAACCCTTGACGGCGATTATCGCACCGAGCAACAACTGCCATTGCTTAATACCAGGCTTGCCGTGGACAACAGCGTCCAGTTACAACTGCAACAGCAAATAAGCGCTCAGAATGACATTAAAGCCAACGGCGAGCTGTCGCTGGATATTGCGCCGCCCTCGCCCTGGTTAATACAGCAACTGCAGCTGTGGCAAGTTGAAATACCGCCCACGGCTTTAGCACAATTTACGGCGCCACTATCGCTACACAGCAGCTGGCAATTGCAATTGCCGGCAAACAGTGATCTGGCCAGCATTGCCACGCAAGCCAGCGGCAACTGGCAATTAAACGCCAAGCTTCCCTCAGCAATAACCCTACCGGGGATAGGCCAGTTACAGGGAACAGTGCAGGCAGAGCTTGGTCTGCAGCAAGGCGAATTAAGCCGCTATCAGCTTAATGCACAATTGACACTGCACCAACCGCAGTTACCGCAACAGGCCCTGCAATATGGCCTGGCCGCGGAGCAGCTGCACATCAACTTAACGGCCGATGGCGACGGCCAGAGCCAACTTACGGCTTTGCCTATCAGTGTCAGCTTAAGCAGCCAGGGCGATACAGCTCTGGCCTTCAACGCTGATGCCGTGCTTAACCTTACCCCACCACTGAGTGCCGCCATGCAAAATGCCAGCCTGGCTTTAACGCAACAACAACTAAGCCCCGACTCAAATACAAACCTGGCTGGATTGACGCTGCAGAGCAAATTTAACGCCTACTGGCTGGCAGATCAGTGGCAGCTTCAGCTATTGAACGCTGATGCAAGCATTGCCCGGTTGCAAACATCCGCTATACAGGCAGCTGATATCCGCATGACAGCCCCCAGCGGCCGCTTTAGCGGCGACAGCAACTTCAGCAGCGTTAAGCTGCAAACGGAGCTTAATATTAATGCCAGCGAGCTGATACATGCGCAGCTAAAACCGCTGGCCTGGCAATGGCAAGCGCAGTTAAGCGGTACGCCAACCGCACTACTTATTGACGGCAAGCTCAGCAACAGTGCCAACCTTGGCCTCAAGCACCAGCTGGAGTACAGACCTGAGCAGACAAAGCTGAACTGGCAGTTAGACGACAGCTTTTTGCTGGCCGGTAACCCGGTGGCGGCAACATTTAGCGCCTGGCCGGCATTGTTGGAATTTAACCGCGGCCGACTGGCCGCATCAGGCGAACTTACACTGCTGCCGGCAGTGAGCGCTACAGCGCAATTGGGCTTATCCGGCATCAACGGTATTTATGATCGCAGTTTGTTTAATGAGCTGGCGGCCAGCTTACAATTGCAATATCAGGATCAGCAGCTGCATCTGACGACAACGGGTGCCACCATTGCTGAAATTCAGCATGGTATTGTTGCCGGCCCCTTAATGTTAAGTGCACAGTACAATGCCAGCACCGACGATGTCACTGCCGGCAAACTGGACATACAACAGTTGCAGCTGCAAGCTATGGGTGGCCGGGTAATGATGCAACCACAAGTTCTGGATTTGGCGTTGGCCGGGCAGCAATTGCAACTTCAGTTGCAGCAAATCGATATCAGTCAGATCCTGCAGCAACATCCCAGTACAGATTTAACCGGAGATGGCCGCATTTCAGGCACCATACCGCTGCTACTGGGCCGCAGTGGTGCCAGTGTAACAGCCGGAACCCTTGCTGCTGACAGCCCGGGTGGCAAACTGCAATACCGGCCAGCCACAGCACAGAGTATGGCGGCCAGTAACCCGGGGATGAAGGTCGTGCTGGACGCGCTGGACGATTTTCATTATTCAGTGCTGTCGAGTAAGGTTAACTATGATACCAACGGCAAGTTAGTTTTAGCGCTTAATCTGCAGGGTAAAAATCCGGCACTGGAAGCCGGCCGGGCGATTAATCTGAATATTAATCTGGAGGAAGATATACCGGCGCTTATCACCAGTTTGCAACTTAGCAGCCAAATCAGTGACAAAATCAAACAACGGGTCCAACAACGCATACAACAGCAAGGCGCCAACCACGCCAATGGAGCACAACCATGATAAAACAACTAAGCACAGCAGCATTGCTGGTGCTGTTCCTGCCCGCCTGCACGCCCAAGGTGCAGGTAGCATTGCCGGCCGAACCGATCAACATTAACCTGAATGTAAAAATTCAGCATGAAATTTATATCAAGGTCGATAAGCAACTGGACGAATTGTTCAGCGATGACAGCGGTTTATTCTAAGGAGCCCATGATGAAACTAATGAAACAGATTAACATGTTACTATTACCAGCCCTGTTCGCATTAAGCCTGCCGGTATTGGCAATGAATTTACAACAGGCTATGGCGGCCTTGGGTAATGCTAAAGCACAGGGCTTAGTCGGCGAGCAAGCCAACGGTTACCTGGGTGTAGTGCAAAACAGTAACGATGCCGCTGATATTGTAAAACTAATTAATGATGCCCGGCGTGCTGAGTATGCCAGGCTGGCGCAGCAAAACAATATTGCCGTTGCCGATGTCGAAGCCATGGCCGGTAAAAAAGCCATAGAGCGTACCAGCTCCGGCCATTTTATTCTGCTTGATGGCAACTGGGTGCAAAAACGCTGAACGGGCAAAATAAAATCCATCTGGGTCGCACAGTATCAGCTATGCTGATACTGTCTTGCTTAGTGGTTAATATATGTCTTTGAATAAAATCATATTCAGCGCCGTGTTTTTGTTCAGTTGTGCGCTAACTGCAGCTCCGGCGCAGTTCGATCAGCTGGTACAGCAAATTGAAAGCGGCCAGCGTTATTTTTTCAGTCTTGCTGACTATAAAGCCGCACTGGCCGAGCTTGAAGCGGCGCTACCACCAGATGATGTGCAACGCCAGCACCGGCTTGACCGTTTACGCTGTCAGCTGGGTTATTCCGGTGATCCGACGGCAGGCCTCGCCTATAGTGACAATAAAATAGCCCACGCCAAACAGCGCAATGATCAAGCCGCACTCGCCGATTATTATATGTGCCGTTTCTACCTGTTCAGCCAGGCTGGTGATAGCAATCTGGCTGAGCAAAGCGCACAACTCGCCCACCAAGCCGCCAAAGCCAGTGAAAACCCGCTGAGCATTGCTGTAAGCCTGGCCTTACTTGGCGATCTGGCCTCTTACACCGGTAACTATGCCGATGCTATGCAACATTATATGACGGCTTACCAGCTACAACGTGGCCTGGGTTACAAGCCTTATATCAGCGATTTAGTAATGTCAATTGCTGCAACTTACCGCCGCATGGGGTTGTACCAGGATGCGCTTAGTTATATTGAACAGGCTGAACAGGAATTTACCGCCGAAAGCGAGCAATTTCGCCACGCTTTGATTATGCACGAAAAAGCGTACTCGCATGCCGAGTTGGGACAATACAACAAGGCCTTAGCCCTGTTTATGCAATCAATGCAGGTGTATCAACAAATTCAAGAGCCGCTATGGCAAAGTTACACTAAGGTTAATCTGGTTTGGATCTACAATCTGTTACAGCAGTACCCACAGGCTATGGCGTTAGCGCAAGAGGCACAAGCTGAACTGGCTGTGCTGAATGCGCCCGACTTATCCACGCTGGCCAGTTACAAAGGATTGTTGGCGATGTACAACGGCGAGACACTCAATGCTCTACAACAGCCGCAAGCGGCGTTGCAACGCTTTGATGAAGCACAGCAATACCTGAGCGCAGAAAACAATCCCCGTTATATGTTAATGCTGTATGCCGCCAGAGCACCGGCCGAAGCCGCTGCCGGCAACTATCAGCATGCCTACGACTTACTGGCGCATTATATAACGCTGAACAAGGCACAGCAGCAACGCGCCCGCGAGCAGCAAAGTAATATACTGCGCTTTCAGTTCGACTCGGACCGCCAGTTGGAGCGCACCAGACAACTGGAAGGTGAAAAAAAACTGGCCGAGCAGCATGTCAGCACCCTGCAATTGGCGCAGCGTTGGCAATATGCAGCACTAAGCCTGATTGCCCTGTTGTTTGTTATTTTATTCAGTTTTGCTATCTCGCTGAAAAAGCGCAACCGCAAGCTGCACCGGTTAGCCATGACCGACGAGTTAACCAATATCGCCAACCGGCGCCGTATTATGATGCAGGCCGAACAAGAGCGGGTTAAAGCACTGGATACGGCACAACCGCTGTGTTTTTTAATTCTGGATCTGGATCATTTTAAACAAGTAAACGATAAATACGGCCACGATATCGGTGACACTGTACTGCAACAAATGTGCATGACAGTATCGGCAATGCTGCGCGCCCAGGACCATTTTGGCCGCACCGGTGGCGAGGAATTTTTAATCGTATTGCCGGATACCGATAAAGAGGCGGCCTTTGTTATCGCAGAACGGTTACGCCAGGCTGTTGCCGACATTCAGTTTGCCGACACGCCCAAGAAAATGCGGGTTACCTGCAGTATCGGATTTAGCCAATACCGGGCCGAAGAAGCACTGAACGTTAGCCTGGCACGGGCCGACGATGCGCTGTACCAAGCCAAAGCAGCCGGCCGGGATCAAACGCATTACAAAGACTAGCGCGACTTTAGTCTAATACCTTCTGTGGCCTTGGTTTTGTACTATGCTTGGCTGACCCTAAGCATAATAAAATCAATGACAACTGAGGCAAAAACATGAATGCCATTTTTCTGATGTTAATGGGGCTTGGCGCCATGGCGCTGGGTTACTTTGTTTACTCTAAGTTTATCTGCGAAAAGATCTTTAAAGTTGACCCAAACTTTAGAACGCCAGCGCACGAAATGCAGGATGGCGTCGACTATGTGCCCACTAATAAGTACATTTTATGGGGCCATCATTTTACCTCTGTCGCCGGGGCCGCGCCGATAATCGGCCCGGCCATCGCCGTGATCTGGGGCTGGGTACCGGCCTTTTTATGGGTGGTGTTTGGTACTATTTTCTTCGCCGGTGTACATGATGCAGGCGCCATCTGGGCCAGTAGCCGCAATAAAGCTAAATCGATCGGCGCACTAACCGGAGACATTGTCGGTAACCGCGCCCGCAGTATCTTTATGATCGTAATTTTTTTGGTACTGTTGATGGTAAATGCGGTATTTGCCGTTGTTATTTCCAATCAGCTGATTAATTTCCCCAGCGCCACCTTACCGGTATGGGGCGCTATCGTGGTAGCTCTGATTATTGGCCAGCTTATTTACCGTAAGAATATGAGCTTGCTGCTGGTTACCGTCGTGGGCGTAATAGCTCTGTATGCCATGATATACGCTGGCCCTATGCTGCCACTGGCACTACCGGAAATGGTGGGGCCATTTAGCGATAATCAAAGCTGGATTATTCTGTTATTTGTTTATGCCGCTATCGCCTCATTACTGCCAGTATGGATGCTGCTGCAACCGCGTGATTACATTAATGGCATTCAGCTGTTTATTGGATTAATTCTGCTGTACGGCGCCGTGCTGATCTCCGGCCCCGATGTGGTCGCCCCAGCGTTTAATACTAACGTGCCTGAAGGTACGCCATCGCTTATACCACTGCTGTTCGTTACCATCGCCTGCGGCGCCATTTCCGGCTTTCACGGTTTGGTATCCAGCGGTACGACCTCTAAGCAATTAGACAAAGAGCCTGACGTGCGTTTTGTTGGCTACTTTGGCGCTGTCGGCGAAGGTTCTCTGGCCCTGGCCGCTATTATTGCCGCCACCGCCGGCTTTGCAACGCTGGCCGACTGGCAGGCAATATACAGCAGCTTTGGTAAGGGCGGCGTATCCGCTTTTATTAATGGCGGCGCTAACATACTGCAAGCCGGTGTCGGCTTAGACACTGTACTGTCGCAAACTCTGTTGACGGTAATGGTCGTGCTGTTTGCCGGCACTACTATGGATACTGGTTTGCGCCTGCAACGTTACATCTTTCAGGAATGGGGCAGCATTTATAATATCGGCTGGATGCAAAAGGCCGCCCCGGCTACCTTGTTAGCAGTTGGCTCATGCCTGCTATTGGCCTTTGGTGCAGGTGGTGACGGCTCTGGTGGCATGTTGATTTGGCCACTGTTTGGCACCACTAATCAATTACTGGCAGGCTTAACCCTGTTGGTTATTACGGTAATGTTAGTAAAACTGCGCCGGCCTATGTGGTATACGTTAGCGCCGCTGATATTTTTGCTGATCATGACCACACTTGGCTTACTCATTCAGTTAAAAAGCTTTTACGACAAGGGCGACTGGTTCCTGTTCACCATGGATTTAGTGGTGCTGGTAGCCGCAATTCTGGTATCACTGGAGTGTAGCTCGGCCTTAACCAAGCAAATTAAAGCCAATAAAGCTAACCCAGCAGCCAAAGAAGCATGAGTTTAGACAAGTTTAAAGCCTGGTACCAAAAAGCCAGCTTTTACGCTGAAGAAGCCTACAACGCGCCCTACCGCAGTGCGATAGCGCGCGCCAAACGTGAGCAGGATGATTTATTTATGCTGCTCATCTTCAGTGAAATGATGGGCGTACCCAACCCAGCCAGTTACTACACCCTCGAGCTGCAACCGTTATTAATGGAACGCTTCCATGACTGGCATATCCGTATGGGCTTGGAGCATTCACCGCTGGACAACATTAAATGCTGTTAACCGATAAACGTGTGCTGCTGGTTGGCGGCAAAGGTGGTGTTGGCAAAACCACTACCTCATCGGCGCTGGCGTTGTTGGCGGCCAGCCGCGGTAAAAAAGTATTGTTAGTGTCGACCGATCCGGCGCACAGCCTGGCGGATGCCTTTGACCGGGAAATTGGCGATAACATTACCCGCTTAGCACCGAATGTAGATGGCCTGGAGCTGGACCCCGACCGCGAAGTAGAGCAACACCTGGCTAAAGTCACCGCGCAGTTAAAACGCTTTACCAGGCCTGAGATGTTCAGCGAAATAGAACGCCAGATGCGTTTAACCCGCCAGTCACCCGGCGCCCAGGAAGCGGCCATGCTGGAGCGCATCGCCAATGTTATTGAACTGGGTTTAAAAAATTATGATGTAGTGGTGTTTGATACCGCCCCTACCGGGCATACTCTGCGCCTGCTAAGCCTGCCAGAAGCTATGGCGGCCTGGACTCAGGGCCTGCTCAATGCCAATAAACGTTCAGAAAAACTCGGTGATGTCCTGGGCCATTTAACCCCCAACGCCGGGCGCGATATTGACAGCCCGCTGGCCGACCCTAACCAGCACGCCACCGCCGGCATGGATGCACGCAACAAAGCCATTACCGAAACTCTGCTGACACGCCAGCGTTTATTGCAGCGCACCCGTGAGGTATTAACCGATAGAAATCGCACCGCGCTGCTGTTTGTATTAACGCCGGAAAAGCTGCCTATATTAGAAACCGGCCGCGCCGTACACAGCCTGCAGCAGGAAAAACTGCCACTGGCCGGCCTGGTGGTAAACCGCATTTTACCCGACAGTGCCGATGGTGATTTTCTTGCCGCGCGCCGCAGCCAGGAAAAGGTGCATCTGGCCCAGATAGAGCAGGACTTTGCCAAACTACCGCGCTATAAAGTGCCGCTGCAAGCTACAGATATTCAGGGATTGACAGCATTGCAGCATATGGCAACACTGCTTGAACAAGCCGGTTTATAATTGGCTTAAAGCTGCACTGGTTTGAAATGGCATTTGAAAGGCAAGCAGCAACAAAGGCTGTTCTAAAATAACACTGGCCGCAAAAGCGGCCAGAACTGAAGTTTAAGCTATCTACAGAATTTAGGCTGATAGCTATTAACTTTCATTTTTTGCAGTTCTACCTATACCCACAAGATACTGACGTTGCTCTCTGGTAATAGGGTAAATTGAACTAATAAAACACTTACCGGTAGAATCGTCTACAGAAGAAATTGAGTCACCTACTATACTGATAGCGAAATCAGATGAACGATTTAATTTGATTTCACTCTGATTGTTTAAACCAAAGCAGGTACTTTTAGTTTCTATCAGGTAATCTTTGTTGTGCGCAGCTGTCACAATCAGGTAGCTATCAGACAATGACTTCCAGCCACTTAGTTTAAAGCCACTCACTTTATCTTCTGCAGATAAATTTTCATCTACCACATATTTAGAATAGACTTCATCCTTTTCTTTCAATGACATACTAGTTGTTGACGTACAACCCATCAGTACCGCTGACATTAAAGTAATAACCAATACATTTTTCATATTATTCCCTTTTTTAATTGGAGTTATTAAACAGATTGTAGTTACTTTTCAGATAAGGGTAGTGGTCTCTTACGTGAAAGCAAACTTGTCGCCCAACTGCACTTTTGCAGACCCCAAATTGCGCTAATCAGCACAATAAGCATCGATATAAAAATGTCAGATGATGCAATCCAATGGATTCCCTCTTGTCTTCTGTTGCCGACATACAGCTCTGACAACATCTTAGCAACTAGTAACAAGTTTGGGTAAATCACCTTCAAGAGTGTATACGCTGCCTGGCCAATATTGCAAAATATTTGTTTATATATAATGTCTTTTATGCAAGCACCACCAAACAAATACAGATAATTAGTAACAATTAGGTTGCATGTTATTGTTCAAAATGGCTTCCAATTAAGCCAGTGCCGTTAGTAAATAGCAGTACTGTTAAGCTGCATAAGTAACACCTGTATCAATTCCGACTTGCTTCCCTCCTGTGCGGCAATCGACGCTGTGTTATTAGTCTAACTATGAGTTTCCCTACTCTGACGCTGATTTAAGCGATTGTTTTAACGTTAGCTGTCCGCAACTTAGCCGCGGACACTTAAACTGTCCGCGGACACTTAAACCCAGCAGCAAACCTTCATTTTATCACTGTATTTCAACAACTTAAGTTTTGGCATTAAAGCTGCTATAACCCGTTGTTACCAAGGTTAAAGGAGTACAAATGATTCAGGGTACAGAGCAACAAGACAAGATAATGCAACAGCCGGCAAAAGCCAGACTGCGCCGGTATCTGCCAGCCACTGTTATCAGCATTACTGTGGTAGTGCTGGCATGGGCGTTATCACAATCACTGGGTGAAAGCGCCAGCTTAGTATTGCCGCGTAATCAACTGCAACTGGCTACTGTGCAACGCGGTGATTTAGTGCGCGATATAGCAGTTCAGGGCCGGATTGTCGCGGCCAACGCCCCTACCCTGTACAGCCAGGAAACCGGCCAGGTGCAGTTATTTAAGCAGCCCGGCGAAGCTGTTACGCTGGGCGATTTACTTGCCACCATTACCAGCCCGGCGTTGCAAAACGATTTACAGCAACAGCAAGCAGTGCTCGCCGGTATGCAAAGTGAAGCTGAGCGCGCAGTGCTGGCGGCACGCGAGCAGCAGCTGGATATCGAACAAGTAATGAACAACGCTCAGGTGAACTTGCTGGCAGCGCGACGTGAGCTGCAACGGGCTAATCAATCCATTGAAATGGGCGTGATCCGCCAGCTGGATTTTGATATTGCCAAAGATAACCTCACTAAAGCGGAGCTAGAGTTTGATCACGCCAAACGTAAAGTCGAATTGGCAAAAGATAAGCTGAGCTTTGAGCAAAGCTCTCGTGAGCAGGATATTCACCGCCAGCAGCTGGTGGTAGACGAGCTACAGCGTAAAGTAGCGGCTCTGAATATCACCGCGCCGGTAACAGGCCAGTTGGGGAACTGGCTCACCGAGCAGCAAAGCCACGTGTTGCCAGGCCAGGCGTTGCTTACCGTCATAGATTTAAGCCAATACGAAGCCGAACTTGCGGTTCCGGAAAGCTATGCCCGCGATCTGGCTGCCGGTCAGCAGGTCGAAGTGAGCATAGGTAATCAGCAACTCAGCGGCACAGTCAGTACCATAGCGGCCGAGGTGCGCAACAACCAGGTTACTGCACGGGTGCGCTTTGCCCAGGCCGATAGTACAACATTACGTCAAAGCCAGCGCTTAACCGCACGGGTAATTTTAGAGCATAAAACCGATGTACTGAAAATTGCCCGCGGCGACTTTGTCAGCTCTGGTGGCGGACGCCAGGCTTATCAGGTGCTGGACAATCAGGCACTGCGCAAAAATATCGAACTGGGTGCGCTGTCAGTGCAATGGGTCGAAATACTCAATGGTGCCACTGAAGGCGAACAATGGGTTATTTCTAACCTCAGCGATTTTAAAAATGAAAGCCGGGTAAACCTGAACTAATAACTGCGGATAATAAATACAAGGATTACAAATGATTACGTTAAATAACCTCAGCAAAATTTTTCGCACCGAACTTATTGAAACCCATGCTCTGCGCGACGTTAACCTGCAGATAAATGAGGGGGAGTTTGCCGCCCTGACCGGGCCTTCCGGCTCGGGTAAATCTACCCTGCTGAATATTCTTGGCACGCTGGAAAGTTTTGACGGTGGTGACTATCTGCTGGATGGTCAGTCGGTAACGGGCCTGAGCGACGCTGCGCTGTCAAAGCTGCGTAATGAAAAAATTGGCTTTATTTTTCAGAGTTTTAACCTGATAAAAGACTTCAGCATTTATGACAATATTGAGCTGCCGCTGCGTTACCGCGGGTTAAACGCAGACGCGCGTAAACAACGTATTGAACAAGCGCTGGAACTGGTAGGCCTGCATGCCCGACGCGATTATCTGCCTGGGCAGCTATCCGGTGGCCAGCAGCAGCGCGTAGCCATAGCCCGCGCCATTGCCGGCCAGCCGCGTATTTTACTGGCCGATGAGCCTACCGGGAACCTTGACTCCTTAATGGCACGCCAGGTGATGGAACTGTTGGAACAGATCAACCAGCAAGGCTGCACCATTTTAATGGTTACGCACGATCCGGACCAGGCCAGACGCGCCGGGCGCAATATTCAGATCATTGATGGCCAGCTGCACGACAGCACCTTGTATGAACCACTGGCCGCACACAGCGCTTAAGGGGCAGAGTATGGAACAGTTTATCTATTATCTGAAAGTCAGCCTCAAAGGCATTAAGCGCGCCCCGCTGCCTTATGCGTTAACCATCTTTATTTTAAGTGTGGGTCTGGGGGTGTTTTTTGCCAATGCCACCTTTTACTATCAGCTAAACAGCGATCCACTACCGCAGAAAAGCGACAAGTTGTTTTTTCCGATGCTGAATTTAGTGCCTTATCAGTGCACCACAGATTGCCGTACACCGCGAGTGTTAAGTTACAGCAATGTACAAAAGCTCAGCCAATCAGGTATTCCTACCCAGGCGGCTGCCATGTACAGTGCCGACGGTTATCTGAGAATTAATGCAACTCAGCCACCACTACCGGTAAGTATCCGTATTACCCAGCGTGATTTTTTCAGCCTGTTTGATGTGCCACTACTACATGGCAGTGTCTGGCCGGATAACAGTGCGCGCCAAGAAGTTATCTTAACTAAGACCAGTGCGGAGAATTTGTTCGGCCGCACTGATGTGGTGGGAGAAAAACTGCTACTGGACGATCGCCACGTTACCATCAGCGCCGTGCTAGACAGCTGGCAAATGCTGCCGCGTCTTTATGATGCCAACAACCATAATCACTTAAGTGATGCGGACGATATTTATCTGCCTCTTGAAACCGGCTACGACATGAATTACTTATCCAACAGTCAGTCATCGACTTTTGACGACACCGACTATCGTCAACTCAGTACGCAGGGCCGCACCGGGGCACTGCATCAATTGCAGTACTGGGTACAATTGGACACCGCTGCGCAACAGCAGGCTTATCGCCAGTTTATGCATAATCTGGTGCAGGATGAAAAAGCCGCCGGCCGCCATCCGTCTGAGCCAAACAACCAGTTAATCGCTATGCGTGACATCGTTAGTTACTTTGGCGGCGAAAGCAGCGATATTAAGGCGTTTGCTTTGGTTACGCTGTTGTTTTTGCTGGTGTGTTTGTTCAATGCCAGTCACTTATCATTAAACCGCTATTTAAGTAATCAATATGAGTTTGGTCTGCGCCGTGCTCTGGGTGCCAGCCGCAGCCAGTTGCAATTACAAATGCTGGCTGATGTGTTGCTGATGGCATTATTTACCATCGGCGGTGCTTTGCTTACCGGTTATGCCGGCATCAAACTGATGACAGAGCTGCTGCCGGCAAACAGACTGTTTGCCGACTGGGATCTCACCTTACTCATCGCGTTATTGCTGCTTGCGGTTATCTGTAGCTATCTGGTTACGCTTTATCCGTCACTTCGTGCGTCTTTTGGCACATTAAATCAGCAGCTTAAGGAATAATCATCATGTCTTTATATTTACTCTTTAAAGGATTACTTAGCCGCAAAGTGGTCACAATCCTACTGTTGTTGCAACTGGCGATGACACTGGCCCTGTTGCTCAACAGTGTACTGCTGGCGCAGCAAACCCATAAGCAGTTAAACCAGCCAACCGGTATGGATCTGGATAATATTGTACTGGTACAACTTAAACCAACCACGGCCTCATTGCGGGTGTACCCGGCGCTGGAAGAATTACTAAACCGACAACTGAATGCCGTTAGTGCTTTACCGGATGTTGTCGCGGCAGCATATGCCAATCAATCAGCTCTGTTGCAAGGCGGCAACAATGGCAACGTCTATCTGGATGGTGAAGAAGGCCGCACTAATCAACCATCAGTGCCAATGTATTTTGTGTCCAAGGAGTTTTTCCGCGTGCTGGACAGCCAGGTACTACAAGGCGAATTGCCGCAGCATTCAGTGTCACTGGATAATCCGGTGCGGCCAGATGTGGTAATAACACAAAGCCTTGCTAAACAACTGTTTGCTGACAAATCCGCTATTGGCCAGCAACTGAACCGTGGGCGGTTGGCGGCGGTAATCTCCGATTTTTACGGTCAACGAAGTGGTGACAACGTGATGTACAACAGCATTCAGGTTGCTCCGCCTTATGGTGTTGATTGGGGCTACAGTATTTTACTGCGGGTAACGCCTGGCCGGGCCGGTGCAGTTCGGCAGCAATTGGACCAGGTGTTACGTCAGGTGGAACCTAACATCGAGATTTTCCATATCCGTACCCTGGCAGAGCAGCATCAGCGCTTATATCGCAATGAATATGGCCTGGCGATGTTGTTAACGATTTTAAGCGCGTTAATGCTGCTGGTAACTATGGTGTCAAGCTACAGCAGCACTCATTTTCATGCATTGAAGCGCCAACAGGAAATTGGCATCAAACGCGCTTTGGGCGCCAGCAAAAACAGCATTTTTATCGAGCTGCTTAGCGAAAATTGGCTATGTACGCTAGTCGGGGCTTTGTTTGGCGTAGTTTTAGCTCTGCTGCTTAATCAAGCGTTGGCTCAGGTTATTTCAATACCATCGCTGAACGGGTACCTGCCGGTTATGACGATAATGGCACTACTGCTTTGTGTCACTTTGGCAACATGGTATCCTGCCGCCATTGCTACCCGGATATCGCCAGCAAGTGCGACTAAAGCCTTATAAACTATGCTGAAATTATTGGTTATCGATGACAACCAGCCAATCTGTCAGGCCCTGCAAACGTTGTTTGCGTTGCAGGGTTATCAGGTGCAATGTGCTTCGTCCGCTGAGCAAGCCTGGCAGCTATTAGCGGCTGGCACTATCGATCTTATTTTACAGGATATGAACTTCAGCGCCGGCCAGATGCAGGGTGAACAGGGCAAAACGCTGTTCTATCAGTTGCGCCAGCAATACCCGCAGATACCTATCGTATTGATGACCGCCTGGACCCAGCTGGAAATGGTGGTTGAGCTGATAAAAGCCGGGGCTACCGACTACATTGCCAAGCCCTGGGACGACGCGCGTTTGCTGCTCACTGTTGCAAATGCATTGAAATTAAAACAACTGAGCGAACAGCAACAGCGCGCCGAGCAACAGCGCCAAGCGGCCTTTGCCGGTAAAGACTTATGCGGCCTGGTGTTTGCCAGCAGCCAGATGCAACAATTGCTGCAAATGACACTGCAACTGGCTCCGTCCAATGCTGCTGTCCTGATCACCGGCCCCAACGGCGCAGGCAAAGAAGGCATAGCCAATGTACTGCATGGTAATTCACCGCGTAAAGACAGCGCCTTTATTAAAGTTAATATGGGGGCCCTGCCAAGTGAGCTGATGGAAGCTGAGCTATTTGGTGCCGAAGCCGGCGCATACAGTGGCGCCAGTAAAACCCGCATCGGCCGTTTTGAAGCCGCTGACGGCGGCACGGTGTTTTTAGATGAAATTGGCAATTTGTCGCTGGCCGGCCAGGCTAAACTGCTCCGGGTACTGCAAACCGGGGAGTTTGAGCGTTTAGGGTCAAGTGTGACGCGCAAAGTCGATGTAAGGCTTATCAGCGCCACCAACAGCGATCTTACAGCCGCCATCAGTCGCGGCGAATTCCGTCAGGATTTGTATTACCGCATTAATGTTGTACAGCTGGCGTTGCCAGCTTTGGCTGAGCGGCCGGATGATATTTTACCGCTGGCACGTTATTTTCTGGCCGGTAAAAAGGCTTTAAGTCAGCAGGCAGAGCAAGTGCTGCAAAATTACAGCTGGCCGGGTAATGTGCGTCAATTGCAAAATGCCTGTCAGCGTGCGCTGCTATTAAGCAGCGGTGACGAAATAGTCACGGCTGATCTTGGACTGACCGAGCCGGTAGCGACAGCTAAAAGAGCACTGGACGATATAGACCGCACTGCGCTGCAGCAAGCCTTGCTGCAGGCCGGCGGCGTAGTATCGCGGGCGGCTAAACAACTGGGGATCAGCCGCCAGGCCTTATATCGGCGTATGGAGCACTATGGCATTGATGCGCCCTAAGCACCCTTTTTCGTTGCCAAAACTGGGCAGCCAAAGCCGGTTAAATCTGCTTTGCCTGCTGCTAACCTTATTGGGCCTGGCCGTACAACTTAGCCTTATAGGCCTGGCTACCGCATTCAGCCTGGCGATTTGTTGCGCCGGCATAGTGCTTGCGGTGCTACTGCAATGGGCGGTAAAACCGCTGATGACAGAAATTCAGGCGCTTAATCTGCATGCGCAAAATCTGCAGGACGGCAGCTTTAATACCAGTGCTAATCAGTTGACCGTGCACGAACTGCAACCGCTGGCACACAGTTTAACTCATATGTCCGCACAGCTGCGCAGCGAACGGGCAACGCTATACCAACGTGAACTGCTGCTGGATACCGTTTTGCAAAGCAGCCCTACGGCACTGCTGCTGACAGATGATAAAGATACCCTACTTATGAGCAATCCGGCCGCGCGGCAATTGCTCAATGCCGGCCGGCCGCTGAATGGCAGTAAACTCGACACAGTCAGTACCCGGGTGCCCGAACTGGCCACCGCTATCAATGGTCAGCAGCAAGGTTTGCTGCACCTGAGTGACAACAGTATCTGGCATCTGTCCCTCAGTCAGTTTCAGTTGAACCAAAAGCTGCACCATTTGTACTTGCTTAAACCGATGACGCGCGAAATACAACGCGAAGAACTTACCGCCTGGAAAAAGCTGTTGCGGGTCATTGGGCATGAGTTAAATAACACCCTGGCGCCGCTGTCGTCGCTGGCTTACTCGGGTGAACAACGTGCCAGACAGTTACAACAAACCGAACTGGCCAGCTTGTTTAGCACACTAAGCGAACGCAGCCTGGCACTGAATCAGTTTGTTCAGGCCTATATTCAGTTTGCCAAGTTACCCCGCCCCAGCTTCAGCCTGGTAAACTGGCCACGGCTGGTAAACCAGTTGCAGGATTTGTACGAGTTTGAACTTATCGGAGATCTGCCACAACAAGACTGGCGAGCCGACAACCAGCAATTGCAACAGTTGTTGCTGAACTTGCTAAAAAATGCCCATGAATCCGGCTCTGAAGCTGACCTCATCAGCTTAACCTTTAGCGAAAGCCCGCAGCAGTTAATCATCACCTTGCAAGATGCTGGTGGCGGCATGAGTGATGAACAATTGCAACATGCACTGGTGCCGTTTTACACCAGTAAAAACGGCGGCTCAGGTATCGGTTTAACTTTATGCCGCGACATTATTGAAGCCCATGGCGGCAGTATCAGCTTGCGAAATAATCCGCCAGGCCTCGAAGTTAGTCTGCGCTTGCCCTTAACTGGTGACGTGTAACATAACCGCTATTGCCACAGCACCGGACAGTGTTTCTTCTGCGCTTTTTGCAGCATCTCCAGCAAGGGCACCGCGCGCACCTGCAAACTAACCCGTTCTTTACCAGCATGCGGTTGGTCTGCAATATCAGTATTGGCTTGCTCTGCCTTAGCCCGCTCGGTAGCGGCAATGGCGGCTAATCCTTGCTGCAACAATGCTAATGCGCTGCCCACATCTTCGGCGTACAGTGCTGAGGGCACTTTGTCATCGCGCCCCATCAATTGCAGTAGCTTTAAGGCAATATCTTTAAAATAAATTAAATCGCCGCTGGCTTTGGATTTAAACGTGACAATCATACCGGCTTCCATCTTTGCTTATAGGCAGCGTTGCAGTTTACTGCTAGGCTGAACAATAACTTAAGCATAACGTTAAAAGCTCACGCCATGGCAAAATATATTCTGGCTATTGATCAGGGCACCACTTCCAGTCGCGCTATTATTTACGATGCCACACTGCAACAGCTGGCGTGTGCCCAACAGGAATTAACACTGAGCTATCCACATTCAGGCTGGGTTGAGCAAGACGCCACTGAGCTGTGGCAAAGTGTTATTAGCTGTATCCGCAAGGTAATACACAAAGCGGGTATCAGTGCTAGCGATCTCGCCGGCATTGGCATTACCAACCAGCGCGAAACTACTTTAGTCTGGCATAAAACTACCGGTAAGGCTCTGTACCCTGCCATTGTCTGGCAAGACAGACGCACTGCAGCTCAGTGCCAGCAGCTAAAAGATGCCGGTTTAGAGCCGCTATTGCAACAAAAAACCGGCCTGTTAGCCGATCCGTATTTTTCTGCCAGTAAACTTAGCTGGATATTGCAGCAAGTGCCCAACGCACGTCAGCAGGCCGAACGTGGTGAGCTGTGCTTTGGTACTGTCGATTGCTATATATTGTGGCAGCTAAGTGGCGGAAAAGTGCATGCCACTGATGCCAGTAACGCCAGCCGCACCCTGTTATTTAATATTCACCGCCAGTGTTGGGACGATGAACTGCTGAAGCTGTTTGATATCCCGGCTGCTATTTTGCCAACCGTGCTGGACAATGCTGCCAGTTTCGCCGTGACGGCAGCTGACGTGCTGGCTGCAGAAGTGCCCATTCTGGCTATGATAGGCGATCAGCAAGCTGCATTGCTTGGCCAGGCCTGCACTGAAACAGGTATGAGCAAAAGCACTTACGGTACCGGCTGTTTTACAGTGGTAAACACTGGCCCGACGATTTTAAGCAGCCAGCATAAATTGCTAAGCACCGTAGCCTGGCGCTTAAACGGCAGCACCACCTATGCACTGGAGGGCAGCATTTTTATGGCGGGCGCTACCGTACAGTGGTTGCGGGATCAATTGGGTATTATTAGTACAGCAGCCGACAGCGAAACCCTGGCACAAGGTGTCAGTTATCAGCAAACCGAGTTGCTAATACCAGCCTTTACCGGTTTAGGTGCTCCTTACTGGCAACCCGAAGTTAAAGCCGCGCTGTTTGGCATGGGCCGCGAAAGCGGTAAGCCAGAAATAGCCGCTGCCGCGCTGCGCAGTGTTGCCTATCAAAGCTGCGATTTATTGCAGGCCATACAGCAAGATGGCCTGAGTGTACAGCAACTGAGGGTAGACGGCGGCATGACAGCCAACCGCTGGTTTTTGCAGGCTCTGGCCGATTTAACGCAAAAGCAGGTTCAGCGTTGTCAAACCACCGACGCCACCGCCATGGGCGCGGCATTTCTGGTTGCGCTGCAATTTGGTATTTATCCGGATGTCAGTGCTATGCAAACAGTTTGGCGCAGTGACTGGCAAATTAGCCCTGTGCTGGCAAAAGCTGACGCCGACAAATTGCATCAACGTTGGCAGCATTTGGTAAGCAGCCTGCTAAATATCAGCCTATCGCTGGACTGACAGTCTGATAACGGCTGATGCCAGCATTGGTCTAACCACTTAATATAAAAAAATATTTAATTCAGCAAAAATTAAGCTTGCATAAAAAATCAGCATTAACTAGAATGCGCACGCTCGAAAGGCAAGTCATCCGAAAGGGTGTACACGCAAAGCTTCAGGTCTAAGGGTTGCCGCAAGGCATCTACGATAGCTGGGCTGCCGTCGCTAAGTGCGATGTTTATTCTGCTCTGTCAGAGTTAAACGACATGCCTTATGTCCTTTCGTGTTCTGCAACTTGGTTGCATTAATGATTGTAAATTAACTCACATTTTGGAGCTCGAATATGAAAGCAAAATTAATCACTTTAGCTACTGTTATTGCCGCCACTTCATTTATCAGCGCTCCTGCTGCTGCAGACGACCAATTAGCTCAGTCTATCTGTTCTTATGTAGCTGCTGACAGCAAAAACAGCCTGCGTAAAACCCTGTCTGACAACCGCTTACGTCTGCGTAACGTATACGACGGTATCGTATGTGACGGTTTACCACTGGTTCGCCACGCTATTAAGCACAATGCTGCAGACGCTGCTGGTTTTATCATCAGCCAGTTACCAGGCAGCCAGGTTGCCGCTTCAGGCGACATTGAGTGGGCTACCAGCAATGGTTTTGCTGCATCACCAATCATCAACGCTATCAAAGAGCGTAGCGCCAGCTAAGTTAGCTGCAAATTCGTAAATAAGGCGCCTTTTGGCGCCTTATTTGTTTTTAGTTCAGGCTTTTACAGTAAAACAATGTTGTTTAACATGTTCAGCTATACCAACACCGGCTTCTGCCATGGTTAAGTAGGTTTGATCGGCGCCGGCAGCGATAATGTCACGAGCTTCATCATCATGCATACTGTGCGAGACGATAAAGCCGCTAAAGCCGGCATCCCGTAGCTTTTTCGCGGCAATCATCTTGGCTTCGACATCATTCATGCTCAGTATCACCGCTTCAACTTTGCCAAAATCCAGCCCTTGCCAAAACACCTGATCTTCGGCGTCAGCATAAAAAATATTAATGCCCTTTTTCTGGTGTACCAGCACTTTGGCCGGATCTGAATCCATAGCAATAATATTGCGGCTACTTTTTAAATAGCGATATGCCGCACTGCCGGTGCGCCCCATCCCCATGATCAGCACCTCAGCGTCACCCAGTGATACCGGCTGTTCGTCCGGATGATGAATATTACGTTCAAACTTTAATAAACGATTACATAACCGCTCATATAGCGGGTGCGCCATGCGATTAAGCGGCGCTGAAATAACAAAAGAAATAGCCACCGTCAGCGCCAGCGGAATAAGCCACTCGGGTAACACCACACTGGCGACAATTAAACCAAATTCGCTGTAATTGGTCAGGCTGATACTGGTTAAGAAAGCACTGCGCGCCCGCAATTTAAACAAGATCAATAACAGGAAAAATAGTATTGCCTTTAGCGGTAACAATAACGACATCACACCGGCAAATAACCAGGCATTTGCATCCGGCAAGCCATCGATACCAATTTGCAGGAAAAATCCAACCAGAAAAAACTCTTTAATGCTCCACAACGATTTTGATAATTCACCGGCCCGGGCATGCTTAGCCAACATAGCACCAAACACCAGCGCGCCCAGCTCAGAACTCAGTCCTACCAATTCAAAGCCCTTGCCCCCGACCACCAAAGCCAGCAATAAACCAAACAAAATCAGTAAGTCTTCATGACCGCTGGCATCAAGCAGTTTATACAGCAATGGGCGCAGCAGCGGCAACGCAAATACCAGCAACGCCCAGGGCGATGGTATAGTGCCATTGGCCAGGCTCATTACCAGCAACGCCAGTAAATCTTGCATAATGAGAATACCGATAGCTACCCGGCCATGAAAAGCCCGGATCTCGCGCTTGCCTTCCAGCACTTTCGCTGCCAGCACGGTACTGGAAAATGCCAGCGCCACCGCCAGCATCAAGGCCTGATACCAACTAACCTCAAAGATAAGTAACACTGCCGGCAGAGTTAATATAATCGACAGGGCGAAATGCAGCATACTGCCGCCGAGCACTTCCGGTTTGCCCAAACTGCGCACGTTAAGCTTTAAGCCGACCGTAAATAACAACAGCAACACACCTAAATGAGCAACGTGATGAATGATTGACGGCCCTTCCGGCGGTAAACTTAGTTCTGTCGCTGAAGCAGAGATCACAAAACCAGCTAGCAAATAACCGACTAATGGTGGTAAGCCGATAGCGCGAACTACTAGCCCTAACGAAAAAGCAAAGCCAATCCAAACTGCTTCAAGCATTCACAAATCCCAATGTTAGTGTTGAGTTATGAGTTTATTCAGTAATTTGCGTACTGTTATTAATGTGGATCATCAATATCTTGTTTTACCTGCTGTTGATCATTCTTGCGCCGGCCAAACAAACTACCATTGTTGCGGTGCAGCCATTCGTTATAAGTACGATGCACGCCACGGCGCATGGCAGACGATGAGTTTTCCAGAATATCGATCCCCACCAGTACCGCCACCACCAGTACCGACAATTTTATAGCGACCAGATCCTGGCCAATGCCAATACAGACACCTACAGCAGCTAACACCCAAATGGTAGCAGCTGACGTTACGCCAAGCACCATACCATCGCGTGCTAACATCACACCGGCACCAAGAAAACCAACACCGGTAATGACCTGGCCAATAATCCGCGATGGATCGGTCATATTGCTGTTAACCGACATAGACGCAGCAATAAACACATAGGTGCCCATCACAATAAGAATAGACGTACGAATGCCAGCCGGTTTGCCACGCAATTGCCGCTCTAACCCGATGATAAAACCGCATAATAACGCCGTGCCGAGCTCGGTCCAGGCGAAGGGGCGAATGTCGAAAATTACCTGCCAGTTCAGCATAAAAGATCCTCAGCTTGTGCGCGCCGCCTGCTTAGCCGCCAGCCACTCGGCCTGAGTTATCGGGCTGGTATCAGCCATGCTGATGTCTGTTAACTCGGCCTGTTGTTTGCGCTTAGCAACCTTTTGTAATATAGCGGCATTTTGCTCATCTGTGCGCCTGTTCCAGTCAACTATTTCACTGATATGACGATAACAACCAACACACAGCTTATCGGCATTTAACCGGCAACATGCCACACAAGGTGATTCAACCACTCGTCTCTCCTGTTTTATCGGCTTTTGCCTGAATTCTGACGCAACAATAAAGCGAAAAACTTAACTCGGCCGCCAGTTTATGTCACTCTGCTGGCAAAACATACCAACGACAATAAAAATAGCAACATAACTGACAGGAACCCAAATATGAAAACCTTTAGCCCTGGCTTGCTGGCACTGGCTGTTAGCAGCTTCTTTTTGCAGGCAGAAGCAGATAAAACTGCTAAATGGGACGTAAATACACCGCAAGGCCAGTTTGAATCGGTAACGATTAATGTATCACAAGGCAGCTGGATGAACCTGGCGTTGAGCCCGGACGGTAAAACCATTGTCTTTGATTTACTGGGCGATATTTACAGCATGCCGATAACCGGCGGCAAAGCGACACAACTGACCGGCGACATAGGCTGGCAAATGCAACCAACTTTTAGCCCGGACGGCAAACATATTGCCTATACCAGTGATGAAGCTGGCGGCGACAATATCTGGATCATGAACAGCGACGGCAGCGAGCCACGCGCAGTCACCAACGAAACATTCCGCCTGCTAAACAGCCCGGCCTGGAGCCCGGATGGCGAATTTATTGTTGCCCGTAAGCACTTTACTGCCAGCCGTTCTTTAGGTGCCGGAGAAATCTGGCAATATCATAAAACCGGCGGTAGCGGCATTATGCTGACCGAACGCCCCAATGATCAGAAAGACTTAGGCGAGCCGGCGTTTTCGCCCGACGGTAAATATATTTATTTCTCTCAGGATGACACCCCAGGTAAAACCTTTCACTACAGCAAAGACTCAGAAAGCGGCATTTATAAGATTAAACGCTTTGAGCGCGAAACAGGCAAATGGGACGTGGTGCTGGACGGCGCTGGTGGCGCCATCCGCCCTACACCGTCGCCGGATGGCAAATACCTGGCTTATATCCGCCGGGTCGATTTTCAAAGCACGCTGTTTTTATATGATTTAACCAGCGGCGAACATATTAAATTGTATGATGGTTTGGACCGCGACATGCAGGAAACCTGGGCCATTCATGGCGTTTACCCAACTCTGGCCTGGACACCGGATAATAAAAGCCTGCTGTTTTGGGCCGGCGGCGAGATTAAGCGAATAAACCTGGCCGATAAAAAAGTTGCAGCCATTCCATTTAGCGTAACAACTGACAAGCAAATTCAAACGGCTGTGCGGGTAAAACAGGATATCGATAAAGACCAGTTCGACACCAAAATGCTGCGCTTCGTTCAGGTATCGCCTGACGGTAAACAAGCGGTATTTACCGCGCTGGGCCATCTGTATATCACCGATGTAACTAACCCTAAACCGCGGCGCTTAACCAAGCAAAGCACTGACTTTGAGTTTTACCCGCAATTTTCCCGCGATGGTAAAGAGCTGGTGTATGTCAGCTGGAATGACAATGCACAGGGCGCAGTAAATATTCTCAATTTACGTAATGGCCGCATAAATAAACTGACCAGCGAGCCGGGAAAATATGTCGAGCCGGTTTTCAGCCCGGATGGCAAGACGGTGGTTTATCGTAAAGCCGGTGCAGGTAGCCTGTTGCCGCGGCAATGGTCATTAAACACCGGCCTGTACAAAATAAGCAGCAAAGGTGGCACGCCAGAACTTATCAGCCGCAATGGCCGCGCACCTATGTTTGGCGCCGCTAATGACGCGGTATACGCCATGGACTACGGCAAGGCCCCCAGTCTTATTCGTATTGATTTAACCAAACATAGTCAGCAAACCCTGTACACCGCCAAATTTGGCACCGAGTTTAAATTGTCACCCGACGGTAAATACCTGGCCTTTGCCGATCGCTTTAAAGTCTTTGTTACGCCTTTTACTGAACGCGGCAGTGCCATTGATATCAGCGGCACCGACAAGCAATTGCCGGTAAAACAGCTATCGGTACGCGCCGGTGAGTATATCAGCTGGAGTGGCGATAGCCGTAACCTGTACTGGAGCTTAGGCCCGGAGCTGTATCATGCCGGCATTAATGGCTTGTTCGACTTTAGCGATAACACTGATTTTGCCGCCAAAAACGGTGTCAATCTGGGTTTTAGCGCGCCTGCCGATATACCTCGTGGCAGCGTGGCTTTTGTTGGTGGTCAGGTGATTACCATGAACGGCGATGAAGTGATTCAGAATGGCGTAGTACTGGTTGAAAACAATAAAATTAAAGCGGTTGGTAAACGTGGCGACGTTGCCGTGCCAATCAATGCCAAAGTATTTGATATTACAGGCAAAACGATAATGCCGGGCTTGTTTGATGCCCACGCGCATGGCAGCCAGGGCAGCAACCAGTTAATACCACAACAAAACTGGCAAAACTACGCCTCACTGGCCTTTGGTGTTACTGCCATTCACGACCCGTCTAACGACACCCGTGAAGTATTTGCCGCCAGTGAAATGCAACTAGCCGGTCGTATTGCCGGGCCGCGTATCTTCTCTACCGGTACTATTTTGTACGGCGCCGAAGGCGCAGGTTATACCTCGCATATCGACAGCCTGGACGATGCTAAATTTCACCTTGAACGCTTACAAAAAGCCGGCGCCTTTAGCGTAAAAAGCTATAACCAGCCGCGGCGCAACCAGCGCCAACAGGTAATACAGGCCGCGCGCGAGCTAAATATGATGGTGGTACCGGAAGGTGGCTCGCTAATGCAGCACAATCTGACCATGATCGTCGATGGCCACACCACCATTGAGCATGCACTGCCAGCAGCCAAAGTGTATGACGACATAAAGCAACTGTGGCAAGCCAGCAAAACGGCTTACACGCCTACACTTAACGTTGCTTACGGCGGTATCTGGGGCGAAAACTATTGGTACGATAAAACCGAAGTATGGAAACACCCGAAACTGCGTACCTATGTACCTATGGACGAGCTGGCACCACGCAGTATGCGCCGCCCCACCGCACCAGAGCATCATTACAACCATTTCAATGTAGTGAAAACGGCTAAGGAGCTAAGCGACCTGGGCGTAGTGGCTAATATTGGTGCCCATGGCCAACGCGAGGGCTTAGGTGCACACTGGGAAATGTGGATGTTTGCCCAGGGCGGTATGAGCCCGTTGGAAGCGTTAAAAACCGCTACCATTAACCCGGCGAAAACCTTTGGTATGGACCATCAGCTAGGCTCACTTGAAGCCGGCAAACTGGCAGATTTAATCGTTATCGACGGCAATCCGTTACAGGATATCCGCGTTAGCGACCGCGTCACCCATACCATGGTAAACGGTCGTTTATTTGATGCGCAAAGCATGAATGAAATTGGCTTGCGTGAACGTAAACGCGCACCTTTTGAGTTTGAACCACGCTAATATCCTGTTGGGGACAGCTCCCGCTGTCCCCGCTTTATTTGTTCCTGATCAATGACTTCTAAGCCATGTTGCCTATACTGGAAGCCAAACTAACCCTTTATTAATGGCCGTGGAGTAACATTGCTTTTACTGCAGCAGCTTCTGCACCAGTTTATCCATGCACTGAAAAACCTGCTACCGATAGTGGCCGTAGTGTTGTTTTTCCAGTTGGCTATTTTTCAAACCCTGCCGCCTGAACCACTTAGCATTATTATTGGCCTGCTGATTGTCGCCATTGGTATAGCACTGTTTTTGCTCGGACTTGAGCTGAGTATCTTTCCGGTGGGTAAAAATCTGGCTAACCAGTTTGCCCGCAAAGGTTCACTGCCTTTACTGCTGCTATTTGGTTTCGCTATTGGCTTTGCCGCTGTTGTTGCCGAGCCGGCATTAATTGCTGTGGCACAACAGGCACAACTGATAAGTGAAGGCCGCGTGGATGGTTTAACCTTGCGCTTAATAGTCGCCTGCTCGGTAGGCATGGTGATGGCACTTGGTATACTGCGCATTATTTTAGGTTGGCCTATCCACTGGTTGATGATTGGCGGCTATATCATAGTGCTGACAGTAACCTTTTTTGCTCCGGCCGAGATTGTCGGCCTGGCGTATGACTCCGGCGGCGTTACTACCAATATCGTTACCGTGCCGCTGATTGCTGCACTGGGGCTGGGGCTGGCCAGTTCAATTAAAGGTCGCAACCCGCTAATGGACGGTTTTGGTTTAGTGGCGCTGGCGGTCATGGTACCGATGATCAGCGTGCAGTTATATGGCATTTGGGTTTACAACTTTAGCAATGCCGCAGCGGTAAGCGTGCTGACGGCCGACAGCCAGCCGGCATTCTGGTTGCTCAAAGCCATTATAGATTTAGCCACTATGGTAAAAGACATTTTGCCAATGATGCTGGTGGTGTTGGTATTTCAATATTTGATTTTGCGCCGGCCGCTGGCCAACCCGGTTAAAGTAGTAGTCGGTTTTAGCATGGTGCTACTGGGGCTTTATGCTTTTGTGCTGGGGTTAAAACTGGGCCTGTTTCCGGTTGGCAGCCTGATGGCCGGGCAACTGATTGCGAAAAACTATGATTTACTTATTTTGCTATTCGCTTTTTTAATTGGCTTTGCCACTACTATGGCTGAGCCGGCGTTAATTGCTATTGGTGAGCAAGCCGAGCAGGCTTCGCCGGGCAAACTTAAAGGCTCAATGATCCGTCTTATAGTTGCCCTGGGGGTTGCCGTGGGTATTACCGTTGGCGTTTACCGTATTATCAGCGGTGATTCAATTCACTATTACATTATGGCCGGCTATGTCATCGTCGTATTGCTTACCGCTTTTGCGCCACGCTATATAATCGCACTGGCATTTGACCTTGGCGGTGTAACTACCTCTGAAGTTACCGTGCCGCTGGTTACCGCCTTGGGCATTGGCCTGGCAACATCCATCGAAGGGCGCAACGTATTAATTGACGGCTTTGGCCTAATTGCTTTTGCGTCTATATTCCCTATTATCACTGTGATGCTGTATGCCATCGTGGTGGAGTATTTAAATCCCCGCAGGAGTAAGATTCCATGAAATTTTCTATCGTAGTCGCTATTACCCCGGAAGAACTGGAGCAACACGCCATAGAGGCGGCGCAACAAGCCGGCGCCGCTGGCATTACTCTGCTAAATGGTCGCGGTATTGGCGCAAAAACTAAGAAAACTTTTTTTGGTATGACATTTGAAGGCAGTCAGTCGGTGTTGTTAATGGTGGTCGCCAAAAGCCTGGCTGAGCCTGTGCTCGAAGCTATGCATGGGCTGTTAGTACATGATGGAGATTCACGCGGCCTTGCCTTCAGTTTACCCATAGAGCATTTAACCGGTATCGATTTAAGTCAGCTGGAACAATTTGAACAACGCTTGCAGCGACCACTGTAAGTGTTGTTCAAATGTTTGTTGCTACCGCTATCTCAGGTTACGTCAATGCAGATAACTTCGCCGCTGGCATAGCAGCGCCAGTAAGATAAGCAGATAGAAGATGCTCCCCCCGCTTTGTGGTTGTAGAGTTACCGGCGGCGGCAGTACGGTAACTGCCGTACGGTTGGGATCTAACGGATAGGCATCTTGATTGTTCGCCACACCATCGCCGTCAGTATCATTGCCTGGATCAAAAGGTGCCAAATCAAGCGGCGCACCAACAAAAGCCAGCGCAACCGGCATATTAAGCCCAGCAACACCGGCCGGCACAAATACACCAAGTGGTGCACCATTGCTGCCACTGTATTTCAGGATCTGGTTAGTGTTACTGCTACACAGATATACATCACCGCTATTATCTACACCAATACAAGCAGGTACACCTAAACCGCCGCTACCAACGCCGATAAATTCACCCTGATATTGGCCACTGGCAGAAAAGCGGCTGACATTACGGCTACCAGCATTGAGCACTAACACCGAGCCATCGGCAAGTTTAACCAGTTGTTCAGGCTTATCCAGCCCTTCGCCCTGAGCCCAAATTATTGGTGATTGTTCAATCTGGCCGGCAGCTGACGGATACAGTAACAGTTGATTCTGATCTCGTACTGCAACCAGGATGTGGGCAGCATCAAATACAATGACGTCGCGATAGACATTATCGGTGCTAAAAATGCTGTTACTATGCTGGACTGCAATATTGGTAAAACGATAAGAGTCAATGAATGACGGCCCCAGGCCACTACTGACGTATAGTCTGTCATCGTGTTGGCTGCTACCGGTTTTAAGCAAATGACTTGCAAAATTGCTGCCTATACTGAAACGATCTAACAGGGTATCTACCACTTTTGTATGCAGGTCAATCCGCATCACATCACTATTTTGAATAAAACCAATTTGACCGGCCCCCATATCAACCACGTCAGAGCGAAAGCTAAAGCTTGCAGTAGGCGCCGAATACAGGGTTTGCATAAACTGGCCATCTGGCAGATTAAAACTTAACAGACTGTTGCTACCTGCACTGACAACTATTAGTTGCTGCTTGCTGTTGGGACCGGAGTCAAAGTCATTTACACCGTCATTGTCGTTATCGTAGTCAAAACGATTGCCAATGCCATCGCCGTCGGCATCATTAAAATCCTGAAAATTAAACGCTAATTGGTCACGGTTATCACCCACACCATCGCCGTCAGAGTCCACTGACTCTGTGGCGTCAAACGGCAGGGCGTCAAAAATATCCGGCACGCCGTCGTTGTCATCGTCAGGATCGGCATTATCACCTATTCCATCCTGATCAAAATCAGCCCATTCAGAAGGATCGTTGGGGAAAACATCGGTATTGTCACCCACGCCATCATTATCAGTGTCGGCAATCTCGATTGCATCAAACGGGAAGGCATCATATAAATCGTTTACACCATCGCCGTCGGAATCAGGCGCACTAGCAGGAGGTGGTGTAAGCACTACGGTAGAGACCGCGCTACGCAATCCGGAATTGTATGCGGCAAAAAAATTAACCGCAGCAGCGTTATCAGCATATTCAGTATCACCGCAGGCTACAGCAGCACAGTTCAATTGCGGATTGGAAAACCGGTTTAGTTTAAAGTTGCGGTTCACGTCGCCAGTGCCAATGGAACTCATGATAGTACTAAACTTGCCTGGTAGCAGTAAGGCGCCCGCTGACGGCAGAGAGCCTACACTTTGACCATTTTGAAATTGATGTCCGGCACCGAAGTTATGGCCAATTTCATGCGTAAAAGTATCAATACAATTAGAACCACCGCTAATACCGACATTGCTAATATTGATTACGACATCAGCTATATCTTGCGGAAAGTAAGCAACGCCACAGACCTGACGTTCATTCAGATCATGACCTCTTATCATCGCGACAATATCGGCCCCCGTTTGTTCACGTAATGCAGCAACTTCAGCAAGACTGCTATCGGTCATCATGTCAGAGTTGTCGACCAGTGCATTGCGTAAATCTTCAATCGCAATAAGATTGGAAGCTTTACTGTAGTTAACAAAATGTCGGTGTACTAAACGCAGCTGCACGTTAATGCCACTGTCAACAAAAGCCTGATTGGCTTTTGCCACTAAATGTGTCATCAACGTATCTGCCAAACCATCTGGATACTGCTCCGCCACCTCACTAGCATATAACATCATAATATCAACCACAGTAAAACTGCCGCCGCTATGCTGCTGGATAGTAGGCTCATTAACACGTCCAACATACTGCTGACCTTTAACTGAACCGGCTGTCGGCACTACCACATCGTGCTCAAATGAAGGCACATCAATGCCAGCCTGATTCAAATTAACCAGATAAAGCTGATTATGTTGCTGCAGGATCAGATGCCGGTCGCCAGCACCTACCATTTCACCTATAGCACCAGCTGTTCCTTGCGTAAGCATAACGTGATGCAGCTTACCATCGACATGCACTACACCTGACACGGTCAAATCACCGTTATCGTGCCTGACACTATGTTGTAGTTCAACCTTTTGTACCCCCTCGGCCAGAGGTAACCGTAATTGCATCGCTGCAGGATCACTGACATTTTGCAGTAATATCATAGCGTTATCGACATCGTCCACCTTGTGCCATTGCGCAAGACTAAAACGACGGATAGCTGCTTCAGGCACATTATTTAATGCAGCAGGCGTAGCACTGGGCTCTATCGCTACAGCTGCCTGCGCCAGAAAAGGTAGTACCAAGCCTGTTGCCAATAAAGCTATTGATGGTAAACGCAAAATACCCTGCATGTACGCAATCCTTGGACGTAAATTGTTAATCTAAGCTAGCAGCAGGCCCTACAGTTGTAAACCTAAAATTAACAAGCTTCAGTTAAGTAATATGCTTAATGGTTTAGCAGTATATGTAATTGATTACGCAGCGGCTCTGCCTCCTGTGAATCGAATGGCAACAATAAATCCTCTTTACCATTGCCGGTTAAATCCATCACCCTCACCTTACGTGCATCGCGTGGCAAATCCAGTCTTAGCTTTTCACTGCGCCGGCTGAATAAACGTTTATTGTCATGTTGATACACTTTAAGCTGATCTTGCCCCTCGCCTATATATAAAGCTTTAAGGCCATTGCCATTAATATCAAGCAGTTGAAACAACGGCATATCGTAGCGCAGGTTGCCTATACTAACGTCGATAGTGGCTTGCTGGCGAAAATCAGCTTTATCCGGATAGCGGCGTTGCCCGCTTAATAAGTAAAAATCGATATCCAGATTGGCACTGCCGCGTAATAACACCCGAATGATTGTGCCGACACCAAAATGGGTGCTGGGAATATAAAAGTCTTGCCGACCATCGGCGTTAAAATCGTCTATCACCACATCAATCGGCGAAGTATCGGTGGTAATAACAGTGCCGGGCTCTGCGTTAAAGCTCAGCCCAGTGTCAGATTTGATGCCAAAATGCACCCTAAAGCTGTTGTTACGCTCCAGCGCATCGGCCAGTTGTTCACGGTTAACCACCAAATCCGGCAAGCCATCGCCGTCAATATCAGTAATATCACGCAAGGTATCAATATGCTGCCCGCTGTAACTGCGCCCGGCGTCATTACGCTGATCGGCTTCTTGCTCGGTAGATAATGTTACCAACCAGGGCAGCACTAACGGCTGAGTACTAAAGCTGCCATCGGCTTGTTGTAAAAAGGCCTGAAACTTACCTTGCCAGACGAACAGCAGATCCGGCTTTTTATCCAGATTTACATCAACAATATAGTGTTTACGTGGGCTATAGTCCGGGCTGCTGCGCCAGCTTTGCATAAATGCCGGGATCTGCAGGGCATAATGCACAAAGCTGCCATCAGTTTGCTGACGATATAGATGAGTGTGCTGAAAATCGGCGACGATAAAATCACTTAAGCCAGAGCCAAGATCTATGACAAAGCCAGCACTTCGCAGCCGGTTTTGGTCCAGCACGCGATATAAAGACTCTGCAGCCACAATACGCTGCGCATAACTGCCATCTTTACTTAACCGGCTCACGCCGCCCAAGCCTAAAAACACCAGTTGCTTAGCCTGCTCCCCCGCCAGGGTGGCAGCACTGAAGAACTGTGCATCATCAGGAACCGGCAACAGCCGACTGCTGTAATCGGTTAAATCAACCAGGCTAAGCCAACGGGCAAACTGGCTGTAACCAGATACCAATAGCTGCTGACGCTCAGTCAACTGCAGCATATCGCCATTAGGCGGATGTTGCAGACTGACTTTTTTCAACTCAGCCGCATCGGCACAGGCAAGGCTGCAGAACAACAAGACTAAATAACTGGCTGCGAACTTCACTAAAAATACTTCCCTGTTTAAGGCGCATTGCAAAACTAACGTACAATTAACGCTTTTGGTTCATTGCCTTGCAGGTTAAAGATTTTGCTTGATGTTGTCTACTTCACCGCTTTGCTGCTAAATGAGAAGCAAAGCGTCACAGTAAACATTTTGTTGACATCTAAAAAACATAAAAGCACACTGCAGCAGCTACGTTTCCTCAGCCTGTAGAGTTAGAGATATGGTTAAAAAGCTGGCCTTCACCTTGATTTGTTTAGCCGTTGTTACCTTTGGTGCAATAAAAACCTTTGAACGCCCTTCTGCTAGTCAAGTCGTGCAACACGATTCAGCTTCGCTGCCTAACACAGAGCAATCTCAACAGACGGCTGCCAACGTCGTTAATGCTATTGAGTTAAACTCGGATAAAAAAGTAACCACCAGCCAGCAACACACTCATCCTAACAAAACAGATTTAAACCAAGATTTTGGACATCATTATGCCGATGAAGGTGAACGCCTTGCCAAACTTATTGCCAGCATTAGCAGTGTCGATGGCATATCACAAGACGCGGCCACGGCGTTAATGGCAACAAAGGATTTTTACGATGTAATTCATTCGTTGGAAAAAAATGATGCTGAATCATTTACGATCCACAATCAGTTTGAAGACAATATCAGTGAGTCAATCAGGCAGAACAATTTTAACGCTTCTGTCTATGCCTTCAACTGCAATGATATAGTTTGCGCTGCGGCAATTACATATGAAGATAGTGTAGACGTTGAAAATTTAATCAATAAATCATTTCCTGAAAATGGCCCCGCTATTTCAATAGTGGCGCAACCTGTTATGTTTAATGGTACTAAGGAGTTAAGAGTTATCCTCAACTATGCAACAGCAGCAATTGTAATTAATTAACCGGATTAAAAATTTTGCTTGATGTTGTCTACTTCACCACTTTGTAGCATTTGCTGCCAGTCCTGCTGAAGTTGCAGGTATAAATCATTGGAAATGGCCTGGCGGCTGATGGCGAAATACACCGGGTTTTCGTGCAGTACAAACAGTTTTACATAGCGCTGCGCCAGGTCATTTTGTTGTAGTAGCTCATCGATAATAGCTTCATCCTCCAGGGTTGCCACAACCCGGTCAGACGCCAACATCGCTAGTTTTTGCTGATTACCAGAGGCATAAAATAAGCGCTGTTGTAGCCCTTCTTGTTGTTGCAGCAGTTGTTGCCATTTCGGTCCGTAATAGGCGCCCTCGGCTACTGATATCAACCCGGGCCAACTAAGCAGCTGATACAAATCAGCGACACTGTGCTGCAATTCACGCAGTCCCACTACCACCATGCGCTCTATATGATGTGGCCCGACAAAGTAACTAAAACGGGCCCGCTCGGAAGTTTCTGACATGCCGACCATAACGCCTAATGAGCCATCTTCCAGCATTTTTACTGCTCTGCCTGCCGGTAGCGCCTGCAGCTTTACCTGACAGCCACTTTTAGCCAGTAATGCACTAAGCAAAGCATAAGATTGCCGCGAGGTGCGGGTGTCATTGTGCGAACCAGCGGCCGTACTTTGCTGCTCTGATTCCAGTCGCACGCTAAGTTGACACGGCACCTGCTGCGCCGCTACGCTAAGACTGCACAACAACATTAACAGGCAAGTTTTGCCGGATAATTGCATTATCTCGTGCTCCTGTTAACAATTAACTTGACTATAGCGCTGCCACTGCAATGCAGCAAGCGTTGAGTTTTGGGCATAAAAAAGGTCAGCACTAAGCTGACCTTGATCACAGAACCTGCCTACTAACAGACCCGATTAGCGGGCATTAGTGCTTTCAAATATTTTATCCGCTGACGCCGCAACAAAGCCGGTGTACAGCATGCCGTTGCTCATTGGATAACGGCGGGCAAACTCATAAAAGCAGCTGGGGATAGTGGCAACGGTGTCGCTAAACTGAACCTGGTGTAAATCTGCCAGCGTAGAAGACTGTTCTAAATACACCTGTGGTGTGCCTTTAATCTCGCCACCGGAGGTATTAAGTAAAAAGCCGGCATCTTTCAGTGCAAGGTTTACCTGCTCTAATGTCGCAAAGCTTTGCAGGTCATTTACACTTACCGTGAAGTGGTTAGCACGGTAACCCCAGGCAGCTACCCAGGCGGCGTATTCGCTTTCGGCCAGCAGCTGCTCGTATGTTGCCTGGCTTACCTGCCAGTGGGTACCGCTGTACAGAAAGTTATCCGCCGTAACAGCTTCAGCTGGAATTTGCTCAACCAGCGCAGTGATGGTGTCGCGCAAATACGCCGAGCACTGATCTAACAGCAATTCAGAAATAAATACTTTTGGCAAAGTACGATCCGGGTGCTCATAGTGCTTGGCGTACAGCTTTTTCGCTTCAAAATGGTACTCGCCACACTCTTCATAGCCCAATGCTTTAAAGTGTGCTGCCAGTTTTTCCAAACCGACCTTTTCCAGGTTAAAGGTACGCAATGCGATATGATCGTTAATCACATCATCCTGCTGCGAACTGCCGAGTAACTGGTGTACTTGTTTGGCTGAAGGTGTCACCGCTACATAGTCTTGCCACAGGTTGGCAAACAACACTTTTACATCAGTATGCATTTTTAATCCGCCTTAACATTTACCGGTTAATACTTGTTTGGCCCTCAGGCCTTATCCAACACTATAAATCTTGCCATATCGCCATCGTGCAGGCGCAGTGTATCGGCAAATTCTGCACTTAGCAGCAACAGCTGCTGATCTGCATCAAACTTTGCCTGTTTACCAAAGCTGGCGCGAAAGCCTTGCAGTTCGGTATTGGCCACGGCCAGCGTTTGCTCGCCCTGCACGTCAGCAATTTTAACTTTAACTTTCTGACTGGCGGCCACCGATTTGATCTGGCTCAGCCGCGCTTCAACTGTTGGACCTGCATCGAACAAATCGATATAACCACGATGAGCAAAACCTTCGTTTTCCAGCATTTTCAGGGCCGGCTTGGTGTTTTGATGCACCTGGCCAATCACCTGCTGGGCCGTATCGGGCAGCAAACCGACATAGATCGGATGACGTGGCATCAGCTCAGCGATAAAGGCTTTTTTACCGATACCAATCAAGTGATCTGCAGTAGGGAAATCGATAGTTAAAAACAGCTGTTGCAGCCAGTGCCAAAATGGCGGCTGGCCATCAGTATCGGCCGCTCCACGCATTTCCGCTATTACCCGATCGCTAAAACGCTGTGGGTATTCGGCCATAAACAAAAAACGCACTTTGGACAAAAACCGGCCAGCGTGGTTGCGCCGGTAGCTTTCGCGCAAAAACAAGGTGCAAATTTCTGAGGCGCCGGTGTAGTCATTGCACAGTGTCAGGGTTTTTAACTGGTTAAACACGTTAAGCTCAGCACTATGGTGAATAACCGTGTTCTGTTGAAAGTGATACAGTGGCGTGCTTAACCCCACCGCGGCTTCAATGCCGGTAGTACCGACAATTTCACCGGTTTGGCTATCTTCCAGCACAAATAAATAGCCCTGATCGCCAGGCCCCTCTACGTCTGCGGCAAAGCTGTGTTCGGCATGGGCAATTTTTTGCTTTAAGCGCGCATCGTTTACCGGCAGCGAGGTAAAACCCGCGCCGGATTCAATAGCAATTTGCTTCAGTGCAGCAAAATCCGCTGCCGTTATCGGCCGGATCACTAACATGGCTTAGGCCTGCACTAGTTGAGCTACAGCACGCTCAAAGCGGGCTAAGCCTTCGATAATATCAGCATCTGGGATAACCAGTGACGGTGCAAAGCGCACTACGCTGGTACCGGCAACCAGTGCCATTAAACCCTGCTCAGCTGCCGCTAACATAACGTCACGCGCTTTACCGGCATAGTCACTGTTTAACACCGCACCAATTAATAAACCAGCTCCACGCACTTCGCTAAACACATGGTATTTTTCATTAATTTTATTTAAGCCGTCTTTAAACAGCTGTGCTTTAGCGTTAACACCATTAAGCACTGCCGGCGTATTTACCGTGTTAACCGCCGCTAAGGCAACGGCGCAAGCCAGCGGGTTGCCGCCATAAGTGGAACCGTGCGTACCCACAACCAAATGCTTAGCAATCTCAGTCGTGGTTAACATAGCACCGATAGGGAAACCACCACCGAGCGCCTTAGCTGTGGTTAAAATGTCTGGCGTGACGCCATAGCCCATATAGGCATACAGCTCGCCGGTGCGGCCGACGCCGGTTTGTACTTCATCAAAAATCAGCAGAGCATTGTGCGCATCGCACAGCTCACGCAGGCCTTTGATAAATTCAGCTGTGGCCGGCATTACACCGCCCTCACCTTGCACCGGCTCTACCATTACCGCACAGGTATTGGCATTGATCAGCGCTTTTACGCTGTCCAGGTTATTAAACTCGCCGTGTACAATGGCTTCAGGTTTTGGGCCAAAACCGTCTGAATAGGCCGACTGGCCACCTACGGTAACGGTAAAGAAAGTACGGCCGTGGAAGCCTTGCTTAAAGGCGATAATCTGGTTTTTCTGCTCGCCGTATTTATCTTTGGCGAAGCGACGCGCCAATTTTAATGCCGCTTCGTTAGCTTCAGCACCAGAGTTGGCAAAATAGACTTTCTCAGCAAAGGTGGCATCCACCAGAGCTTTGGCTAACAGCAGGGCTGGCTCATTGGTCATGACGTTAGATAAGTGCCACAGTTTATCGGCCTGCTCTTTAAGTGCAGTAACTAGCGCCGGATGACAATGACCTAAACAGTTAACCGCTATACCACCGGCAAAGTCGATAAATTCTGTACCGTTTTGATCCCACACCCGGGAGCCTTCACCTTTTACCGGGATAATTTTCGATGGTGCATAGTTTGGCACCATAACGTCATCAAAAACACTTCTTGAAACCTGCATAAACTACCTCACTGTTGCTGTAGACATGGCCCGCCTTTATTAAAAATATCCAGTGGCAGGTCCTGATAAAATTAACCCTATTATATTGGCCGCTATCGTCATATTGCAGTATTATTATCAGCAATTTTATAGTTTAACTTAGCAATTTAACGTATAGGTTTAGCAAAATGATAAGCAAGGAAGATGAAAAGCTATTAGCGGTACTTAAACACCATGCCCGCGCCAGTATTTCTGACCTGGCCCGCATGCTCGATTTGTCCCGCTCTACGGTGCAAACCCGCATCGCCAAGCTCGAGCAAAGTGGCGTAATTAAAGGTTATTCGGTCGATTACGGTGAAGATTATCTGGCTTCGCTGGTGTCAGCCCATGTCAGTATTAAAGTGCGGCAAAAACTCACCGCCAAAACTAACGTTGAGCTTAAGCAAATTGCCCAGGTCTCGGCGCTGTATGCTATTAGCGGCGAGTACGATCTTATCGCCATAGTGCAGGCGCAAAGTACCGAGCAACTCAGCCATATTCTGGATGACATCGGTAATTTAGACGGCGTAGAGCGTACCAACTCCTCGGTAATTTTAGAAACCAAGTTTAAACGTTAACGTGAGTAATTAAGCAATATATAGCTAACAATATGTAAAATATATCTTGCTGCAGTTATAGCTGCGTTTTAAAATCAGCTCAATTTACCGATAAGGACATGGTTATGGCTGAGATTCTGTTAAATACCCGCCCACAACACACTAATACTCTGTTTGCCAATTCAGCATTTGCCGATAAAGATTGGCAACAGCAGTTTTATCGTAATAACAGAAGCATAGTGGCCGATATTCTGCAGCCCTATCAGCCATATATGCTAAATGGCGGTCAGGCAGATACCCACGATTTTTACAGCCAAATGTGCACTATTCCGCAGCAACAGCGTGAAGTTATCGGTCATACCGTCGAAAGCATTGGTTCAGACAATACGCTGGCACTGGCTGCGATGTACGACGAGCATATATATCCGTTTCTTGATGCCGATGGCGTAACCTTAAGTGGCGCAATGGTTGGCGCACTTTCTGAAAGCCGCGGCGGCTTAATGAAAAGCATGAGGGAATACGAAAAAGCCTTACTGCAAATGCTGGAAGCCAGAAAAAGCGGTGCGAACCGTGCTGAACTAGCAAAGCTGGAACAAAGGGCACGCGTTCAGCACGCCAAATTACAGCAAACTTTTGAGTTTCAACTGCAACGGCATTCTGCCAATTTTAATTCCCCCAGAGCACGCAGTGCGCTGGCCAGCGTAAATCGTGGCGTCAACATTGCCAGGTCAGGTCGCATTAACAGCAAAACGGTGGCAAAACTTGAAATTAGCAAGTCCAGCGATGTAAAAGCATTACGCCATATGTCCGCGCGGGCAAGTTATCTGGGTAACGGTCTGATAGCCATTGATGCTGGTTTTAGAGTTCATAATGTTATTGATGCCAAACGCAATGGTGACGACTATCAACGTGTTGCGGTACAAGAAATCACTGGTTTTGGTATGGGTACAGCAGCTGGCATTGTTGGTGCAAAAGTGAGTTTCGCTGCGGGTATTGTTGTAGCAACCAAGGTTGGAGCAGCTCTGAGTTGGACGCCTGCCGGCTGGGTCATACTAGCGGGCGCAGGTATAGCAGCTTTGGGAATAGGATTTTTTTCAGCAAAGTACGCCGATGCAACGGGTAAAGAGATTGCAGGAAGAGTTTATGACTACAGTGCGGGCAGAAATGTAAGAGGCAGGCGCTAATGTCAGAAACTACGATGAATAATGCGTTAGATTTTGCCACTATTTTTGGCATTGTTCTAATGTTCAATGCTGCGGCATCTTGGCTGATCTTCGCACAGCTTGGAATGCGCCCGCTGGAAAAAAAGCTAAGAGCACTAAACAAAGACACGATCAGTGAATGGGATGGCCCCGGCTGGCGCGTCGCCACTTATGCGATAAAGCTTATTTTGCCGGCCTCGATTTGGGGCGAGCATGCTATGTTTATTGACCCCTTTTTGTTAAAACAGCTCTCGACAAGACGTGACCGGATATTAGCGGCCTGGATGATGGGATCTTGGCTGACATTAATTGTATTTAGTGTGCTTTATATAGAACTACTGTAGCTAAAGCATGCAATTTAAAGGGCAGACTACTCTGCCCTCATTCTCATCACCTTACCAACGTTACCGTTGGCTCGCGCTGTTGTTGCCACAGCGCCGGGTTAGTGCGTAAATACTCAATAAACGCCTGGGCGGCCACTTTGCAATCTACGCCGTCGGTTTTGCATGGTAGCGCGGCAACATTATGATATTGCGTAGTAAAAGACTGCTGACCAGTGCTGTCTTGTATAGCGGTAACGCGTTTAACCGGATATAACGCCACTTGCTGCTGGCGCAGGATAATATCCAGCCGGTCGCTGTGTTCTGCCTGCAGTCGCTGCAGCAACTGCCAGCCGTCATTGCCATCGGCCAGATAACTGGTGGTGACCAGGCTATAACGTTGTTGCGGCTCAACGGCTTGCCAGCCCCCGTCTTGTTTGATATCCAGCGTGGTTAATTCCGCGGTAGCCGGGCCGGTTTGCTTTGCCACATAGCGTATACCGGCAACATAAGGAAACTTGCCAGTGTGAGCACCTGTTACTACCGACTGACTGATAATATCGGTCAGTAGCGCACGTAACTCTGCGCCGCTAATGCTCAGCACACTAAGCGGTGTATCAAACGGCAGCACTTCCAAACGGATATTGCCTTCGCGCACTTCACCGGCGGGTAGCGGCGCGCGGATATTACCGGCGCCAATCAGCGCCAACTGCACCGGCCGTTTCATCAGGTTTTGCACTGCCGTTTGGTTAACATAGTTAAGCATGGCATCGGCGATATGGCCTGCCAGTGCCGAGCCGTGCTTATCACTGCCGCCGCTGCCGGGCAGGCGCACATGGGCTACTTCGCTGTCGGAGCTGCTGATAACCGCTCCGTAGGCTTGCTGTACTGCCGGTAAATAAGTGCTATGCAGCACTGAGCGCAGTGCAGCATCTTCGGTCACAATGGCGGTACGCGGCAGGCCGGCAATATAACGCTCTGTCGCAGCTTGCTCAGCTGCAGCAATACGGCTGGGTTCATTGCGCAGTGCTGAGCGGAAATAATCAGTGCCTGCCAGTAAGGTATTTTGCCCGGCACAGCTTAACAGCTCACCGCCTGCGTTAAACTTAAGCGTTGCCTGGCCCACCGCCTGAGCAAACTGCCCGGCCTGCACCACACAGGTTTTACCTTTACCATCAGGGTTGGCAACCAGCTCAGCATAAGGCCGTTGGTTGCCCAGATACCAATGGCGAAAATCACCCAGCAGACTGTGCGAGTGCCCGCCGACAATGGCATCGATACCATTTACCGCGCCGGCCAGCGCCAAATCACGCTGATTACCCAAATGCGTTAGCGCAATAATGTGTTTAACACCCTGCGCAGTTAACCTATCTACTGTTTGTTGTGCACTTTGCACTTCATTGTTAAATACTATCGCGCCAGTGTCAGGCGCTATAGCACGCATATCTTGCAGCGCCAGGCCAAATACCGCCACCAGCTCGCGCCCGGCAGCAGCATCAACATCGGCCACAGCCTTCAGTTGGTTATTATCCAATGCAAATAAACTATAGGGCTTCAGATTTTGGCTGTTTACCAACAACGGCTCAGCACTGGTATCAACGTTGGCGGCCAGAACAGGAAAGTTTACCTTGTCGACAAAGTCTGCCAGCTTGCTCAGGCCAATATCAAACTCATGGTTGCCCAGCGCCATGGCATCTATATTCATCCGGTTTAGCACATCGATATTAATGCGCTGCTCAAACAGCTCAAAATAGGCACTGCCTTTAAAGGCATCGCCGCCATGTAAAAACAGCGCTGGCACGCCATCTTGCGACGCCTGCAGCCGCAATTGCTGTGCTTGGGTTAACAAGCGCGGATGGCCACCAATATAGGTATAAACGGGCTTGCCGGCGGCATCTTTTACACTGGCTGGGCTGGCATCAAATTGCGAATGGGTGTCGTTAATATGGATAAGGCTTAGCGTTAAGCCCGGCTCTGATGATATTGATGAAGATGGCAGCGCGCTGCAGCCGGCCAGCAGCAGTGCAGAAAAAAGCGGCGCAGAAAACCGTAATGAAAAGCTAAATCGCATAAATAAAACCTGTGTAACTCCGGTTAAAGTGCAGTGCGGATTTTTTCTGCCAGCGCTTTTATTTTTTCCATATCGCCCATTGCAGCACCATGGCCGGATAATTTAGATAAATGCTCCGGAATTAAGTGAAAGTGCAAATGCGGTACTGTCTGGCCTGCCGCAGCGCCGTTCAACTGCATTAGCACGACGCCTTCAACGCCAAGGGTAGATTTAAGTGCCGACATCACTTTTTGCACTGTGGTCATGGTGTGGCTAAGCTCGCCTGCCGGAATATCCAGCAGGGTTTCAGCAGCAAACTTGGGGATCACCAGGGTATGGCCGTCGGCCTGCGGCATAATGTCCATAAAGGCCAATGTGTAGTCGTCTTCGTACACTTTAAAACTGGGGATTTCATCGCGCAGAATTTTGGCAAAAATATTGTTGCTATCGTAGCTCATGCAGCTCTCCTTTATGCGGGCTTATGCAACTAAGTATGCCAGCATCTGACGGTATAAAACCAGCTTTTGACGCTGTAGTGGAATAATGAAGCTGATTATTTAAGCTCAGAAAACTGGCTGCAACACCCGCCCCGGCTCGCCACAGCAACTCGCCCTACTGCCTACGGCAGGGCTCAGACACTCTGTGGCGACCGAAACGGGGTTCCAGCCGCTTTTCAGGTCAGGTTTAATCAAACAAATACCGCGCATGAAACCGCAGATGCTGCTCAATAAAACTGGCGATAAAATAATAGCTGTGATCATAACCCGCTTGCAGGCGGATCTCAGCCGGCGCAGTAATTTGCTTCGCAGCAGTAATTAAGCTGTCGGTGCGCAATTGCTCAGGATAAAAGCTGTCTGCCGTGCCCTGATCAACCAATAGAGGTAGCGGGCTTTCGGCGCCACTCAGTAGTAAAGATGCATCATATTGCTGCCATTGGCTTTTATCATCGCCTAAATAACCGCTAAATGCTTTAATGCCCCAAGGACAATTTACCGGATTACAAATCGGTGAAAACGCCGAGATGCTGCTATAACGCTGCGGGTTACGCAAACCAATCACTAAAGCGCCATGCCCACCCATAGAATGGCCGCTGATAGCGCGTTTGTCCGACAGCGGCAATGCGGCTTCAAGCAACTGCGGCAGCTCGTCAACAATGTAGTCGTACATTTGGTAGTGCTTAGCAAACGGCTCACGCGTGGCATTAATGTAGAACCCTGCTCCCAAACCAAAATCGTAAGCGCCGTCTGCATCATCCGGTACGCCATCACCGCGCGGGCTGGTATCGGGCATAATTAGCGCTATACCAAGCTCTGCGGCAATACGCTGCGCACCTGCTTTGGCGGAGAAGTTTTCATCAGTACAGGTTAAACCCGACAGCCAATACAGTGCCGGCACAGCTTGCTTTTCTGCTTGCGGCGGTAAAAACACCGAGAACTGCATATCGCAGCTCAGCGCAGTGGATGTATGGGTAAAGCGGATCTGTTTGCCACCAAAGCAAAGCTGTTCGCTCACTTTGGTTATTGCTGAAATTGTCATAGTCAGTTTCCTTCCACTGACGACCAAAGAGGATTAAAACCCCGTTCTGGTTGCCAAAGAATATTTTCACTGTGCAAGAATACGGTTGCAATTCCCGCTGTGCTCGCCACAGCAACTCGCCCTACTACCTTCGGCAGGGCTCAGACACTCTGTGGCTGCGCCATCGGGATTCCAACCTCTTCTGCTTAATTACCGGCAAACTCTATTAAAAATGAATTACCGTACGAATCGACTTACCCTCATGCATTAAATCAAAGGCTTCGTTGATCTGCTCCAGTGGCATGGTATGGGTAATAAAGGTATCCAGCTCAAACTCGCCGTTTAAATAGCGCTCAACGTAATCCGGCAACTCAGTGCGGCCTTTTACGCCACCAAAGGCGGTACCGCGCCAAACACGGCCGGTAACCAGCTGAAATGGCCGCGTAGAAATTTCCTGGCCGGCACCGGCTACACCAATAATGACCGACTCGCCCCAGCCTTTATGACAGCACTCCAGCGCCGAGCGCATAACGTTAACATTACCGATACACTCAAACGAAAAATCTACCCCTCCGTCTGTCATTTCAACGATAACGTCCTGAATTGGCTTATCGAAATTTTTCGGGTTAATAACGTCAGTCGCGCCAAGCTTGGTGGCGATATCAAACTTACTTTCGTTAATATCAATAGCAATAATACGGCTGGCCTTGGCCATTACCGCGCCGATAATGGCAGATAAACCGATACCGCCTAAGCCAAAAACAGCTACGGTGTCGCCCTCTTTCACCTTAGCGGTGTTCATTACCGCGCCCATACCGGTGGTTACACCACAGCCCAGCAAACACACTTTTTCCAGCGGCGCGGCTTTATTAATTTTAGCGAGCGAAATTTCCGGCAGCACGGTGTACTCAGAAAACGTCGAAGTACCCATATAGTGATAAATCGGCTTGCCGTCTTTCGAAAAGCGCGTGGTGCCATCAGGCATTAAACCCTTACCCTGGGTAGCACGAATGGCCTGACACAGGTTAGTTTTACCGGATAAACAAAACTTACATTTGCCGCATTCCGGGGTGTACAACGGAATAACATGATCGCCCACCGCAACCGAGGTTACGCCCTCGCCTACAGCTTCAACAATACCGCCACCTTCATGGCCTAAAATGGCCGGGAAAATGCCTTCAGGATCTTCACCCGACAGCGTAAAAGCATCGGTGTGGCACACGCCGGTCGCGATAATTTTAACCAGCACTTCGCCTTTTTGCGGTGGCATTAAATCCACTTCTTCAATCGATAATGGCTGGCCGGGGCCCCAGGCCACAGCGGCGCGTGTTTTGATCATTTGCATCAGGCTGTCCTTTTTGTTGTTTGCACAGGGCAAAAATCTGTTACCAGCAAGTGTAACCTGATTTTTATTTTTGCCATATCAGTATGAATACCACTAAAATGTAAATCAGTTTTTCGTATATGCAAAACTATACAAGTGAAAAGCACGGCCGCTTGCGTTACAACACCCGCCCAGGCTTGCCACAGCAACTCGCTCGCGCTGGCGCGCTCGCTCAGACACTCTGTGGCAACCTGAACGGGGTTCTAACCGCGGCCTTGAGTTGCAGTATCACGCAAGCAGTCGGTTGACGGAGCGGAGGGGCTTAGTGAAACACTGGATAGGTATCAGCGAATTTGTCGCGGTGGCAGAGCAGCAAAGCTTTACCAAAGCGGCCAAACAACTGGGTATTTCTGTCGCTCAGGTAAGCCGCAATATCGCCGAACTTGAAGCCAGTTTGGCGATAAAACTGCTGTATCGCAGCACGCGCAGTGTTAGCCTTACCGAAGAAGGCCTATTGTATTTGCAGCATTGCCGGCATTTAGTCGCCGGTTTAGAAGAAGCTAACCGCACCTTGGCAAATTTAAAAGCCACGCCGCGTGGCCAGATAAAACTTACCGCGCCGGTATTTTATGGCGAAACCCGCATTGCGCCGTTGCTGCATGATTTTATGCAGCAATACCCCGACACTGAACTGGATTTGCAGCTAACCAACAACAAACTGGATTTAGTCCAGGGTGGCTTTGACCTGGCTATCCGACTGGGCACGCTGGAAAGCTCCAGCCTTATTGCACGCAAGCTGGCAAGCCGCACCCAATATGTTGTCGCGTCTCCGGTTTATCTGGCACAAAACGGTACTCCGCAAAACCTGACTGAGCTTGCACGGCACCAATGCTTAACCGGCACCGTAGCGCAGTGGCGTTTTACGCAGCACGGCAAAGTAGTCCAATTTAAGCCTCAGGGCCGTATTGTTTGTAATAGCGGCGTAGCATTAATGGACGCCGCATTAAAAGGTTTAGGTCTGGTGCAGCTGCCGGATTATTATGTCGGTACTAAACTACAAAGCGGCGATTTGGTGGCGGTACTAAACGAGCTACGCCAGCCGGATGACGGTATCTGGGCGCTTTATCCGCAAAACCGGCATTTGTCGGCAAAAGTGCGGGTGCTGGTCGATTATCTGGCAGCGAAGCTTGGCGCGGCAACCCCACTGTGATAGCGTTTTAGTTAACATAACTCTTTAACGGATAAACAATGAAGTTTTTTATATCAGCCTTTCTTCTGCTGGCCAGCAGTCTTAGTTTTGCCAACGACAGCTTTAAACAAGACCAGCATTACCAACTGCTTAACACAGCTAAAAGTGAAACTGCACAGGTGGTGGAGTATTTTTCGTACTACTGCCCGTTTTGCTATAATTTTGAGCCCATAGTTGCCGAGTTAAAACAGGCATTGCCGGCTAACACCCCACTGCATAAAGTACCGGTGTCTTTTTTAGGCGGCAATATGGCTGCGACTGTGCAACGCGCTCACGCTACCGCTACTTTATTAAAAGTGGAAAACGCTTTTGCTGCGGCTTTGTTCAACCAGATCCACCAGCAACGTAAGCCACCGCAAAACCGCGCCGATATTAAACAGTTGTTTGCCAGTATCGGCACAGAAGCACAGCAATTTGACGGTCATTTTGACAGTATGATCGTCAACAGCATGATTGCCGAGTACGATGCTGCCGTAAGTGCTGCCGATATCCGTTCTGTGCCAAGCTTTGTAGTAAACAACAAATATTTGGTTAACATCCGTGCTGTATCATCACAGCAGCAGTTTAATGAGCTGGTTAATTATTTGCTCAGCTTAGATCAACAGGTGGCGGCAAAATGACGACGCTGAAAATCGATTTGGTTTCCGATATTGCCTGCCCCTGGTGTGCTATTGGCTATGCAAGATTGCAACAAGCGCTGAGTAGCCTGCCTGAGTTGCAAACAGAATTGGAATGGCATGCCTTTGAGCTAAACCCGGATAAAAATGCACCGCAAGAGCCAATTTTACCGGCCCTGAGCCGTAAATATGGTCGCAGCGAAGACGAAATGCGCGCAGCTCAGGCCAATATGATGCAAATAGCTGCCGATTTGGGGCTTAACTTTAGCAAAATGCAGCAGCGCTTTACCTGCAATACCTTTGACGCTCACCGCCTGGTAAAATGGGCCGCCACACACGACAAAGCCACAGCCATGAAGCTGGCGTTATTTGCGGCCTATTTTGGTGAAGCCAAAGATGTATCTGATGCTGCCATTTTGGCAAACTGCGCCGAGCAAGTCGGCCTTGATAAAACCGAAGCTCAGCGTATTTTAGCCGGTGATGATTTCAGCAGTATCGTTAAAGAAGATATCGCAAAATATCAACAAGCCGGCATTTCATCGGTACCGGCCTTTATTATTAATAACCGCTACCTGATCTCCGGCGCACAGGAACCCGCCCAACTGGCTGCCAGCCTGCAGCAAATTGCCAACGAAATGGCATAAACAACTACTGAGCGTCAGCGCCGGGATGAAAACGATAATGGCCGGTAATGTTGTAATCAAACAGCATATCGGCCAACACCGGCCCGGCGCCGATATTATGCACGATCAATGGCCGCTGGCCGTCGTCTGAGCGCTTATTTACGACGATGCCGATATGCGGCAAATTACCCGGCAGCATCCAGGTTACCAGATCGCCCGGCTGGTAGGCACTACCCTGGCGGCTTATCGCTAAACGTGTGCCATGACGGCTGAAAAAGGTTTGCAGGTTAGGTACGCGGCGATGATCAATATTGCTATCCGGCCTGGTTAAGCCCCAAATCCGCTTTGACGGGTACAGCTCGAAATCAGCACGCATATCCTCATGCACTAACTGCTGTAAATCGATACCCAAGACACGATAACTGCGGATCACCACATCAGTACAGACGCCAATATCTGCCGGTACATCGCCATTTGGGTAAGCAATACGCAAGTAACGGCCATCGTAGCGCACCTGGTGCTCAGTGCGCTCCAGCGCCGCAGTCACCAATTTATCGCTAAACGGCTCTGCCATACTATGCTGTGGTAATAAGCATAACACTAATGCCAATGCAGGTTTTACTAAGCGGAATAACAGGAAAAGCGGCATACATTGCTCCTTGCAACGCCATTAAACTCTGGCATAAGGCGCACCAGCGGCGATAAAGTTCCTTAGCTTATGCTAAAGATTCCAGCAATAAGGCAATGCCCTGGCCTCCGCCAATGCACATAGTTACCAAGCCATACCGGCCGCCAATACGCTTAAGCTCGGCCAATAATTTAATGATTAAGATAGAACCAGTCGCACCGACCGGATGCCCCAGCGCGATAGCGCCGCCGTTGGGGTTTACTTTTGCGCTGTCAAAGCCCAGCGTTTGGCTTACCGCCATAGCCTGAGCAGCAAAAGCTTCATTTGATTCAATCACATCGATATCAGCCACAGTTAAACCGGCTTGTGCCAGCACCTGCTGAACTGCCGGTATTGGCCCTAATCCCATCACACCAGGTTCGACGCCGGCAAAAGCATAACCAAGCATACGTGCCTGTGGCCTAAGGCCACGTTTTTCTGCCTCAAACCGGCTGGTTAGCAGCAAGGCGGCAGCGCCATCATTTAAGCCTGAGGCATTCCCGGCAGTTACTATACCATCGGCTTTAAACGCCGGTTTAAGCTTAGCTAAACTCTCAGCTGTGGTATCGGCACGGATGTGCTCATCGCGGTCAAATTGCACTTCATGACGGCCAACCTGAACGGTTAGCGGTACGATCTGAGCGTCAAAATAGCTCAGCTGTTGCGCATTGGCAGCACGCTGCTGACTTATTAGCGCAAAGGCATCCAAATCAGCGCGGCTAAAGCCATATTGGCCGGCGATAGTTTCCGCGGTAATGCCCATATGACCACTGCCAAACGGATCGGTCAAAATGCCCAGGGTTAAATCTGTTATTGCACCGTGGCCCATTTTTAACCCGCGCCGTACCTTTGGCAGTAAATAAGCGCCGTTACTCATACTCTCGGCGCCACCGGCCAGAGCAATAGTGCTGTGCCCCAGCTGAATAAGCTGCGCCGCAGATATTACCGACTGCACAGCCGAGCCACATAAGCGGTTGACATTAAAGGCGGCAGAGCTGGCGGCCATACCGGCGTTTAATGCGATATGCCGCGCTAAATAAGCATCTTCAGCGCCGGTGGTAATAATATGGCCAAAAACCGCATGGTCGACATCAGTTGCCGCTACGCCGGCACGGCTAATAGCTTCTTTCGCGGCCGCCGTACCCAGCTGCGCCGGACTTAAGCCTGCTAAACTGCCGCCAAAGCTGCCAATGGCCGTACGGGCACCGGCTAAAATTACAATATGCGTTAAGTTCATTCCGGTCATACCCAATTTTCCACCCTCAATCCCGTCACGCGATTAAACTCCCGCGCATTGTTGGTCACCAGTATCGCGTCTTCCGCCAGTGCATGGCTGGCTATCCATAAATCATTTGCCCCTATAGGTGTGCCAGCTGATTTTAAGCGATTAAATTGCTCTGCGTAATGAAGACAAAGTGAAGGAGAAGATTGATATAGAACCGGAATTTGCCTGGTCAACATTGCCAGCTTTCGCATAACTTCAGCAGTTTTGTTGCTGTTCTGTGCCCCCTTAAGTAGCTCAGCATAGGTAAAAAATGACATTCGTAATTGTGTATCGGCTGGCAAAGTGTCGATATGTGCAGCAACTGAAGGAGGATTATTTTTTAACAGATAAATAAGAATATTTGTATCCAGCAAATAGATCACAACTCCTCCCTGTCTTGCATTAATGGCTGCGCACGATATTCTGCTTCGAGTTCTGCAACAAAGTCAGCATCGAATCCATCCAATGCGGCCATTAAAGCCTCACCACGTTTTGCTGGTAAAGGATGGATCACTAAATCACCCTGCTCATTACGGCTTATCTCAACGGTGTTAGTATCCAGGCGAAATTCCTGTGGGATCCGCACAGCCTGACTGTTACCATTCATAAACACACGACTTATCGCAGACATAGCCACCTCTTTGTACACACAATCATGTATGTATTTTGGTAGTGCGCTGCAATCTTGTCAAGGTAGAGCAAGACCGACTATACAAGTGACTTAGTTTGAGTTTAGCGCTGGCCTTTTCGCTTTCGGTAAGCTGTTAACAATTAACTGATACGAGTTTTCAATCTGCCTTTTTATCTCGTTTTCCGGCACGCTGCCATTAAGTAGTACGGTATTCCAATGCTGTTTGTTCATATGGTAACCGGGTGTAATGGCTGGAAAGATATCACGCAGCATCATGGCTTCAGCAGGATCGCATTTTAAATTAACTCTGGCAAGACCATCCTGCTCACTTAAAATAGCGAAAATTTTGCCGACTTTATACACGTAAATATCCGGGCCAAAAGGGAAATCCTCGATGCTTTGTAGTTGCATCAGGCAATGGTCCCGGCATTGCTGAAAGTCCATAGCAGTTTAATCTCCGTTACACCCTAAACTGAGCCGCAGAAGTGCTCAACTGATTTGCCAAGCCTAACAAATGATGAGTACTTTGTGCTACCTGAGATATTGCTGTGCTGTTTTCCTCTGCCGCGGCACTTAAGCTGGCAATACCTTGCGCCAACGTAGCACTGACCTGGGTTTGCTCTTCAGCGGCACTGGCGGTTTGCGACATCAAAGCACTCAGTTTGCTTAAACGCTGTTGTATGTCCTGCACGGCCTGCTGCATAGCGCCGGCATCAGCCACTGACTGCGCCGCCTCGCTTGAGCATACAGAACTATGCTGTACCAGAGCGTCCGACTGGCGGCCTATTCCGCTTAACACAGCTGAAATGTCCTGTATCGCTTCCTGCACTTTGGTGGCCAACTGACGCACTTCATCGGCCACTACAGCAAAACCACGACCATGCTCACCAGCGCGGGCCGCTTCTATGGCGGCGTTTAGCGCTAGTAAATTAGTTTGCTCGGCAATGCTGTTAATTACCGCCAGTACGCTGCCAATACGTTTGCTATCCTGCGCCAGCCCCTGCACCTGTTGCTCAATTGCATTAAAGCTCACCATACTGCGCTCTAATGATTGGCTGCTAACATGCAGTCTTTCAGTTAACTGCTGGCCTAGCTTTTGGCTGGCATTAACTTCAGTAGCGGCAGCAATAGTATTTTGGCCAATTTCTGCCGCGGCGTAACTCATTTGCTCAATGGCGGTAGCCAGTTGATCGGTCTCCCGTGCCTGCAGCTGAATACTGCCATCTGCCTGGGTGATGGCGGCAGAGTTTTGCTCAGCAGCTTGTTCCAGCTGCTGCCCGACACCAATAAGTTGCGAAATAAGCTGGCGTAAGCGGTTTTGCATCCGGGCCAGCCAACTCATTAAGTGGCCGGCATTGTTGTCAACCTGCATATCCAAAGTCAGATCGCCGCTGGCAATCCGGCTGGTTAACTGGCACATAGTGTCGGGTTCACCACCTAAGGGCCGCAACACAAAATTACTGACCAGCTTAGCCGCCAACAACGCCAATAGTATGGCAATCAAGGCAATGCCAATACCAATATTGCCCATCCGGTAAGCCGGCGCCATCACTTCTGCGATATCTATTTCCGCCAGTAAGGCCCATTGCACACCAAACACACTCAGCGGTGCAAAAGCCGACAACACCGGGTTGCCGTTGTAGTCGATAATACTGCGGATGCCGCTCTGGCCAGCTAAAGCGGCCTTGCTGGCAACCGTGTCAACTCCGTTGCGCGCAACGGTACCGGCAAAAGACGCCTGCACAGTGCGGTTTGTAGCATCCAGATAAGAATCGGAGCGCATACGATTATCGGCACCAACCAGGTAGGTTTCACCTGTCTGCCCCATTCCTTCGCGAATTTGCATCACCTGATTAATTTTTTCGATAGACAGCTGCACCGCGACATACACTTGTTGTTGCGCCAGTTGCACCGGTTTCGCCAAAAAGGCCGCCGCATCGTTGTTAGACGGCGCATAAGGCGAAAAGTCTTGCATCAGAGTGTCCGCTGTACCGCTTTTTAACCGATGATACAAACGGCCAAGGCCAGAGTCACGATAGGGGCCATGTTGCAAATTAGTGGCATAGTCCGCCTCACGCGCAACGGTAAACACCACAGTACCATTATTATCAATAACGAAGATGTCGTAAAAACCCAGCTGCTGGTTTAACTGCTGTAATACCGGATATAGACTGTCCAATTGCTGTACGTCAGTGGCGCCAGCAACGACGGCGGCCACTGCACTTAAGCCGCCATTAAAGTCTTGCAGCATTTGCGTAATCTGACGCTGCTTAATTTCTCTCACCGCCAACAACTGTGCCTGGGCATGTTGCTCTAATTCGTGCCGGGCCATGTAAGTTATTACCACAGTGGCAACAACCAGCGGTAATAACACGATTAATAAGCTGATTAACCGAACTTTACTGATAAACCCCATAGCGGTCTCCCGGCTGCCATTGCACCACTTTGATGCAAAAAGCTATCTGATGATCCGAATATCAATATAGCTGCAACCTTTAACCTTAAACAGAAACATTGCGACATATTTTTTATAAAATAAAAACCCCGCGTTAAAGCGGGGTTGCATTTTAATTGAATCTGCCTGGCTAATTTACGGTTTAGTGTATTTATCCAGCCACTGGAACACTTCGTTGTACCAACGCACGCGGTTATCTTTATTTAAGATCCAGTGATTTTCATCCGGGAAAATTACTAAACGCGAATCGATCCCCTTGCGTTGCAAGTTAGTAAAGGCACCTAAACCCTGGGCATAAGGTACGCGGTAATCTTTTAAACCATGAATAACCAGCATTGGCGTTTGCCAGTTATCTGCCAGTGCCGCCGGGTTAAATTTCTGATAATCAGATTCCGGCTTCCAGGCCGGGCCGCCTAAATCAAATTCCGGAAACCACAGCTCTTCCGTGCTGCCGTAAAAGCTCGGCATATCATATAAACCGGCATGGTTAACCAGACATTTAAAACCGGTAGGCCAGTTACCGGCTATCCAGTTCATCATGTAGCCACCGTACGATGCCCCCAATGCACAAGCACGGTTGCCGTCAATCCAGGGCTGGGCTTTAACGATATACTCAAAGCCTTTCTTTAAATCTTCCAGCGGCTTACCGCCCCAATCACGGCTGATCGAGTCGGTAAAAGCCTGGCCATAACCGGTAGAGCCATGAAAATCGACCATCACTACCGCATAGCCTTTCGCGGCATACATTTGCGCATTCCAGCGCTCGTTAAACATATTGCCGAAGCTACCTTGCGGGCCACCGTGTACTAAAAAAGCCAGCGGGTATTTTTTATTGGCATCAAAATCCCACGGCTTTACCAAATAACCGTACACGGTATCGTCGTTGGCACCTTTAAAGCTGAATTGCTCGTAATCGCCAAACTGCACTTCTTTGTGCCAGTCGGCGTTGATATCGGTCAATTGCGTCAGGTTACTACCATCAGTATTAAGCTGAAATACCTCTGGCGGTGTATCCAGTTTATGGTTAGTAAACACAATTTTATCTGCCGCTACATTCAGCGCACCGGCATAGCCATCGGCATACACTTTACGCACATCACCAAAGCCGGTGTTAATAGCATAAATCGCATACTGGCCCAGATCCTGCGTAGTCACATAAACAGTGCGGTTATCCGCACCAAATTTATAGTCACTTACTGAACGGTCAAACTCGGCCGCCAGCTCTTTACGCTGCCCGGTCACCATATCCAACAGCACCAGGCTAAACTTATCGGCTTCGGCTTGTGGTTTGCTCATGGCTTTGTAAGCCATAAAACGGCCATCGCCCGAAAATGACGGTTGTGCGTCCCAGGCTGGGTTAGCAGCAGTTAAGTTTTGCTTTTCACCGCCATTTACCGGCACCATAAAGATGTCGTAATTGGTGTGCCAGGCCTGATCGGCTGCCGGAATTTTTGCGCTAAACACCAAACGCTGACTATCCGGGGTAAAAGCCACTTCGTTCATGCCGGCGATATTGGTATTCCAGTCGCTCATCAGGTTAGTGGCATCTTTCACCACGCCCTGCCCCAGTGCGGCTACATGCAAATGGTTGCGATACGGCGTTAACCAATGATCCCAGTGCCGCACCATAAGCTGATCATAAGCCATAGCGCTGTCTTTTTTCGCCGCATCGGCAGCTTTAGCCTCCAGTGTACATTGCAGGCTTTGGCAGCCAGGTTTAACTGATAACGCCAGTGCAAGTTGCTTACCGTCTGAGGAAACTTTAAAGCCCTCTACCGCGAGCGGCAGATCGGTGACTTGCAGCGCTTCACCACCGTACAACGGCAACTGCCATACCTGGTTAGAACCGCTGCGATTGGCAATAAAATAGATACTCTGGCCGTCATTCGCCCACTGCAGCTGGCTTTCACGGCCCATACTCTGGGTTAAACGGCTGACTTTATTTAAGTTGGATAAATCCATCAGATACAGATCGCTGCTGTGATCTGCCGGGCTAAAACCGGCATTGGTCTGGCCATAAGCGACATAACGGCCATCCGGTGATAACACCACATCATGCAGCTTATTAAAGCGGTTTAAGTGCTCTACCGTAAGCGGCGCTTTGGCCAGAGCACTGCCTGTTGCCAACAGCGCCAGCGTGAGTAAGGTCTTTTTCATGCGTATCCCTAGATTTTTGTTGTTATAAGCTGAAAAAATAAAGACCACAGTGTTACTGCGGCCTTGTGTTGGATCAGGCCTTAGCCGTTGTGTCCATCTTTTCAATATTCACTTTCCAGATGGCCGGCCCCTGCTGGTGCACATTATTACCATTGGAATCTACCGCTACGGTAACCGGCATATCCTGTACATCGAATTCGTAAATGGCTTCCATACCCAAATCGGCAAAAGCCACCACGCGGGATTTTTTAATCGCTTTGGATACCAGATAAGCTGCACCGCCCACCGCCATTAAATACACCGCTTTGTGCTGCTTGATGCTGGCGACGGTTTTATCACCGCGTTCAGATTTACCAATCATGCCGAGCAGTCCGGTTTGCGACAGCATCATATCGGTAAATTTATCCATCCGCGTTGCCGTTGTCGGGCCGGCCGGGCCGACCACTTCATCGCCTACCGCATCGACCGGGCCAACGTAATAGATAAAGCGGTTTTTAAAGTCGACACCATCTGGCAGCGCTTCGCCACGGTTTAACATATCGGCAATGCGTTTATGCGCGGCATCGCGGCCGGTCAGCATTTTGCCACTTAGCAGCACCGTTTCACCGGCTTGCCAGCTTTGTACGTCTTCTGGCGTTACCGTATCCAGGTTTACCCGGCGTACATTGGCGCCCAGCTCCCAGGTTACCTGTGGCCAGTCTTCCAGTTTTGGCGGGGTAATATCAGCTGGCCCTGTGCCGTCTAAATGAAAATGCACATGGCGCGTCGCGGCGCAATTGGGGATCATCACTACCGGCAAGCTGGCAGCATGGGTGGGTACGCTGTTAATTTTCACATCAACTACTGTGGTTAAACCGCCAAGGCCCTGGGCACCAATACCCAGTTTGTTAACCTTTTCGTACAGCTCTAAACGCAGTTTTTCGTCTGCAGTTTCAGCGCCTTTGGCAATTAATTCCTGAATATCGACCGGCTCCATCAGCGCTTCTTTGGCCAGCACAGCGGCTTTTTCGGCCGTACCACCGATACCAATACCGAGCATACCCGGCGGACACCAGCCGGCACCCATTTTCGGCAGGGTTTCCAGCACCCAATCCACGATAGAATCAGACGGGTTAAGCATCGCCATCTTGGTTTTGTTTTCTGAACCACCGCCTTTGGCAGCAATCATCACTTCCACATGGTGGCCGGCAACTAAATCGATATGCACGACAGAAGGCGTATTGTCTTTGGTGTTTTTGCGACCGCCGGCAGGGTCAGCCACGATAGAAGCGCGCAGTGGGTTATCCGGATTTAAATAAGCACGACGGGTACCTTCGTCTACCATCTGCTGCACTGTCATATCGGTTTTATCCCATTTGACATCCATACCAATTTTAACAAAGCAGGTGACGATACCGGTGTCCTGGCAAATGGGTCTGTGGCCTTCAGCCGACATGCGCGAATTAATTAGAATCTGTGCTATGGCATCTTTCGCAGCCTGGTTTTGCTCTTTGTGGTACGCAACTTCCAATGCTTTGATAAAATCCAGCGGGTGATAGTAAGAGATGTATTGCAATGCATCTTCGATGCTGTCGATAAAGTCTTGCTGGCGAATAACCGTCATGTTACTTGTCCTCTGACGCCTCTGGCAGCGCCATGTTTAACTATTTTAGCGGGTGCTGGTATGATAGCGCGCATCAGAAACAGCGGCTAGCCCCATTCATGCAGCAGTACCTTATTCCACCGGAAATTTATGGCGACACGCCGGATCATTTACTGGCTTACTTTGCCCACTTTGCACAGCAACCCTGGGCAATATTGCTCGACTCAGCCGCGCCACATCACGTAAACAGTCGTTTTGACATTATGGTAGCCGAGCCGCTGGCGACTTTAGAGGCCAAATCCGGCATCAGCGTGTTAACCGACGAGCACGGCGCCCACCGCTACCATGAAGACCCCTTTACCGTATTAAAGTGCGCACTTAAACGTTATTTCCCGCAACAGGTGAGCAGCGACCTGCCCTTTGTTGGCGGCGCCCTGGGCTATTTTGCTTACGATTTAGGCCGCTACGTCGAAAAATTACCGGCAACAGCCACGGCCGATATTCAGCTACCCGATATGGCCGTGGGCATTTATCCGTGGGCACTTATTCTGGATAAGCAGCACAAGCAGTTATGGTATGTCGATTACCATGGCGCAGCAGAAGCCGGCTGGCTAAAACTGCATGCCAGGCTGCAACATGCTTTAGCACAATCTGCCGCATTTAGCCTAAGTGGCAGCTGGCAGGCTAATATGGACAAGGCCGGGTACGTCGCGCGTTTTAACCAGGTGCAGGACTATTTACTTAGTGGCGATTGCTACCAGATAAACCTGACCCAGCGTTTTTCGGCACCTTATCAGGGCGATGAGTGGCAGGCTTATTTGCAGTTGCGGGATAAAAACGCTGCGCCCTTTTCGGCGTTTATCCGCCTGCCGCAAGGTGCGGTGCTGAGTATCTCGCCCGAGCGCTTTTTACAGCTACACTGCGGCAACGTTGAAACCAAACCGATTAAAGGCACCCGGCCGCGCGGTATCTGCCCAATGACGGATGCAGTTGAAGCCGACAATTTACGTAATTCTGCCAAAGATCGCGCCGAAAACGTGATGATAGTGGATCTACTGCGTAACGATTTAGGTAAAGTCTGTTTGCCGGGTTCAGTTGCCGTGCCGCAGCTGTTTGCCATTGAAAGCTTTCCGGCGGTGCATCATCTGGTTAGCACAGTAACCGGCACTCTGGCACCAGAGTACAATGCCTGTGATTTACTGCGTGGCGCCTTTCCCGGCGGCTCTATCACCGGCGCGCCCAAGGTGCGGGCAATGCAGATTATTGAACAGTTAGAGCCGCAGCGGCGTTCTGTATACTGTGGCGCCATTGGCTACATTAACAGCAACGGCGATATGGATACTAACATTGCCATTCGCACGCTGATTTGCAGTGAAGGGCAAATTCATTGTCAGGCCGGCGGCGGCATAGTGGCTGACTCTGAAGTTAACAGCGAATATCAGGAGACCTTAGATAAAGTGAATAAAATTCTGCCTGTGCTGGCAGCTAAGGAGCATTAAGGGTGCTTGCAGCCGAGTTTCGTCAGCGTTTTTTATTGCAAACGGCCGCCAAAGCCGGTGCCATAGCGGCCAGCGATAAACACCAGGCCGCAGTGTTAGTACCAGTCATTGATTACGGCACTAAGTTGCATGTGTTATTTACCCAACGTGCGCTGCATTTGCGCCATCATCCGGGGCAAATCAGTTTTCCCGGTGGCCGCATAGAGCCCGGCGAGCCAAGCTGCGTAGCTGCTTTGCGTGAAGCACAGGAGGAAATTGGCTTGGCCCCCTCTGCCGTAGACATTCTCGGCACTTTGCCACTGCAAAGCACCAGTACCGGTTTTACTATCCAACCCTGGGTTGGCTTACTGTCGCCACAGCAAAGCTGGATACTGCAGGCCGATGAAGTCGCTGGTATTTTTGAAGTACCCCTAACGCATTTTTTGCAGCAGCAAAACCGCCATCAGTTCAGCCTGCCACTGCGCGGTAAGGTACAACAGCTACATGCCATGCCGTATCAGGATAAGTTTATCTGGGGCGCAACCGCAGCTATTTTACATAAGTTGTGCCTGCAATTAGCCTAACCTTTATGTTGTTGTATCAACCTCAGGCCTGATAGCCCTCCTCTTTGCACCGCTTTGCAAAAATACGGAAAGCGGCAATACGCTTGGTTCCAATTTCAATAAATATGGACAGCAAGATGGATAAATATCAATCTTCTGCTAATACTAGAGCAACTTTAAATTAGCCCAGCTTAACAACAATGCGTTACTGCAAATAGAAAAGGACGACTATTATGTTGACATTGCACGATATCAACCAGGCCAGCCCCGCTTATATTCGCCTGCTTGTAGCACTGCTATCTGCTAAAACCGATACTGATATTGCTGATGCGATTAGCAAGCTAAAGGTTTTTTTAGATACGGATCTCAGCGACACAGATTTTGCAACACTGCAGCAGTTATTTACTAGCCAGGGCCTCGACGCCCAGGCCATTTTTAATCAGCTTAACATCAATAGTGCTTTAACTGATGTACAACGCATTTATGAGCATTGGCAAAGATTAACAAATCCGATTAGCGCAGTTACAGAGTTTAAAGAGTGGTCGGTAGATTGGGATACCAGTAAGGTTGCTGCTGGCAACGACGATATTAAATTAAAAATGTCGGCCAGAGCAGACACCAGAGTTGAAGTTTGGAATAAAGCGCGCGCGGCACAGCAGGACATTGCCATTAGCGACGCTGATGTTATTGTCAATCATGAAGTGACTGGTGGTTACTCAGCCTCAGGTGCATCAGCCTTGTCTTCAGGTTACGCTACGGCGTCCATTGGCATTGACCATGCGAAAGAAATAGAATTCGACCGCTATTTTCAGTATCCGGCAAATACACCCGCCTATCAGGTGGCATTTAACAGTTTCTCAGCCAGCTTAATTATCTGGAATTTAAACCAGGTTGTAAAAAGCCTGTCGCCTTGTGTCAACGGCATCAATTGCCACGGCCTGCGCGAGTTGTCGTTGCGCACCAAAGGCAGCTTTGCGTTTAATGCCTCGCTTGGTTTTGGCCGCGCCTGGAGTAAAAAAGCCGATGGCAATTTTTCCGACCTGAGCGCTTCACTTAATTTAAAAGCCGGGCTAAGCAAAACCTTCGAGCACAAAGGCGGCATTCATATCCGGCTGTCGGCGCCAAAGGTTGCCGTCAATGGTGCGCCACAACTTCGCGCTGAGGTTGAACTCACCGACGCTAATCAGGAAGGCTTGTCATTTAATATCAATGCCAACGCAGAAATAACAGGTTTAGATGCAGTTGCAAAAAAATACATAGTACCGTTGTTTAACGATGCCGATGAGTTAGTCAGCAAATTAGAAGCCTGGAGCAGCCCGGCCGACAAACTGATAGACAGCATTGCAACCACTACGGCAGATGAATGGTATGCCCCGTTAGTGCAATTAGTTTTTGGCGTTGCCGACAGCAACGAGGTGTATAACCAACTTATTGCCACAGAATTAACGACTATTGTTAACCGCTATGCTCAGGATCCCGCTGCCGATGCCACTACGCTGGCCAAAATGGCGGTCGATAAGCTGCTGCAAACCTTTGACCTTGATAGCAGCAACGAGCAAACGGCTATTATTGCCGCAGACTTATCTAACCAGCTGGCCACTAAATTTACTGAATGGAAAACGGCGTTAACTGACGAAATCACGCAATTTATGCAAGCGCAGCAAGGGCGCATCACCGAAGCGTTAGCACCGTTAGAACAATTGGGTGTAAAGGTGCAGTCACTGCAGAACCAGACCGATGCCTTCGTCATCGACAAAATTAAATATGCCGTCGGTCAGTATCAGGGCTTTAAAGAAAAGGTGCTGGCAGCATTAGAGAAATCAGCCAATATTCAAATTGGTTTGGCGCTGGCGCTGCAGAAAACATCAGCCATTGCGCGCAACCATACCCTGGTTATTGATTTTATTGATAGCCAACACGCTCTGAGTCAAAGTTTGTATAAAGCGCTTATTCTGGGCAACAACAAGCAGTTTGTGCGTTTACTGGCGCAGGCCGAGCGCGCTGGGCTGGTTAATGTGCCGCAAGAGTCTATCAGTACACATTACCGCACTGAAAAATCCCTGTCTTTCAACCTCGATTTGTCTGACAGCACAATATCCTACAGCAAAAACATTAATACCGACCTTAGCATCCTGGTTGATAACCTCGGAAACCTTGCCATTAGTGGCTCTGCTAGCGCAACGGCCATATCAAAACAGTTTGCTGAAACCCGCCAGGCCTCTATGGCGCTGTCTTACGATTTAGCCAATGCACTTATTGATGAAAACCAATTCGCCGCCTTTGCCATTCACTATACGAATAAAGATATTAAAAAACACACAAGTAAGGAAATGCGCGACATTTTGCAATCGATGAATTTGCCGGACGGTAAAGTGGCTATCAATAAAACCGCCATGCCGGACATTATTGCCGCGGACGCCATTGCGTCGCACCTCAGCTGGTATCAGTCACAGCTGTTAACTGCAAAAGTAGTCATAAGCACCGTTGATATCTTCATTGGTGACAGCAACAAATTGGTGCGTACCTTACTAAATGCTGATGCCGATTTTGCCTTTGAACTGGCCACCGATCGCTTACTCGAATTAGCCACCACAGAGCATCGACGCGAAGTGATTGACATTGCAAATGCCTATCGCGAGGTTATCGCCCCGGATATGAGTCTTGGCCAGAGTTTGCAGATGTTAGGCAAAGATATAAGGATGAACGCTAATAAGATCCGTAAGGTTTTAGAGCGCAATAAGCGGTCTGGCGATGTGATTAAAAGTGCCTCAAAAGATGGATTTGAAGCTTACATTGCTCCCGTAGTTCGCACTTACGAAAAGGCCTATGCGCTAAAAGACATTATTATTATCCTGCAATCAAGCTTAAAGCTTATCAATAAGCAGAAATCGCAAGGCCTGGCCCCTGCGGCACTTGAGCAGCGCATCAGCAGCGAACTACTAGTCATTAATGAACGCCTTGGCGATGCGCTTGCGCAGTGGGTTAAAGTCAGTGGCTGGCTGATGGATTGGCTGGTTGGCGGCATAGACAAAACGCTGCTGTGCTTCTTCAGTATTTTACTGTCATTGGCTGACAACCCGCAAAATTTGCTGCGCGTTACCCTGACGCTTGAAGACAATAAAGGTAACAAGACTATTAGGGTGATTAATTAAACCATTAACATGGCAAAGCGTGTAGTGAAAAAGCCCGCGCATACAGTAGCGGGCTTTTGTTATCTATTAGTTTTTCTCATCTGTAATAAGCACCGACCAGTTACCAACTGACTTACAGAACAGCGCGGCTTGGGCTACAATGGTGCAACTTTGATAACGACCAAACAGAATTAATTATGATTATCAGCGCTTTTGACATGTTTAGCATCGGCATAGGGCCGTCCAGCTCGCATACTGTAGGCCCGATGCGGGCAGCGAAAAAATTTACCGACGATTTAACCAACAACAACCTGCTTGATAGCGTCACTGCCGTCAAGGTAGAACTGTTTGGCTCGTTGGGCCAAACCGGTATTGGCCACGGCACCGGTAAAGCGGTCATTTTAGGTTTAGCCGGCTATTTACCTGAGACGGTAGATCCGGATGCAGTACCCGGCTTGTTAAAGCAAGTGAATGACGAACAGCAAATCCGCCTCGCTAAGCTGCAGCCGGTTAATTTTCCGCGCGAAGGAGCCATCGTATTTCACCGGCGTAAAACCTTAAAAGAGCACTCCAATGGTATGGAGTTAATTGCCTACGACAAAGAGAAAAACATCGTGCTACGCGATGTGTACTTCTCTATCGGTGGCGGTTTTATTGTTAAAGCCGAAGATTTTGCCAAAGAAAAAGAAGCAGCCAGCCAGTTTGCTGCCGACAACCCGCCGCCGTTTCCATTTGAATCTGGCGCAGAGCTGTTGGCACTGTGTAAAGAGCATGGCTTATCGATTGCCGGCCTGATGCTGGAAAACGAAAAAGTACTGCGCAGCCCGGCACAAATTACTGATGAGTTAAACAATATCTGGTTAACCATGCGTGCTTGCATTGAGCGCGGTATTAAAACCGAAGGCATACTGCCTGGCGGCTTAAAAGTAAAACGTCGCGCGCCGGCGTTGTACAAAAAATTAATGGCCGAAAAAAGCAGCGACCCACTGCAGGTCATGGACTGGGTAAACCTGTTTGCGCTGGCCGTTAACGAAGAAAACGCTGCCGGTGGCCGCGTGGTTACCGCCCCGACAAACGGCGCTGCCGGCATAATTCCGGCGGTATTAATGTATTACGACAAATTTATTCAGCCGGTTACGCCGGATATTGCCGTGCAATACCTGCTCACCGCAGCGGCTATCGGCATTTTATATAAGAAAAACGCCTCTATTTCCGGTGCTGAAGTTGGTTGTCAGGGCGAAGTGGGCGTGGCCTGCTCTATGGCGGCGGCCGCACTCACTGAAATACAGGGCGGCACGCCTTTACATGTCGAAAACGCCGCAGAAATTGGCATGGAACATAACCTCGGCCTGACTTGTGATCCGGTAGGCGGTTTAGTACAGGTGCCGTGTATCGAGCGCAATGCTATGGGTTCGATAAAAGCCATTAATGCTTCACGCCTGGCATTGCGTGGCAGCGGCGATCAAAAGGTGTCGCTGGATAAAGTGATAAAAACCATGTGGGATACCGGTAAAGATATGCAAACCAAATACAAGGAAACCTCACGCGGGGGGTTGGCGGTGAATATTATTGAGTGTTAACCGCACTTACATCGGGCCTACATGACACTTCAGCAGATACGGCTTTAATTTGTCATGCCAGACTGGCAGAATAAAGCCACTTCATTTATGTCAGTTGAAGATCCTATGATAAAGCACTTTAATGCCCTGGCACTGCTGTTGTTCAGCAGTGCCAGCTTCGCCGCCCTGCCGCTAGCCGGTAGCTGGATCACCGATTTGCAGGGGCAAAGCTTAACCGATCCGCAAAGCTCGGGCTTAACTTACCGCCATGGTGAACTTATTCACATTGGTGACAATAGCGCTGCCGAGCATATGCGCAATAAACTGATACGGATAAACCCACATACGGCCCAGCTTAATGCCGCACCGCTTAACATCAGCGTATCGGCAAAGGTGTTAAACGGCTGTTTTGGCGCGCTCTTTGCCAGCTATCCGGATTTTGAATCCCTGACCTGGGACAAAGTTGACGACAGCGTGCTTATCTCTGTCACCGAAGATTCATCTTTTGTTAGCCTGAGCCCTGAGTGCCAGCAGCGTTATGCCAACAGCAACTCAACCGACTTCCCTACTCTGCTGGTTAAAATTGAAACCGACACTAAGCTAAGCCGGGCCGAAATTACCGCGGTAAGGCCGGTGCAGTTTCCTCAAAGTGCAAAAGTGGGTAACTTTCCCAACGACGGCATTGAAGGCTTAACTTTTGATAACTCCGGTAATTTATATTTAGCACTGGAGCAAAATGCCGCCAATGCACCGATGATTTTTATCACGCCTTACTCAGCAGACTTCTGGCAGCAGGATGGTTATGTCAAGCTGCAGGACAGCGGCCTGGTATTGCCAGTGCCGGACGAAAAAGACCACCCTATTAATGGCCTGGATTATCTGCCGGCGAAAAAACACGGCCATCCTGGCTATTTAGTTGCCGCTGCACGCAATGATGATCAGCTGTGGATCATCGATTTAAGCCGGCAACAGCCGCCCTTTGTGCAAAATATAACCTTTTATGCGCCGACACCAGCCGACAGCAGCTGCCCGGCGTACGAAGCCATGGTACAAACGGCAATTGAAGGTGTGGCAGTGCATGGCGATAGCGTCTATCTGGTAAACGATGCCTGGAAAAAACACTACCCGGATAACATCCGATGCCCGGCCAATGCCGCGCATTATAACAAGTTTGCGCCACTGTTGTTTAGCCTGCCGGTAAACCCGCGCTGGTTTATTGACGGCACTCATTAAGCTGCGCTAGGTGAAGTGCTGCCGTTCTGCTATCATTACCGGCTGTTTGCCAGAGCCCTGGCACAGCACCGGCTGATACCGCATTGTTAACGCAGGATACCCTATGATTAACCATTTTCGCGTTTTGGGTGTGAAAACCAATGCCAGCGAAGACGACATTAAAAAAGCCTATAAACGCCTGGCAAATAAGTTTCATCCAGACAAACTACACGGCCTGAGCGACGATGAAAAAGACGCTGCTGCCGCACAACTGCAACGGGTAAAGGCCGCCTACGAGCTACTGTCTGATCCAAAGCAGCGCGCGGCTTATATTAAAGACTTCAACAACGTCATTGTTACCGACCCCGCCACTGCCATGCAGGAGCTGTGGGACCAGTACTATTGATAACTAGTACACTATTCGTAATATCACACTATAGATACAAGCTTTTAAGAGCAGGTTATGGCACAGAAACTAAATTTGGCGCGTATTCGCGCGCTGCAAACTGACGCACTGGAAAACATTGAATCCTATATGGATCCTGATACCCCCAAAGCACTGGAGCAATTCACCGCCAAAATGAAAGCCATTCTGCTGGCCAGCCCGGATATGCTGGATTCTGTGCCCGAGTATCTGCCGATGGCATTATATGGCCGGGTAAAATTTCCGCCGGCGGCTAAAGCGCAATGGCAGCAATGGTTAGATAAGGCGACAGCACCAAGCTGGGATCAGTTTAAAACCTCAGTGGCGTTTAACAATGCCGACCTGGAATTAGTAAAAGCCATCCGGGCCTACTCAGAATCACAGTTAATTGAAGCCTGTGCCGTGCTGTTTTTACTCGATGGCAGTGGCAATATTAGTGCTAAACGGCGTAATGGCAGTGAAACCTATCAGGAAGAAGGTGACATCGCAGCTGAGCATGACGATGACAGCGACAGTTATCACAGCGACTACGACAGCGACGATGCTGACAGCGATGACGATAGCGACGAAGAAGGCTACGACGATCAATACGATGAGATCCGCTTTAAAGGAGAATAAGTTTAATGAGTACCAGTTTAATTGAAATTGCTGTTGCCGAAATTAAACAGCTGGCCGTAGTTGAACCCAAACAAGCCAGTAAAAAGTTTGAGCTGATAGCCAACACCATGAGCGACGAACAGTTGGTTGAAGTCATTGAGCAAATTGACATCGTTACGCTGACACAAATCAACAGCGAGCACGACATCTCCTTTCCGTCCATTATGTCTGAGTTGATGAGCCCGGAGCGCATCCGCGATATCGTTTGCCAGCAACCCTTGTACTGGGAAGAGAAAATTAAAAACAATGCTGAGGAACTTCAACAGCATACCTTTGATTTTTTAACCTATTTAATTCGCACCCAGGATAGTGAAGACAAGCAGGCCGAAGTATTAGAGTGTATTGCTGAAGATCCGGCCGGCTTATTTTATTTGTCTATTCCGTTTATCGAGCTGTACCGTGGCGAAATTCTTGAGTACGAAAACTACTGGGAAGATAAGCTTTACGAAGATGAAGAGCATTTAGAAGAAGCCGAAGCCTACACCGAGCGCAGCCAGACAGAAGAGGCTCACAACCTCGGTTTTGATGATCCACGCAGCTTACTGGCTCTGATCCGCCAGTTAACGCCCGACGTTGAGAACTCAATTAAAGCTTTGATCCGCAACGAAAACTCAGCCTGGGAAGGCATTATTAGCAAGTTTGCTTCAGAGCTGGTTTTACAGGCGAAAGAGAAAAACAGCCAAAGCAGTGACGAGTACAGCGAAGTAGACGAGATGTTCAGCTTTCTCGATTAAGCAGTGACGGAAAAGGATAGCACCATGCAGTTAATGCTACGCGATGGCAGCACAGGGCCGTTTTTAAGCCGGGTGATCAGCAAGGCTGTCGCCGATGACAACCTTACGGCAGCCGGATTACAGCAAATAAAAAGCAAAGCTGTGCTGATGAGCCTGAAATTTGCTGATAAGTTTTACAACAAGTACAAAATGCACTTGCTGGAACAAGCCGCATACGACGTGATAGGCATTGTCAGTTTAGGCTTGCAGGAACTGGCACAGGACGACCAGCGACAGGCGCTATCAGTATTGCTGGCACCGGAAGGTCTGGTAAAGCCGTTTCAAAAAGGCTGGACTATGCTGGCGGCTGTCAGCAAAAAAACCGGTAAGGCATCCCTGTATGGTGATGTTGCTGAGCAGTTGCTGCAAAGTATCTCTACCCCACCAGACGCCGAAGACTGGGACGGCTACCAGCAATACCAACTGGCGTTAACCGAACACCGGCGCAGTCAGTCGATGCAGTTGCTACAACAACAGTTTTACGCCCGCACACACTTTGACGAATTTGAGCATTTCAGCTTAGAAGAAGTATTGGCCGAAGTCGTATTTTACCGCGCCCTTACCGGTGGTGATAAAGTACGGCAAGATTTAAAAAAACGCCTGCGCAGCATAAGTTTACAACCGCACTGGTTTAACGACAGCTTTTTTGCCATGCAAACTGAAGCCACGCTGGCAGAATTACCTGCCGCCAATGCCGACGCCATTCGTGCTGACTTAGGCCAGCACTTTGTGCCCTCTCTGCTGCGTACACTGTTTTTTGTCAAAGACTATCAGGCGCTGCAGCTAAAGGATGCCACACCAGAAAAATTGGATGCTTTTGAAGGTAAACAAGGCCTGGATAACCCCTTGCTGGGCTGGCCACAATATATAGAGCTATAAGCTGCAACAATTAACGGAAGTACAATGAGCAGAGGTAGCATAATTAAACATCTTTACCATCTGGCAAGTGCGCTACTACTCTGCCTGGTGCCACTGCACAATGCCTGCGCCAGTACAGAAGACACCGCTGCGGATGTGCTGCGTGTAGCCCTGCCCGCTGCAGCCTGGGGCATGACGCACTATCTGGACGACGCTGAAGGCAGCAAGCAATTTTACTACAGCTTTGCCGCCACTGTGGCTACAACTCTGGTGCTGAAGACCGCCATTCACAAAAACCGCCCGGATGGCTCAGACAACGACGCTTTCCCGTCCGGCCACACCTCCATGGCGTTTCAGGCGGCGGCTTTTATGCAGCGTCGTTACGGCTGGCAATACGGCGTACCGGCCTATGCTCTGGCAACTTATGTTGGTTACAGCCGGGTAAACAATGATCACCACGACAGTCGCGACGTACTGGCCGGCGCGTTAATCGGCATTGCTGCCAGCTATTATTTTGTCGAGCCGTTTTATGGTGTACAGGTAACACCAACCGCAGGTTTAAATGGCGTGGGTTTGCAATTAAGTGCGACGTGGTAACGACGAAAGCCTATCAACACATGCAAAAGTCACATTAAAGGGATCACTGCCTACCACTTTTTAGCTGCTTGAAACACAGGCATCGCTTTAGTGATGCGGCTAACAAAGTCGGTTTGCTGTGACGAGGGCGTGCCGTCAATATTAATCACCTGGCGCAGCAGAACTACTATTGATTCAACCTGTTCGGCAGTCAGTTTGTCATAAACCCGTTGCGCAGCAAGCTCAGGATTTTGATAAAACTCTTGACCATTACCAATCAAATGCACGCTGGACGACAGTAACTGCTTAGCCGCATTGTCTGACAAATGAAACTCTTTGCAGAAAATAGTTAACAAAGCAGTTTTCTGGCTGGCGGTTACATCGCCATCTACTTTAGCTGCTGCCACCAAATACAAGGCGGCCACATCCAGCGGTTGGTCCAGCTTAAACATCGGGTTAAGATCATGTTGTTTGCGATATTTACGCCGCCGGTGCCAACTAAACGGATTTAACCAGCCAACATCTACCCCTGCTTCCGTCAGGCGGTTAAGCAAAATCAAAATAGTAACCAGCGCGCCCAATACACCAAGGATAATGTGCATCCCGTTAAACTCCCCGCAATAAAGTTGTACAAAATTAATCTGTTTTAATTTTTATGACAACAACAAATTATCAGTGTGTATAACATTCTCCGAAACTGAGCAAACATCACACTTAACCTATGCAGTGCTACTGCAATAGCCAATAGGCATTTCTCTAAAAGCTTATTCACGATTCAATATAAGACATTATCATTTATCACTGTAATAGCCGCGGTTTTCTTAGCCGGAAAACCCGACGGCGGTAGCTTTGTTAGCTCAGTTTACTTAACAGATTGGCTTTCACTGCCGGCCATTCGCTGGCAATAATTGAATACACCACTGTATCCCGGTACGAGCCATTTGGCATGATCTGATGGTTACGTAGTATACCGTCTTGCTTAGCGCCCAGCCGTTCAATGGCTGCACGTGATGCTCTGTTAAAGTAGTGCGTACGAAACTCAGCCGCGATGGCATTTAACGACTCAAACAAATTGGCCAATAGCAGCAGTTTGCATTCGGTGTTCACCGGCGTTCTTTTGGCAGAATCGGCATACCAGGTATAGCCAATCAATGCCCTTCTGTTTGCCGCATCGACATTGTAGTAGCGAGTTGTTCCGACAATGTCACCTGTTGCCAGCGACTTTACCGCATAAGCAACATCACCACAGGCAGCGGCAGTAATGGCTTGAGAAACATAATCGGCCATCTGATCTGCCGCCGGCACATGCGCAAACCATAGTTTGTCAGGCTCGCCGTCGGCAACCGCCCGTTGCAGCGCCTCAATATGATGTTCAGCTAACGGTTCCAGTGTTACAAAACGACCCGCTAATTCTTCCGTCTTAATCCACATATCGAAAACATCCAAACTGTTGCCCGCTTTTAACATCCTTTATCGTCATGGTTAACGCAGGGTACCTGATAGTCCGCCCTATTTCGTGCGGCGTGGTTTAGCCTTCGGCTTGGCACTGGCATTGCCCTGCAGCTCAATCACGGTTTCGCTGGCTTTGTTAGAGCGGCCTGACAATACCTTGCGCGAAATACTCTTTAACAGCGAACCGCGATTACTGACTTCAAAACCCGGCTTAACAATGCGTTTGATATCGCTGCCAATCAGCTTTTGAATACGCTCTAAGGTTTGTTCTTCTTCACGGCTGACAAAAGAAATAGCATTACCACTGGCTCCGGCGCGGCCGGTACGACCGATGCGGTGCACGTAATCTTCCGGCAAATACGGCAGATTAAAGTTAACCACATAATCCAGCCCCTGAATATCCAAACCGCGGGCGGCCACTTCGGTGGCAATAAGCACCTGTAATTTCGCCGATTTAAACTCAACGATAGCCCGGCGGCGTGCGCCCTGGCTTTTATCGGCATGACATACTGCTGCGTCAATCTTTCGTTTTTGCAAACCAGCTAACAGCCGATCTGCCTGTTCTTTAGTACTGGTAAATACCAACACCTGAAACCAGTTATGCTCTGCCAATAGCTGTTCAAATAACTCAATTTTACGGCTTTCTTCTACCTCATAAACCACATGATTTACCGTATCTGCGGTACTATTGGTTTTCGCCACCCGGATCTGCTGATGATTACGCAGAATTTTATGCGACAGCTCGTTCACCGCCGGTGACGTTGTGGCAGAAAACAGCAGGGTTTGCCGTGTAGTCGCGGTCATTTGCAGCAACTTCAGCACATCGGTAATAAAGCCCATATCCAGCATCCGGTCGGCTTCATCCAGCACCACAAACTCCACATCGCTCAGTATTACGTTGCCCAGTGCCATATGCTCTAACAAGCGGCCGGGTGTGCTGATAACCATATCGACGCCGGCAATCAGTTTATTGGCCTGGCCGCCCATTTTTACACCGCCGTACAGCGCGGTAACGCTCAGCGGAACAAACTGCGCATAAGCAGTTATCGCTTGCGCTAATTGCTCGGCCAGTTCGCGGGTTGGCGTAAGGATCAACGCCCGTGGCCGGCGCTCAACGCTGGCTTTAGGCTTGTCCAGCATGCGCTGTAATAACGGAAGAGCAAAAGCAGCGGTTTTACCGGTACCGGTTTGCGCTGTGACCTGTAAATCTTTACCGCGTCGCGCCGGCACTATGGCCTGCTGCTGTACCGGTGTCATTTCACTGTAGCCACATTCAACCAGCGCGCGTTGTAAGTCGGGTGCCAAATCTAAAGATGAAAATTGCATAAGAGTTCCTCTGTAGATTAGCTACAGTAAAAAAATGAGGGCAGAATATACAGTATTTTAGCGCTGTAGCAGAGCTTTGTTTGTTTTTAACGGCATTTAAGCTGTTATTGCGCTGGCGCAACATAGCAAGGGCAGCGCTGCCCTTGCGACAAAAAACGCAGCGTTACTCACCGTCGTCGTCAGCGGCATCAGCTTCGGCTACTGTCGGGCGCGGCTTGTGCTTGCAGGCACGGGCCAGAATTTCAATGTAGAACGACGGTAGTTCCTGCGCTACAGCGGCATCGATATGCTTATTAATTTCAGAGGTAAAAATTGTTGCTGCTACCTCTTCAGTTGCGCCAAAGCGGCAATCAAATGTCCAATAATCTGTGTCTTGCGGTAAGGTTTTACGCCGCTCGCGGTTTAAGTATTTTTTAATATCATACTTAATGGAGTCGACCAACCGGGCAGGTACCAGCTTCGGGTGCGTTAGTGCTATTGTCTTTTTCATCAAAATTCCTACAGAGGTGCCAAAGCTGAACCAGCTTTTAAACGCGCATTCTACATGGAAGCATTGACGATAACCGCTTCTATCTGCAATTTTATGCTAAAAGCCAAGCTAAACACTGCACTTTAGCCAGGGCGACTACGCCTGGCCCAGAGCGCAAATAACGAGGCGCTGGCGAACATTAATAAACTGTACACGCTGGGCGCTATCGACATGGCCGAATTTTGTAAAATGCCCGTGGTAATAAGTAGCGCTAAAGTACCGTTTTGCAGGCCGACTTCCAGGCAAATAGTGCGCGCCTGATCCTCGTGCTGCAGCAGCCACTTGGCCAGCAAATATCCGAGCAACATGGTGCTGAGGTTAAGCAACAAGGCCGCCGGGCCGGCAGCTAACAGATAGCGCCACAGCTCATCGCCTAAATCGACCGCAATGCTGATAATTAACAGCGCCAGCACCAGGATGGAAAACTTGCTGATATAAGGCTCGGCTAACCGGCTAAAGGCCGGCCATTTCGCCCGCAGTAGCATGCCCGCCAGCACCGGCAATACGCTAACGACCATTAAAGTCAGCCAGGTGCGAAATACCGGCAACTTCAAATTCGCATCCGATCCGGCATAAAAACCTATCGCCCAGGCTGCCAGCAGCGGAATGGTAAAAGGTGTTATAAAGCCCACCACCGCAGTAAGAGATACCGACAAACCGACATCGGCTTTGCTCAAATAGCTGTACAAATTAGAGGTCGTACCGCCCGGACACAACGCTAAAATAAACAGTCCTATTGCCAGTTCTTCCTGCAATCCAAACAGTGCTATCACAGCAATGGCGGCCAGCGGCAGCAGCAACAGCTGTGCCAGAACACCAAGTAAAAACCCCTTAGGTGAAAGCAACACCCGGGAAAAATCCGCTACGCGCAGGCTCATGCCCACGCCGGTCATAATCAGGATCAGTGCTATAGGTAAACCAATTTGGGTCAGGGTTGCGAACATATAACAGCCTGTTGCACAAAAAACACCACGTTACCCTAATATCAGGCGACTGACAAAGCGCTTTAATATCATCGGATGCCGCGCTGCCAGCAATAGATTTACAACGGCAACGGGTTATCGGCGCCCGGCCACAGCTGTTGCAACTGCCGGCAAAACAGCTCAAGGTTGCCGCTGCTGTAAAATAGGTCGCTGACGCTGCTACCGGCATCGGCCAATAACTTTGCCTGCAGTAAGCGCTGCTGCAGCTGTTTGGCCACAGCCGCTTCGGTACGGATAATAGTCACCGCCGGCCCGGCGATGGCTGCAATCTCAGCAGCGACAAAATTGTAGTGGGTACAACCCAACACCAGCGTATCGGCGCCTTTGTCCAATAAGGGGTTAATATAACTTTTCAGCAGCGCCTGCATAGCGGTGCCGTTAAAATCCAGGCTTTCTATCAGCTGTACCAATTGCGGGCAAGGCTGCAGTTCAATGCGGGCCTGACCGGCAAAGCGCTGCGCCAAATTAGCAAAGGCTGGAGTTTGCAAAGTACGCGGCGTGGCTAAAACCCCCACTACCCCGCTTTTACTGGCCAGCACCGCCGGTTTTACGCCCGGCTCCACCCCGATAACCGGCAGCGGGCATTCTGCTCTTAATCTGGCAATAGCGGCAGTGGTGGCGGTATTGCAGGCTACCACTATGGCTTTAACCGCCTGTTGTTGCAGATGCTGGCTAATCAGCTGCATACGCTGGTAAATATACGCATCCGTTTTTTCGCCATAGGGCGCATGGCCAGTATCGGCAACGTAAATCAGCCGCTCGTTTGGCAGCAGCTCACGCACCGCCCGGGCAACCGACAGCCCGCCGATACCAGAGTCAAAAATACCTATTGCTGCAGAGTTAACCATAGTGCGCCCGTTACTGAATTAAGGCGGCAAAATTAGCATATATTCCGCGGTTTTTTTGACATTTTGTCAATTATACAGCGGAGCAAAGGTCAATTTTGTGCAATACAGCGCCGCCGCTGCCAGCGATAGTAGCTGTCCTGTTGCCTTAATACGGAATTACACTACATGACCTTGTCACTTATCAGCTCTATGGCACTGTTTGCCTTAGCCGCCTCTCTGTCTCCCGGCCCCGTTAACCTGGTATCTGTCAGCAGCGGTGCACGTTATGGTGCAGCTGCGGGCATACACTTTATCAGCGGTGCTACCCTGGGGTTTATTGGCTTATTTTTAATTATCGGGTTTGGTCTGCAGCACATTATAAGCGTCTTACCCTGGCTCACTACCGCGTTGCAATGGCTGGGGATCAGCTTTTTGCTGTATCTGAGTTACCGGCTATTTACCGACAACGGCGGAGCCAACGGGCAAACCGATAGCAAAGCGCCAAACTTTATTACCGGCGCTGTTATGCAGTGGTTAAACCCTAAGGCCTGGCTGGCGGCAGTAGCCGGTATTGTGGCTTATATTCCCCAAGCCAATACAGACCACGTGTTAATATTTGCTGCGGTGTATTTGCCTGTGTGCTGGCTGTCTTTAGCCGTTTGGCTATGGGCGGGCATAGCACTGGGGCGACGGGTGCAAAGTGCGGCCGGCATGCGTTTATTAAACAAGACTCTGGCGACGCTACTTGCGTTTAGCTGTATCCTGCTGTTGCTGTAACTCCACACTACGATATTGTGCAGGTGTCGCCGCGACCCGCTGTTTAAATACGCGCTGAAAATGCGGCTGATCGCTAAAGCCGGTGTCATGCGCTATAGCCGCGATAGCCTTACCTTGCTTGAGTGCATCCTGCGCCATTTGGACCCGCCGGTTTAACCGGTAGGCGTGTGGTGTCATATTAAAATGTCGTTTAAAGGCGCGCATGAGGTAGCCGGTGCTCAAACCAAAAGCAGCGCTAACCGTGTCAATAGCCGTATCTTCCTCACAATGAGTAGCAAGATAATCGGCTACCCGGTACAGCTTGTCCGGTGCAGACAAAGTGGCAACTGCGACGCTGTGGTTATCCAGTTGCAGAAATAATTGCCGGAGATAAGTGCGCAAAACGGCGTCTTTTTCTGCCACAGAGCACAACGGCGAGCGCAGAGTTTCTGCAATAGCAACAAAACCGGCAAATAACTGCGGACAACTCAAGGTATCTGCGGTGGTATCAAACCAACCCGGCTGCGATCTTACACCTTCTGTGTGTAAAAAAGCCGCCAACCAGTTTTTATCCAGATGCATCATATAGTACGCCCAGGGCGAATTTTGCTGCGGGTTGCAGGCATGCACCACATCCGGGTTCATCATAACCAGGGCCCCGCTTTGCACATAATGCAACCGGTTGTGGCAAACAAACTCGCTCTGCCCGTCTAAAATGGCACCCACCGACCATTGTTGATGCGAATGCAGCGCATAGCTGACAAGGCGACCATCAAGCACCTGCCGCAGCTCCACGTAAGGCATGCCGGCGTTACGCCAGAACAACGGCTGAGTTGAAGGTGTCATCTGTATATCCTTTAATGTTGACGCAGCAACATATTATCAGCGCCCGGCCGCAGCAGTTGCAACAGGCAGAAAAATTAGCATATTTTTACGCTGCTTTTGCCGGATGTTGGTATAAAAAAAGCGCAAGCCAGCAGCTTTATTTCAATGCGTTGCCTACTAAAAGCAATTATCAGCTACGCCCCTTTTTTTGAATCTACCCTAACCTTGCCACTACAAATTAACGCCACACAACTAGCATCACGTCACTTGGGCCATAAAACAAAGACATAGGCGCCATATAGCAGCAAAAGCATAGCTCCCTCGATGCGATGAAGCAGTCGGCCAGTATAGAGCAAGGGAATGAGTAAGACAGTGAAGATAATCATAGTAGCGTAATCGAATGTCGATATGCCTGTCGCGCTTATCGGCGTGACAACTGAGGCCACACCCAATATTCCAAGAATGTTAAAAACGTTCGAGCCGATGACATTACCTATCGCAATATCGGGTTGCTTTCGAAAAGCCGCAACAACAGAGGTTGCCAGTTCTGGCATACTGGTGCCCGCAGCAACAATTGTTAGCCCAATAACTGCCTCGCTGATGCCAAAGTACGTGGCAAGTTTCACCGAGTGATCTACAAGCAGCTGTGACCCAATTACCAATACAACTAACCCCGCCAGAATGAACACGATATCAACCATCCAGCAACGTGGCAATACAGCTATTGATGGCTCAGCGCCAGAGGCGTCGGTTGCAGCACCATCTTTAGGTGCCAACATCACGTTCATCAAGGTATAGCCAATTATCCCTACAACCAGTAGAGCGCCTTCAACTCGTCCAAGCGTTTTATCCATAAGAAGGAATACCAGTAAAATGGCTGCCGCCAACGCAATGGGCGCATCTACTTTAATGATCTGTCGGTGAACTGGAATGGGGCACACCAGAGCTGTTAACCCAAGAATAAAAGCAATATTGAAGATATTTGAGCCGACCACATTGCCTACGGCAATATCGCCTTGCTGCGAAACAGCCGCTTTGACACTGACGACCAGTTCCGGTGAACTGGTACCAAAAGCTACAATCGTTAACCCCACCACCAGAGGACTTAGCCCAGCCCGCGTTGCAACTGCCGCACTGCCCCTGACAAGCCCCTCGGCACCAACAAAGAGTAGTCCAAGTGCGAGGGCAATAAATATAAAATCAACGACCATCAATAGCTCCTGTTTGCCAAACAAAGCAGCTGCGTGGTAAACACCTGCCGCAAGCGTACAACAGAACCCCGGGTATATAACCTGGCTGGCAATTACTTTTCTTTACTGGCGGGATAATTAACACCAGGAAAACTACCGGCCAGCTCCTCCTCAAGCTTGTTTAGCTTTTTACTGGCATCTTCGTCAGTTAAGCCCTGATCCCGCACTTCACGCAGTATTGCTGTCAACCTGCGTCGGTAGTCCCAATGCCATTCACCACGCTGTTCCCATTTAAAGGTGCGCTGAAATAGCAAAATAAAGGCAGGAATAGCCGCTATGGCTGCTGTCAGCTTAGTCTGGCCATCACCAAATATTTGCGCAAAAGCCGGGTAACTGCTGGCAATAACCACCAGAAATAGCAGCAAATGATTAAGAATAAAATCGAACTTGGAATAGCGATAGCGGGCTTTTATTTCACGTTCAATTTCGGCAACTACAGCACTTTTATCGTCCATCAGTCTGCTCTTGTTAACAGATATTGGCTGTAATAACAGTAGCACAACAATACACGCTGTATTATCGGGCGGTACTGTTAAAACACCCGCGCAGGTGTGTTAGTTTGGATGGCGGCTAAGTCTCATTTTTATCTGCTTTTAATATTGGGTATGCTCAATATCTCAAGGGCATTAACACAAGTACGTGAGTAAAAGGTCATTAAGCTATGAAGAGATTAGTCAGCGTTATACTGTTGCTCACGGCGTGTAGTAGTGATGCTACCAGCCATAATTTTATTGGCTGTAACTGGCATATCCCTGCAGGCTTTGAGCAACTGTCTGACAATGAGTACCGAAAAATTCCGGCAAATGATGACTTAACCACATCTTTTAGCTCAGTGCTGTTTTCGCCAATCGTGCCTGAAGAGCTTACCACGCTGATTGAAATGGATAATATGCCAGATACTGAAGTGCTGGTAATTTCCCATCCGGACGATAGCCGGTACAGCTACCAATCTGTATTTACCAACCGTAAAACCCGATTCGGCGATAGTATCAGTAGCGATACATTGCGGGTTTCTGCAAAAGATCAAGTTGTTGCACTGATAGCTCTGACACCAACTGACAGTTTTCATTTAACCAGTTCCTGTGTACCTCCAGCAGTGATAGAGCAACATTACGCGATTCTGGAGCAACTTGCGCAAGGAATAGTGGCATTTCTTAACACAGAGCATGGGTTGAGCGTTCTGGTGCCGCAGTCTGAATAGGGTGATGTAGGGGCTGAGTTAGCTGTCTGATTTTGGAGCATGTTTATTAGCCAGCCTTGCGTAGCAAAGCACTATCACTTACGACATGAAAAATATTTATTTTCAAAGAGTTGCCTAATTAAAGCAATTGTTAGCTACGCCCTTTTTTTGCCGCAGCGGCTTTAACTTGGAGTCACATCAATAGTAGTCACGGCTTTAGTTGGCTGTGTAAGTAGATACAGCAGTACAAGCAACCCCGCCACTGGCACCAAGCTGATAAGTTGCCACCAAGGACTGAGTCCGGCGTCGCGCAGGCGCCTGGTGCAGGCCGCAATCCACGGTAGCAACACAAGCAATGAAGCCAGCAGCAATGGCAGCGACCCGAGCACTTCACCGAGCAACTTTGCAAAGGCCAACAGCAATGCCACACCGAGCACAAACCACCAAAAATCCGCTCGCGAGGTGGTACCGTTAAATTCCAGGCCTGACATCACACCTTGGCGCATAGCCTTTAAGGCTGCCTGGCTGGGCGTCGGCTCGCCGACCAACAAGCTGTCGGCCGGCACTTCAAGAACAGCGGCGAGTGCGCGTAAAGATTCCGTCGAAATCTTCGCGCCAGATTCAAGACGCTGGATGGTGCGCAGGTTCAAACCACTCAGGGCGGCCAACTGTTCCTGCGACCATTGCCGGGCTAACCGCAGCTCTTTAAGGCGTGTGCTATTCACGTACATAACTATCGCTTCTCCACAAAGTCTCTGATGGCCGCTATTATGCTCCCTACAGCACTACCCCGTTACGACAAGGCACCGACACGGGTGCGACATAGCTGCGACATCAGTGCGAAACCAGATACGGAAACTGCATTAGTGAATTGAAATATTGCTTTTCGGTAACACGTATACTCACTTAACTTTGGTTCAGCATAATATTTTGACACTGGCCAGACATTGGCCTCCAGCTCAAAGCAAAGGCAGTTATTCTCAAAACTCCAATCTAAAATGAAAGAATCATTTAGATCGATACCGTGGAATACTTCCATTTGACGCCAATCCATAGTCATTCACACAAAACGCCCGCTCCACTTGCAAGCAACTTGTCGCGAGAGGATCTCCCAACTGACGCGATTGTGCCGGCGATTGCTAGCGAGATTTTTTATATAGCTGCAACTCGGCCCACTGAACTTCCGGCACAAACAAGCTCTTGCCATCAGCGACATTCCAAACAGATGAGCATTCACTTCCATTTCCCATATGAACCCATCCGTCTGAAGAAACATTAATAATTTTATTGAAAAGGTCAATTCCTGCCGGCACTAAATGGAAAGTAAACTCATACAACTCAGGGATCTTCCAGTAACGGCCTAGGTTTAATGGAATTGATTGCGCAAATACTGAAATCTCATGAGACAAACGTTCCAATAACTTTTCCGACGTAGGGTCATCATTACACGTTGCGAATAATCGAAGAAATAACTCCATAACTAACTCGGCTCAACGCTTAAAGCAGCTGCGCGTTATGATTCGGCTGCCTTTACATATTAACTTCAGGCTACTTAAATTTTTTTTCATATGCTTCTACGTGATGCTTGAAAAACTTCCGATAAACTTTTGACGACTTAATCAATATCGTGACTTCGATACACTGATGACCCACTATTGTTGAATGATCTTCAACTGTAACTAATTCACTTGCGACTTCTTCGCCAGTTTTACTGTCGTATATTCGATACACAGCAGGCGCAGGACATTTTCCGTACAAATCCGTTGGTTCTACTTTACCAAAAGCGAAGCCCATAGGAGGATCTCCGCCTTCCAACTCCGTGATTCCGATGACCTGATTTTCTGTACGAATTTCGAATGTCACTCAATTTCCCTTTAGGCAATAAATGCTTTGATCAGCGGCGCACTTAAGTACGTCCATAGGCCCGAAACGAACTGAATCAACTTATTAAGCCACATACTTTTTAACCAGCTCTCTGTTTAACACCTGATCTATTGATAACCTTGCTAAGGTTTGTCGATCGACTGGCTTAAGGCTTTGAACACACTTTCGTATTTCTGTTGGCACCGACTGGTAAAAAAGATAGTAAGCCTGCCCCTGCATCTTGCTTTTATGTCGTTCTAAAAGCGGTTGAATATCACTCCAGGGTCCTATCGCCATATCCTCAACTTTTTTGAAAAGCCGTCTAGGTGCCAATTCATTTCTGCCGATCAAAAGTATATCAACGGGAGGTATTATTGACGGAATAGCATCAGGCCAGACACAAGCCGTAACAGCTCTACCTTTATAATTCAGCACCATAATAGACGGTACAAAAACGTCTTCTTCAACTTCTTCTTGAAGCCTTTCCTTCTGAATATTCCACGACCAGACAGCTTCCAGCTGTTCAGTAGGCAAAGTGATAACCTCTGGATGGTCTTTCAGAATTGATTGATAGCCAAATTCGTTACCGTAAAGCCAGCCACTGGTAAATTTTTCTGAGTTAAAATCTCCAGAACCCATTCCATGGGTTTGAGGATCATCTACTTTCAAATCAAACTCTATTATAAACTCTCTCACCTCAGGCTCCGCTTCTTTGACGAAGAAAGTCGGCCTGAAATAGTTCATATTGAACGCAATTGGGAAATATTCTTCGTTATCATCATCTGCATGCTCCTGGTATTCAAAAACAAAATAGACTCCAGTCACTTCGTTTTGGTACCAAGCTTGTGAGCCGTCCAGGGTGTAATTTTTGCGTCCCCAAAAATATGAATCAAACTGCCTTTTCGAAAAATCCCCATTTCGGGGTTTCATAAATAGATCGTAACTCATGCTCTGTATCCCTACCTGGACTTAACGCCCAAAGCAGCCGCCGATAAAGCCGCGTAGCGGGTTTGAGGACCAGCCCACGCAGTGGGCGTTGCTAACTAGCTTTGTTAAATGCATTTCACTATACCTGTTACACCTCTATTCGCGTAATCCTGAACAGTATGAGATATAACAACTATTGTCTCGTTATACTCAAGGACTGAATACGTGCTTCTTCCGCATAATTCAGAAGCTCTTTTATGAAAGAAAAGCCGAAACACCGACTCATCAGTGTCGTCGTAACCCAAAACTCTGATTTTGTATGATCCCTCAGATAATTTTTTATCGGAATAGCCCGGCCTATCATGGCCATAGTTATCCTTTCGGATCTCTTCATACTGTATTGAGCTACTACACCCCATAAGCAGAAGAATTGATAGCAATACAAGTGCTTTCATATTTGCCATTTAACGCTCAAAGCAGCCGCGCAGTGGGTTGACGTCGCAGCCCACGACCTTTGTTGGCAATAAAATTTTCTTGTTATATGCCATTTACTCTCGCTCATTGAACTTGTCAAAATCAAACTTAAACCTTATATCGAAACAGCGCTCTGTATAGCTTGACTGATTGAATTCCCAAGTTCTGACTGCTCTTAAAGACTCCCTGTCAAATAATCTAAAAGGCATTGAGTCAGTGATAACTGATTCACCTACCTTGCCGTTCTCGTCAACCATAACTCGAATATCAACAAAACCTAATCCGTTAAGCCTTTCTGTATGCATAGGCCACCTCGGCATAATCACGCTAAGCAGTTCAAATTTTTCATCAGAACAAGACTCAACCTCGTAATCATCAGTTACAATGAATGTCAGTAGTGTTGAAGCGAAAAGTAGCTCAATCATCATGGCATATAACGCTTATCCGGCAGAAATCTTGTTATTTAAACAAGGACTTTTCGGACTTTGTAAATTTAATGTACAGAACACTACATCGCTTCTTTAAAACTTACAATACGTTAAAGGAACAGCATGTGTTTGCGTTGGCTATAAACACGGATTAGTCCGTCTAACAAGCCCTTGTACGTGGTTTACAATGTCCGTTTTGACGCATAGCAGCCATTCATTCCACCGGGTAAAACCAGGCGTTGGTAATTAAGCCGTTTTGCACTTCATACACTACTACCACTTCATACGGCTGTTCGGTCATGCCGTATACCCTTTCATGATCGATAACTTTATTACCCACCACCATACGCTGCAGCACGTCGGCGTGCAGCGCGGCTATGGTAAAGCGTTCAGTTTTATAAAATGCCGCCAGGGCGTCGCGGCCTTGTAGTGATGGCGTCGTGGCTGGCATGCGATAAATAGCAATATCACTGTGGTAGCAAGCAACAAAAGCGGCGAGATCTTTAGCGTTGTAGGCATCCAGCTGGCGCTGTACCGGGGCGGTATTATCAGTCATGTTGTTTATACTCTCTGTTAAAACGTCGTTTGGGTTGTGGCATTTCCGGTGTTGTGCCGCCAAGTACCGCCAGACTGCGCGCGGCTTGCTCCCGAATATAGGTTTTCATCGCCTCACGAAACAACTGGGCTTTGACCACAGAAAAAGGGATCGAAGACAATAAAAGACTACTTGGTTAATCCTATCTGTAAGCCATCATACATCAGTCAACCGTTAACTTGACAATATCATTTATTTAACCATTAATAGCGATATACACGCATTTGGATGCATTACATCACTGGTTTTAAAAAGGACAAACTATGACGAGCTTACGCATAACGGGTTCTGTAGGTATTGCAGCGCAGAACAATGCTAATGATGTCAAAGCAGTGCAAATGGCCTTAAATGCCCTAAATAATTTCCTTATACCCACGCCAAAACTCACTGTCGATGGTCGCCTTGGCAGTAAGCCTGAGACATCAAAAACCGTAAGTGCAATTAAATTATTTCAAAAAAAACAGCTGGGCATGGTTAACCCCGATGGCAAGATTGATGTCAATGGCAACACTCAACGTAGCATTAATACCTTGCTGGCCAACAACGCTGCCAGTGCAACAAAAACTATCGTGTTACCAACCACTACTGCATACTGGTTAAAAACCGCGGCTGCAGAAATTGGTCAAAAAGAAGTTGCTGGTACCGCAGCAAACCCAAGGATACTTGAATATTTCAGCGCTGCTAAATTTTGGGGCACTGACGACAGTGGTGGTAAAAATGCCTGGTGCGGTTGCTTTGTTGCCTGGGTAATGAAGCAGCATGGTTTTGAGCCGGTTAAAAATGCTTTCAGAGCAAAAGAGTGGGTGAATTTTGGTAAAGCGCTAACCGCACCGATTTGCGGCGCTATCGGTATTAAATCACGCAGTGGCGGTGGCCATGTAGCCTTTGTGGTAGGCCAAAGTGCTGACGGCAACCATTTATATATGCTTGGAGGTAACCAAGGTAACAGTGTACAGATTTCACGTTATAAAAAAGACGTTTGGGATCACTTCGTTGTACCCGCAGGTTACAATACCGACAACACAAGCTTACCAATTTACACCGGTAGCGCTGATAACGCAGGCAGTGAGGCATGATGAGACTTTTGTTAGGCATGGTAATGACAACTTGCATGGCAGCGTGTCAGGCACAGCCCGTGGTTGATGCCAGCTCCGACTATGCCGTAATGGGCCTAGCCGAAGCGGCAGTCCATACTCCTTATCTGGCAAAAATTCAGCATGTTAATGTTGAAATAGAATTGGCTGTAGATCCAAAAACCCAGGAGGAGTACGCAAGGCATGTATATATAGCCGACGTACTGACGACATACCGCGGTAAACATAGAGCTACAATTAGCTACGTTGTGCTTACAGATAAAGACGATGAAGCGTTGATCGAACAGGCTCCGGTGATTGTCGCTTTATGCCTGGATGAATTCGGCCAACTATATTGGCCCGGTACCGGGTCACAATTTCCGGTTAATTCAAAAACTGAAATGTGGTTGAGTAATCACCAAGCTACAACGTTACAACAGCAAAGCGAACATAGTTGGTGCAATAAGTAGCGCTTACGAGGCGGTTAGCACAAGCTAGAAGCTGCGGGGTCAGCTGCTATTGCCGGCATAAGTTAAATAGCAATATCCGCACGGTAGCAAGCGATAAAGGCAGCGAGATCTTAATCGTTGTAAGCATCCAGCTGGCTTTCTACCGGGGCGGTATTATCAGTCATGTTGTTTAAACTCCATGCCAAAGCGCTTGGCTAATTGCTGCAGGCTTTTGTCTTGTGTCCAAAGTGTTGTGCCCGGAGTCAATAAGGTGGCACAAAGCAATATCATATCAACCGAACCGCAACCCTGATTGAAGAGTTTCTCACGTTCAATAAAATCAGCAACTTCCTGCAAGGACGGCTGCTGAGCCTGACGTAACAACCGCAAGGCTGCTAATGTGCGCTGGCGAGGAGCCGGCGGTGTGCCACAGGCGAGCTCCAATGTAATCAGCGGATGTGTTAAAACCAGATCAGCCTGTAGCAACTCTGCCAACACCAAATTGTGCTGTCGAAAATGACTAACCCAGACAGAAGTGTCGACCAATACGCTCATGCCCCGGCAGGCTCTGCACGCCGCCGTTTAGGTTGTTGCATATCGGGTAAGGTGCCGCCAAGTGCTGCCAGCCTGCGCGCAGCCTGGACGCGGATATAGGTTTTAATTGCTTCACGAAACAACTCAGCTTTATCCATATCCGGTTCAGAGAGCGCCAACGCTTGCTGATATAACTCATCGTCAATCGTGACTGTGGTGCGCATATCAACCTCGAACATCAGGTAAAGCACAAGTATGCATCAAAATTGGCATCTTCACCAATTATGCTGCGCTATTTAGCCGCATGCTGTGACTTACTAAAGCGTTTTGCACATAAACAAATTATTTGGGTCGTCTGGGTAATCCTACATATAGTTATATAAAGGTATAACATCAGCACAAAGCTTGTGTAATGGCGAACATAACCGGCTGATGCGATGCCACGGGGCACATTCATGGCCGTCTTAATATCCACCCAAAGCAGCGCCAGACAAGTTGTTGCTGCTGGTTGTAACTCTGCTTTGACAGCAAGGATAAAAAATTAGCCGGTGACAAAATTTTTTTCCTGCAAAACGTTTTGAAATCCTGTATATTACGGCACTATTTTCAAACCCTAGCTTATAGAGACTACTATGTCAGCAGATTTATCCTTATACAGAAACATTGGTATCTTCGCGCACGTTGATGCCGGTAAAACC